>NZ_JBYITD010000053.1:0-54862 GCF_057708945.1 Nonomuraea sp. bgisy101
GGACCTCGGTGACCCACGCCTCGGCGACGCCGATGCGCTCGCCGGGGTAGGAGTCGAGGAGCTTGCGCCACGAGCGGTGGATCTCGTGGACGGCGTCGTTGTCGAAGTACGGCACGACGTCGTTGCCGATGAGGCGGACCTGGTCGGCGTGGCCGATGTCGGGCAGCCCCTCGGGCTTGATCATGCCGTGCGCGACGTCGACGCGGAAGCCGTCGACGCCCAGGTCGAGCCAGAAGCGCAGGATCGACTCGAACTCCGCGCGCACCTCGGGGTTGTCCCAGTTGAGGTCGGGCTGCGAGGAGTCGAACAGGTGCAGGTACCACTGGCCGTCCTCGACCTGGGTCCAGGCGGACCCGCCGAAGATCGACTCCCAGTCGTTCGGCTCGTCGCGGAAGATGTAGCGGTCGCGGTTGACGCCGCGCAGCGCCTCCTGGAACCAGGCATGGGCGGAGGAGGTGTGGTTGGGCACCACGTCCACGATCACCCTGATGCCCATGCCGTGCGCCTCGTCGATGAGCGCCTTGGCGTCGGCGAGCGTGCCGAACAGCGGGTCGACGTCGCGGTAGTCGGCCACGTCGTAGCCGAAGTCGGCCATCGGCGAGGTGTAGAACGGGGTCAGCCAGATGGCGTCGACACCCAGGTCGGCGAGGTACCCCAGGTGGTCGCGCACGCCCTTCAGGTCGCCGACGCCGTCCGCGTCGCCGTCGGCGAAGCTGCGCACGTACACCTGGTAGATCACCGCGTCCCGCCACCAGCGGGTCGATGTCGAAGAGTGGGTCATGAGACGTCCCCCGGAACAAACTGACAGGCCCCGCCGTACGACAGGGCCCCCTCATATGAAAAGGCTTGCCGCAAGTTTACGCAAGGCTTTCCAAAGTGGGATTTTTCGCAATAACTGGAGGCGTGGGCTGGTTGCGGGCATACCGAAACGCGACCAGGGGTGGGACGGAAGTGGGTGGCCCGTCAGGGGACCTTGAATGAGGAACGCGACGGTTACAGATTTTTCATGTCAAGTCTGGACACCGGAGTGAACACGCGATGTACTACCTCAACATTCAGCCCCGTCACAGGTGACGTCTCATGCCCGCCAAGCAGCGATGACTCCCTCCGTCCCGGGAGTCTGATGCGTATCGACAAGCGTGGAGCAGACCCATGAGCACGGTCGTCCTTGACAAGGTAACCAAGGTCTACCCCGGGGGATACCTGGCGGTCGATCGGCTGAACCTGCGTGCCGCCGACGGGGAGTTCCTCGTTCTGCTCGGACCGTCGGGTTGCGGCAAGTCGACACTGCTCAGGATGATCGCCGGCCTCGAAGAGGTCACCGACGGCGACCTCTGGCTCGACGGCCGGCTCGCCAACCATCTGGCCCCGCGCGACCGCGACGTCGCCATGGTCTTCCAGAACGGCGCGCTCTACCCGCACCGCACCGTGCGCGGCAACATGTCCTTCCCCCTGGAGATCGCCAAGGCCGACCCCGCGCTGGTCAAGGAGCGCGTGACGGAGCTGTCCAAGGCCTTGCACATCGACGAGACCCTGGACCGCAGGCCGGGCACCCTGTCCGGCGGCCAGCGTCAGCGGGTGGCCATGGGCCGCGCCATCGTGCGCCAGCCGAAGATCTTCCTGATGGACGAGCCGCTGTCCAACCTCGACGCCGGCATGCGCACCGAGCTGCGCATGGAGATCTCCTCGCTGGTCCGCTCGCTCGGCGTCACCACCATCTACGTCACGCACGACCAGGTCGAGGCGCTCACGCTGGCCGACCGCATCGCCATCATGAACAGGGGCGTGCTGCAGGACGTCGGCACGCCCGGCCAGATCTACAACGACCCGGCGACCGCGTTCGTGGCCGCCTTCCTCAGCTCCCAGCAGCTCAACCTGCTGCCGGCGACCGTGCGAACCCCCCAGAACCAGTACGTGCTGCTGGACTTCGGCCCCCACCAGCTGGTGATGCCCTGGAGCGATCCCAGGGCGTACGCGGTCTCCCAGCACACCGGCGGCCAGATCATCGTGGGGCTGCGACCCGACGGGCTCGCTCCCGTCCAGGAGTCGTACGAGGGGCCGAGCTTCTACGGCAGGGTCAGGGCGCTGGAGTACCACGGGCACGAGTGGCTGGCGTACGTCGAGTGCGGGGTGCCCGCGGTGGCCGTCCCCGAGCCGCCCGACCCCAGGCGCAACGCCAACGGCCACGAGAACGTCGGCGGCGGGCTGCGCGCCATGGCCAGGCGGCTGTTCGGCGCGCCGGAGGAGGAACACGCCGAGCAGGAGCAGGTCGGTCACCTGCGCGACGGCAGCCACCGCAGGGCGGACCTGATCGTACGGCTCGGCGTCAGGCCCGCGTGGCGCACCGGCGACCCCGCCAAGATCGGTGTGGACGTCACCAGGCTCATGCTGTTCAAGCCGGACGGCGCCCGCATCGACCCGCCTCGCCGCTGAGGCCCCCGACCATCTGGGCGATCCTGTGGGGCCCGCGCGGGTGGCGGCCGCTGCCCTGAGACCCGCGCGGGCGGTTGGCGGTCAGTCGGCGACCGGCTCGAAGCGGGCGGCCATGCGGGAGACGACCTCGACGATGCGGGACGCGCGCTCGAGCTCGGCCCGGTGGAAGGGCGGGCCCTCGGAGCGGGCCACGACGACGTGCATCGCCGTGCTGGCCACGGGCAGGACCATCAGCCGGTGTTCGCCTGCCACGTGAGAGGCGGCCCTGAGCGGCAGCTCCTCCAGCCCGAAGGCGGGGGGCGCGGCGGGGCTGGCGTGCCGGACGACGCCGTCGGCCAGGGCGAGCGCCCAGTCGCCTCCGCACAGCGACGGCAGGGCGTCGACCATGGTGGCGAGCCCGCGCGCGGGTTCGGTCGCGACGTGCAGGAGGAGATCGTAGTCGGGCGCGGAGCCTGGCACCTCCCTGGTCGGCCAGACGCCCTCGACCCGCATGCCGGGGACGGCCGACAGTTTCTCACGCACGGAAGCGGGGGTGGCGGTGCCCGGCCACGACACGGTGAAGTCGTCGACCGCTCGGCCCGTCTCGCGTTCGAGCACGGTCACCTGGAGTATGTCGGCTCCGAGCGCGCCGAGCGCCCTTGCGACCTGACCCAGACCGCCTGGGCGATCCGGCAACGAAACCCTGAGTCTCAGCAACATCGCATCTCCCCCTTTCGAAGGCTCAACACAGTGCCGCAGGGAGATTTCGCGCGCGTTTCCGGGCTATGTCCAGAATGATGCCCAATCACCCTTTTGTCGACAGCCGGAAGGGCGCCCCCGAGTGCGTTGGAAAACCAAATGGTAGAGTGCATCCAGTTTTCCAACTAACTAGGAGGCGCGATGCGTGACGCCGTGATCGTGCAGGCCGTACGGACTCCCATCGGCAAGGGCAAGCCCACGGGCGCGCTGGCGCACGTCCACCCCGTCGAACTGCTGGCGCACACCCTGCGAGCGCTGGTCGAGCGCAGCGGCGTGGACCCCGCGCTCGTGGACGACGTGATCGGCGGGTGCGTCGACCAGGTCGGCGAGCAGGCGATGAACACCACCCGGTACGCGTGGCTGTCGGCGGGCTTCCCGGACGAGGTGCCTGCGGTGACCGTCGACAGGCAGTGCGGGTCCTCCCAGCAGGCGGTCCACTTCGCCGCCCAGGGCGTCGTGTCGGGCGCCTACGACCTGGTCGTCGCGTGCGGTGTGGAGTCGATGAGCAGGGTGCCCATGTGGTCGAACGTGCCGCAGGGCGCCGACCCCTTCGGCCCCGGCGTCGCGGCGCGCTTCCCCGAGGGCCTGGTCCCGCAGGGGATCAGCGCCGAGCTGATCGCGGCCAAGTGGGGCCTGACCCGTGAGGCGATGGACGCCTTCTCCATGGACTCGCACCGCAAGGCGGCCGCCGCCGACCTCTCCGCCGAGATCGCCCCGATCGACGGCTACGACAGGGACGAGTCCGTACGGCCCGGCACGACGATGGAGGTGCTCGCCGGCCTGAAGCCCGCGTTCGCCGACCCCGGCTACGCCGAGCGCTTCCCGCAGATCAACTGGTCGGTCACGGCGGGCAACGCCAGCCCGACCAACGACGGCGCGGCCGCCCTGCTGATCGCCAGCGGCGAGACCGCCGCGAGGCTCGGCCTGCGCCCGCTGGCCCGGCTGCACTCCTTCGCCGTGACGGGTTCCGACCCGCTGCTCATGCTCACGGGCGTCATCCCCGCCACGGAGAAGGTGCTCAGGAAGGCGGGTCTGAGCCTGTCCGACATCGATCTGTTCGAAGTCAACGAGGCCTTCGCCAGCGTGGTGCTGGCCTGGCTGCAGGAGACGGGCGCCGACCCCGCGAAGGTCAACGTCAACGGCGGCGCCATCGCGCTCGGCCACCCGCTCGGCGCCAGCGGCGCGCGCATCATGACCACCCTCGTCCACGCCATGCGGCAGCGGGGCTCCCGCTACGCGCTGCAGACCATGTGCGAGGCCGGCGGCCTCGCCAACGCCACCGTCCTGGAGCGGATCCAATGAAGATCGACGGCAGTGTCGCCCTGGTGACGGGCGCCAACCGCGGGCTCGGCGCGGCCTTCGCCCGCGCCCTCCTCGAGCGCGGCGCGAAGACCGTCTACGCGGGCGCCCGCGACCCCTCCACCGTGACCGACCCGCGGCTGGTGCCGGTACGCCTGGACGTCACCGACCCCGCCCAGGTCACCGCGGCTGCCGAGCTGTGCGGCGACACCGATCTGCTGGTCAACAACGCGGGCGTGCTCGGCCCGCCCGAGCGGGAGATGGCGACGAACTATCTGGGCGTGCTGGCGATGAGCCGCGCCTTCGCCCCCGTGCTGGCCCGCAACGGAGGCGGCGCGCTGGTCAACATGCTCTCGGTGCTGTCGTTCCTGACGTTCCCGCAGGTGGCCACCTACGCCGCCTCCAAGGCCGCCGCGTGGTCGCTGACGAACGCGCTGCGGATGGAGCTGCGAGAGCAGGGCACGCTCGTGGTGGGCGTCCACGCGGGCTACATCGACACCGACATGGCGGCACGCGTGGACGCGCCCAAGCTGGCCCCGGCCGAGGTGGTCGCCATGGCGCTGGACGGCGTCGAGGCGGGCCTGACCGAGGTGCTGGCCGACGAGCTGAGCAGGAACGCCAAGGCCGCCCTCTCGCAGCCGCCTTCCTGAGGCGGCTCAGTGCTGGTAGGCCCCGGCGTCGCGCGCGCCGCCGAGGGCCTTGCCCGCGAAGTCCTTGGTGATGGCGGAGCCGCCGAACCAGACGGGGCTCAGCACGGCGGCGCGCCCCACGGCGGGCGAGCCAGGGCGCAGGCGCAGGTCGGTCCTGGAGACGAAGCGCGGGTCGGCGATCACCGACTTGGGGCCGAGTGTGAAGCGCTTCTTCCTGCCCAGGTAGACGCTGCCCGCGTCGTCCGCGCCCTTCCCGTCCTCCCAGCCCATCTCGCCGCCGACCACGATCACGTTGTTGCGCAGCTTGAGGATGCCGGGCGCGCACCCGTCGTGGCACGACCAGCCGATCGTCTTGGCCGCGGGCAGGTACACCGAGTTGTGCACGGCCAGGGTCCCCTTCACGGGCCCGACCACGTGTCCCGACCCGCGCGTCACCAGGAACGAGCCCAGCTTGCGGCTGGAGGTGACCACGTTGAAGGCGAACACGTTGCCCGTCGCCGTGCTGCCCTTCCGCGCGCCGAGCTCGGTGAAGGTGACGTTGTCGCGGGAGAGGTTGTGCGTGATCCTGTTGCGGTCGCCGTTGAAGATCTCGATGGCCGCCCCGTCGACGCCGTAGTCCTTGCTGGCGGCGTAGCTGCCGGTGATCGTGTTGCCGGTGACGAGGTTGTCGTCGCCGTTGAGCAGGACGCCGAAGGCGCCCGAGTCGTTGTCGCCGCCGTCGTCGTTGACGCTCATCCGGTCGTTGCCGGTGAGCGTGCTGTTCCTGATGGTGTTGCGGCTGCCCTCAGGGGCGACGTGGACGCCCGCGATGTTGCGGTCGGCCGCCACGCCGTCGAGCTCGTTGCCGTCGCCGCTGATCTCGAAGCCCGCCCACTGGCAGTTGCTGGCCCTGATCCCTGCGACCTTCCAGTGGTTGCCGGTGATCACGACACAGGGCTGCTCCTGGCCGCTGAGCTTGGGGGCTGCGCCCGTGCCGTACGGCTGGAGCACGATCGGCCTGGCCGCGGTCCCCTTCGCGGCGAGGGTCAGCGTCTCGCTCCAGCCGCCGCCCCGCTTGAGGTTGACCGTGTCGCCGGGCTTGAGGGCGGCGGCGTTGACCATGGCCAGGCTCTTCCATGCCGTGGTCGCGCTGGTGCCCGCCGCCGCGTCGTCGCCTGCCTTGGAGTCGACGTAGTACGCCGTTCCCGCGACATTGCTCTCCAGGTGTCCGGCGGGCAACAACAACAGGGCCACGACCAGCGACTTCATCGGCGCACCACTTATCTAGTTGAAAGACGAACCGTCAGCTGCATACCGTAGCGTGATCAGCTCCGCACGGCGAGACGCCAAACCTTGAAGGATGGCCCTTCTCCCGGTAGGACAGGGGAGTCAAGGTCGTCGGCGTTGTAGACGCCGCGTGCCGTGCCGTCCAGCGGCAGGCTCACCGGGTCGCCCGGCGCCCTGCGCGCGCACACCAGCAGCGACTCGGTGGCGGTCTCCCTGAGGAACACCAGGCAGTCGGCGGAGGCGTGCACCCAGCGCAGCCCTCCCCTGCGCAGCGCGGGCTCGGCCCTGCGCAGGCCCAGCAGCTCGCGGTAGGCGGCGTGGATCTCCTCGTCGCGCTCGCCTGGCCTGTTCCACGGCATCGGGGTGCGGGAGTACTCGCCGTTGGCGCCGGTGAGTCCGAACTCGCTGCCCGCGAACACCATCGGCGTGCCGGGCAGCGTGGCCTGCAGGCCGAGGGCGACCAGGTGGCGCTCGGCCGAACCCGTGACGGTGCGGATGCGGGGCGAGTCGTGGGAGTCGAGCAGCTGCCACGAGTGGACGAGCGAGCGCCACGACATGTGCGCGGCGAACTCCCTGAAGGTGGCGACGGTCGCCACGCCGTCCCTGGTGGGCACGCCGCCAGGCACCCCGAGGAAGTGGGTGAGGTCGAGCGACTCGCCGCGCAGCCAGGCCCACACAGGACGGGTGAAGCCGCCGTAGTTCATCGTGCCGTGCCAGCCGTCGGCGTCCAGGTCGGCGGACGCGTCGTGGTTGTGCTCGGCGATGAAGGCCGCGCCGCGCGGCCTGAGCAGCCTGGCCACCTCGTGGTTGTGGTCGTCGGCTCCGCGCCTGCCCGTCATGTTCGCCACGTCGACGCGCCAGCCGTCCAGCGGGCCCAGCCACTTCGTCATGACGGCGGCCATCCTGTCGCGGACCAGGTCGCTGCCCCAGTTGAGCTTGGGCAGCGTCTTCACGCCCCACCACGACTCGTATTCGCCTGTGTCGCCGTCGAAGTAGTACATCTCCCGCTCGGGCGCGCCGACATCGGAGACGGCGGCGGCGAACCACTCGTGCGAGTCGCCCGTGTGGTTGGTCGTGATGTCGCCGAGCAGCCGCATGCCGCGCTCGTGCAGCGCCGCCGAGAGCCGCTCCAGCGCCTCGTCGCCGCCGAGCAGCGGGTCGACGGCGTCGAAGCGCGCCGCGTCGTACCGGTGGTTGGAGCGGCCGGGGAAGATGGGCGTGAGGTAGACGGTGTCGGCGCCGAGCGCCTGGATGTGGTCCAGGTGCTCGACGATGCCGTCGAGGTCGCCGCCGTAGAACTGCTCGGGCGTGCCCGGCCCCTGCCCGATGACCTCGTCGGTGTCCCACTCGGCCGGCAACGCCCACGCGGGCGGCTCGGCGTGCCCGCGCGAGCGGGCGAACCGGTCGGGGAAGATCTGGTAGACGATCGCGTCGGCCATCCAGGCGGGCGGCACCTCGTGGGCGACGAGCCTGAAGTCGGTCGCGTCGGTCACGTCGTGACCGACCATCCCGCGCGCGGTCAGCCACCGCTGCCCGCCGGGAGACAGCAGCAGGAAACGGTACGGCACGACGGGGTTGACCGCCGTGATCGTCGCCTTCCACCAGGTGTCGGCGCCGCCGTACCCGCCGAGGTCGCGACGGGACGGATCGGGCTCGGCCGCGCTGTAGCGCGGCTCGCCGTCCTGGACGGTGCGGACGTGCACGGCTTCCAGGGCGAAGCCCGGGGGGACGCGCAGCCATACCGTCACCTCCTCCCCCAGCGCGGGGGCGAGCGTGGAGACGTAGAGGGACGAGCCGTCGTGATGCGGCTGGTCGAGGAGATGCACGGAGCGTCCTTAGCCCTTGACCGCGCCCGCGGTCAGCCCTGAAACGATGAACTTCTGCAGCCAGAGGAACACGCTGACGGTCGGTACGGCGGTGAGCAGGGTGGCCGCGGCGAACATGCCGAAGTTGGCGTTGCGCCCGTCACCCGCGATCATGCCGTACATGCCCACGGCCAGCGTCTTGCTCTCGGGGTCGCGCAGGAAGATGTTGGCCATCAGGAACTCGCTCATCGTGCCGATGAAGGCCAGCAGCGCGGTGACGGCGAGGATGGGCGTGACCAGCGGAAGGATGATCTTCCAGAAGACCTGCGCGTGGGTGGCGCCGTCGACCGTGGCCGACTCGTCGAGCTCCTTGGGGATGGTGTCGAGGAAGCCCTTCATCAGCCAGGTGTTCACGCCGAGCGCGCCGCCCAGGTAGAGCAGCAGGATGCCCCACGTGGTGTTGAAGCCGAACGCCGGGTAGAGCTCGGTGACCCTGGTGAAGATCATGAAGATGGTCACGATGGCCAGGAACTGCGGGAACATCTGGATCAGCAGCAGAGCGAGCAGGCCGACCCTGCGACCGGCGAAGCGCATGCGGCTGAAGGCGTAGGCGGCGAACATCGACAGCAGCAGGCTCGCCGAGGAGGCCGCGAGCGCGATGAACACCGAGTTGAGGAACCAGCGGCCGAAGGGGTAGATGTCCGAGCCGAACAGCTTGACGAAGTTGTCGAGGCCCGCGCCGTTGGGCAGCAGGTCGGAGGAGGCGAGCGTGCCCAGCGGGTTGATCGCAGCCGAGACCACGAACAGGATCGGGAACAGCGCGAACGCGCACACCAGCAGCACGTATGCATGCCGCAGGGCCAGCTTCACCACGCCTCCTTGGTCGGCCTGGTGAAACGCGAAACGCTGTGTTCCCCGACCTCACGACGTTCGGTCATGCGTACACATCCTCCTGCTTGCGGGTCCGCCTGAACGTGATCGCCGAGATAGTGGCCACGATCGCGAAGATGAACACCGACATGGTCGCCGCCAGGCCGAACTGCGCCGAACCCGTGCCGAACGCGAGCCTGACCGTGTAGCTGATCAGCAGGTCGGTGCCGCCCACCGTGGGGCTCTCGGCGGGGAAGGGCCCGCCGTCGGTGGTGAGCGCGATCGCGTTGTAGTTGTTGAAGTTGAAGGCGAACGAGGAGATCAGCAGCGGGCTCAGCGCCACCAGCAGCAGCGGCAGCGTCACCTTGCGGAAGGCGTAGGACGGCGGCGCCCCGTCGATGGAGGCGGCCTCGGTCAGCTCGCGCGGGATCGCCTGCAACGCGCCCGTGGTGACCAGGAACATGTACGGGAAGCCCAGCCACAGGTTGACCAGGATGACGGCGGCCTTGGCCGACACCATGCCGCCCATCCAGTCGACGTCGAGCCCGAACAGGTTGTTGATCAGGCCGAAGTCGCGGTTGAACATGTCCCGCCAGACCAGCAGCATCGCGAAGGCGGGCATGGCGTACGGCAGGATCAGCGCGATCCGGTAGATCCTGGTGCCGCGCATCCTGGGATGGTGCAGCGCCAGCGCCACGGACATGCCGAGCGCGAACGTGGCCAGCACCGACAGCAGCGCGAAGGCCACGTTCCAGGTGAACATGCCGAGGAAGTGCGCCGACAGCGTCGGGTCGGTGACGACGCGGGCGAAGTTGGCGAAGCCGACGTTGACCTGCCAGCCCTGCGCGAGGTGCTCGCCCTTGGCGTTGACGAAGTAGCCCTGCGACTCGTCGGCCTTCCAGGTGTCGCCGTTGCCCTTCACGCAGTCGCAGGCCGCGTCGTAGGCCAGCGCCGCCCTGCCCTCGACCGCGCGGCTCAGGCCGTTGGCCTTGATCAGCCCGCCGTCGGTGGGCACGGCCAGTTCGGCGATCTGCTTGGCGCGGGCGGCTGCCTCCTGCGTCTTGAGCACCGTGTAGCCGGGCGCCTCGAGGACCTTGCCCGTCACTCCCAGCCTGGCGCCCTGGACGGGGGTGAGCCCGCCGGCCGTGCCCGCCTGCACCTGCTTGGTCTTGGGGTCGACCAGCAGGAAGACGAGCGCGTCGTCCTTGAGCGCGGCGCTCAGGCCGTACTCGGGCGAGCCCGGCGCCTGCCGTACCGAGCCCGTCTCGATCGCGGTGATCGCGGCCGCCTTGTCGCCGCGGTGGCCGTCGCCGAAGTTGGTGAAGGCGGTGCTCACCGTGTAGAGCACGGGGAAGACCTGGAAGGCGATCAGGAAGACGGTGCCGGGGACGAGGTACTTCGCCGGCACGAAGCGGCGGGTCAGATAGAGGTAGCCGATGACCGCGCTGGCCAGGCCGAGCAGGGTCAGCGAGACCCACGACTCGGCCGCGACCAGCGGCGGCACGGCGTAGAGCAGGATCGCGGCGGCCACGCCCAGCACGGCGATCCTGCTCACCACGAAGGCGGTGGTCAACTCGCGACGGGGCCGCGGAGAGGACCTGATCTCCGCGGCCTGACGCACGTCCAGGGACATCGGCTAGTTCTTCAGCGAGCCGTCGATGGTCTTCTGCGCCGACTCCGCGGCCTTGACCGGGTCGCTGCCCTTGACGACGGCGGCCTCGGCGATGCCGAACGGCTCCCAGATGGCCGACATCTCGGGGATGGCGGGCATGGGGATGCCGCCGCTGCCCGCCTCGAGGAACTTGCCGGCGTCGGGGTCGGCGGCCTTGACGGACTCGAGGGCGGCGGTCAGGGCCGGCGGACGCGGGTCGGCGTCGTAGAGGGCCTTGGCGACGTCGGCGTTGGTCACGTAGTTGGTGACGAACTCCTGGGCGAGGGTCTTGCTGGCGCCCTTGGAGGCGACGAAGAAGGACTGCACGCCCACGAACGGCGTGGCGGGCTTGCCGTCCTTGAAGCCGGGGACGGCGCTGATGTCATAGGCGACGCCGCTCTTCTTGACGTCGGCCATGGCCCACGGGCCGGAGACGAGGAAGGCGCACTTGCCGCCCGCGAACGACGGGATGGTGTTCTCGTTGGTGAGCGAGGTCTTCAGCGCCGCGTCGCCCTTCTCGCCGAGCTTGGCGAGCTTCTCGAAGGCTGCCTGCGACTCCTTGGAGCCGACCAGCACCTGCTTGGGGTCGGGGTCGCCGCCGGAGGTGGTGCCGAAGATGGCGCCGCCCGCGGAGGAGAAGAGCGGGTAGACGTGGTAGGCGTCGCCCTTGGCGGTGACGGGCAGGCAGAGCACCTCGTCGACCTTGCCGGCCTTCTTCAGCTCCTTGCCCTTGGCGATCACATCGTCGAAGGTGGCGGGGGCGTCGGGCGCGAGCTTGGTGTTGCGGATCAGCGCGACGTTCTCCACGGCGTACGGCGCGCCGTACACCTGGCCGTTGAAGGTGACCGCCTTGAGCGCGATCGGCGAGAAGCTCGCCTTCTGCTCCTCGGTCAGGTTGACGGGGTCGATGGCGCCGTTCTGCACCAGGTTGCCGATCCAGTCGTGCGCGCCGATCATCACGTCGGGGCCGCTGCCCTGCTGGGAGGCGGTGAGGAAGGTCTGCTGGTTGTCCTTGCTGATCTCCTTCACCTCCACCGTGACACCGTTCTCGGTGCCGAACTGCTCGGCGAAGGGCTTGAGCGCCTTGGTGCGGTTGGGGTCGGCCCAGATCACGAGCTTGCCGCTGCCCTTGTCGGCGGTCGCCGAGGCCGTGGCAGAGGCCGAGGTCGCCGAGCTCGGCGCCGCGGACGGCGCAGGCTCTGAGCCGCCGCACGCCGTGGCGCCGAACGCCACGGTCGTCAGCGCGGCCACACCCAGTGCTCGGATGCGCATGGGACCCTCCTGAGGTCAAGCGGCACGTGTGGGGGAGCGCCGCTGAAAGATCCTGAAACAGCCGCCTTTGCGGCTTATGTTTCGGGGACGTTAGCGACTCTTTGCAAGAATTGGAAGAACTTGCGTACGAGAGTTACCTCACCGCTACCTGCCCTGAAGCGCCATATGGGGGACGTGCGAGACGATCCACGATGTTGCAACTTTCCGAAACTTGCGCTTGACCATCTTCACGGGGGATCCTTCTTCCGACATCGTGGACATCGGGGAAGGACGGCTCCATGCTCGGCAACGACGACTGGTGGCGCGACGCTGTCGTGTACCAGGTGTACCCCCGCAGCTTCGCCGACGGCAACGGGGATGGGACCGGCGATCTGATCGGGCTTCGCGAGCGCCTGGGATACCTGTCGGAGTTGGGCGTGGACGCCATCTGGCTGAGCCCCTTCTACACCTCGCCGCTCAACGACGGCGGCTACGACGTGGCCGACTACCGTGACGTCGACCCGCGCTTCGGCACGCTCGCCGACTTCGACGCGATGATCGCCGACGCCCACGCGCTCGGCATCAGGGTGATCGTGGACATCGTGCCCAACCACACCTCCTCCGAGCACCCGTGGTTCAAGGCAGGGCTGCGCGACCGCTACATCTTCCGCGACGAGCCGAACGACTGGGAGTCGATCTTCGGCGGGTCCGCCTGGACCCAGGTCGAGGACGGCCAGTGGTACCTGCACCTGTTCGACCCCACGCAGCCCGACCTCAACTGGGAGCATCCCGCGGTCCGCGAGGAGTTCCGCGAGGTGCTGCGCTTCTGGTTGGACAGGGGCGTCGACGGGTTCAGGATCGACGTGGCCCACGGCATGGTCAAGGCGGAGGGGCTGCCGTCGGTGGGGCCCAAGGAGGGACGCCAGGCCGAGATGCTGGGCGACGAGAGCGTGCCGTACTTCGACCAGGACGGCGTGCACGAGATCTACCGTGAGTGGCGGCCCATCCTGGACTCCTACCCCGGCGGGCGGATGGCGGTCGCCGAGGCATGGGTGTCCTCCCCCGCCAGGCTGGCCCGCTACATCGGCCCCGAGGAGTTGCACCAGGCGTTCAACTTCGAGTTCATGATGGCCGCCTACGGCGCCAAGTCCTTCCGCGACGTCATCGACAAGGCGCTGGCGGAGGCGGAGCTGGTAGGCGCACCGACGACCTGGGTGCTGTCCAACCACGACAAGCCTCGCCACGTGACCAGGCACGGCAGCCTGGCCCGTGCCCGCGCCGCCACCCAGCTCATGCTGTCGCTGCCGGGCTCGGCCTACCTCTACAACGGCGAGGAGCTCGGCCTGCCCGAGGTGCTCGACCTGCCCGACGAGCTCAGGGAGGACCCGGCTTTCCTGCGCAGCGGCGAGAGCCGCGACGGCTGCAGGGTGCCGCTGCCGTGGACCGCCTCCGACGGCTACGGCTGGCGGCGGCCGTGGCTGCCGATCCCCTCCACCTGGGGGCCGCTGAGCCGCGAGGCGCAGGAGCGCGACCCCGGCTCGACGCTCGCCTTCTACCGGGCCGCGCTGCGGCTGCGCAAGGAGCACCCCGCGCTCGGCGGCGGCGAGCTGACCTGGCTCGACTCGCCGAAGGACGTGCTGGCCTTCCGGCGCGAGCCCGGCCTGCTCGTGCTGGTCAACTTCGGCGAGTCCACCATCCCCTGCGAGGGCCGGGTGCTGCTGTCGAGCGGCCCGCTGGCCCCGGACGGCTCGCTGCCCTCGGACACCGCGGTCTGGGTGGCCACGCAGGACGGCCCGCTCGGCTGAGCCAGGGCGGGCGGCAGGAGCGCGAGGGGGAACGCGGCGTGGAGACGCATGACGTCGTCGTGATCGGGGCCGGCGCGATGGGCTCGGCGGCGAGCCGCGCCCTCGCCGCGGCCGGCCGCCAGGTGGTGACGCTGGAGAAGTACGGGCTCGGCCACGACCGCGGCGGCTCGCACGGCGGGACGAGGCTGTTCAGGCTCGCCGTCGACGACGAGGACTACGCGCTCAGGGCGGCTCTGGCGGGCCGGCTGTGGGCCGAGCTCGAAGGCGAGTCCGGTGAGCGGCTGCTCGAACCCACCGGCGGCGTCGACCACGGCGTCGGCGAGAGGACCGCCGAGGAGTTCCGCTCCCTGTTCGCCCGTCACGGCATCCCGCACGAGGTGCTGGAGCCGGGCCAGGCCGCCGAGCGGTGGCCCGGCATGCGCTTCGAGACCCCGGTGCTGTACCAGCCGGGCTCTGGGCGGCTGCTCGCCGACCGCGCCGTCGCGGTGATCCAGCGGCTGGCCCGCGAGCACGGCGCCGAGTTCCGCCCCCACTGCCCGGTGACCTCGCTGCGCGTCGTCAGGCACGGCGACGGCGTCGCCGACGGGCTGGTGGAGATGGACACGCCGGGCGGCGCCGTACGCGCGCGCCAGGTCGTCGTCACGGCGGGTCCGTGGGCGCCCGGGCTGCTCGACGGGTACGTCGACCTGCCTGACATCGTGGTGACCCAGGAGCAGCCGAGGATCTTCGCGCCATGCGAAGGCGCCGATCCATGGCCGAGCTTCGTGCACTGGCGGCAGGGCACCGACCCGCTCTCGGCGGCCGGGGCGTACGGGCTGTTCGAGCAGGGCTCGGGCGTCAAGGTCGGGCTCCACGGGACCGGCCCTGTCGTCGACCCCGACACCCGCGACTTCGCGCCGGAGGCGCGGGCCGACGCGGCGCTGCTCGACTACGTCAGGGACTGGTTCCCAGGGCTGGACGCCGATGACTCGACGCCGATCAGCTGCCTGTACGACAACACGGCGCGCGACACGTTCGTGATCGACCGGCGGGGGCCGGTCAGCGTCGCCACGGGCTTCTGCGGGCAGGGCTTCAAGTTCGTCCCGCTCGTCGCGCGCCACCTCACCGACCTCGTCACGGGCGAGGGCCGGGCGCCGGACTCCTACCGGCTGGCGGCCCACGGGCGCTGAACCACGGTACGGCGCAGCCAGCGGAAGATGACCTAATCTTTCCCTCTCTTGGGCTTTTGGGACAACAGTCGCTCGTTAGCCTCGTGGCGTGTCGCGCATGTGGGCGAGCTCCCTCCGCGGACGGGTCACGCTCATCGCTGTGGCCGTCGCGGCCTTCGTGCTGGTCCCGACCGGGTTCGCGGGGGCCATCGTGACGCGGTCCGCCGTCACCGCGGGCGCGTGGAAGGACACCAGGGACGCCGCCGCCGCCGTCACCGCCTCGCTGCGCGAGGGACATCTGGTCACCGGCACGATCCCCGTCACGGTCGACCAGGTCGATCTGCTCCAGGTCGTCACCAGAGGAGGCAGGGTGGTGGCCAACAGCGGCGCCGCGGCCCGCCTGCCCCCGCTCGCCAACGTCATGCCCGCGCCCGGCAGGCGCATCGTCAACCTGACCACCTGCGGCGCGGCGGGCTGCGTCCACCTGACCGCGATCAGGCTGTCGACCTCCCCCGACTCGATGGTGGTCTACGCGGCCCGGCCGACACCCAGCCTCCTGGCCACCCGCACCCTCGAGCTGGCCATCGGCGCCCAGGTGATCCTGGTCATCGGGCTCGTGGGCTGGGTGACCTGGATGGTCACAGGCCGCACGCTGCAGCCGGTGAGCACGATGCGCACCGAGCTGGACGCGGTCAACGCCACCGACCTCAGCAGGCGGGTGACGGTGCCGCCGGGGGTGCACGAGGTGTCGCAGCTGGCCAAGTCGATCAACGGTACGCTCGACCGGCTCGAACGCTCGGCCGAGCAGCAGCGGCAGTTCGCCTCCGACGCCTCGCACGAGCTGCGCACCCCGATCGCCGGGCTGCGGGCGCAGCTGGAGAGCGCCCAGCTCTACCCCGAGGACACCGACCTGGAGGCGCTGGTGGACAGCGCCCTGCACGACACCGACAGGCTCGAGGCGATCATGACGGACCTGCTGCTCCTGGCCAGGATCGGCTCGCGGGTGGACGTGGCCAGGGAGCGGATCGACCTGCCGGGCCTGGTGCGCGAGGAACTGGCGGGCCGCGTGGACAAGGTCCCCGTCAGGCTCGACATGACCGAGGGCATCGTGGTCGACGGCGTCCTGATGCAGCTGCGCCGGGCGCTGACCAACCTGCTGGACAACGCTCAGCGACACGCCGAGAGCTTCGTGTCGGTGTCGGTGACCGCGCATGACGGCTTCGCCGTGCTCGCCGTACAGGACGACGGGGCGGGGATCTCGCCCGACGAGCGGGAGCGGGTCTTCGAACGCTTCACCAGGCTGGATGCCGCCCGCAGCAGGGACGCGGGCGGCACAGGACTCGGCCTGGCGATCGTGCGTGACGTGGCGGTGGCGCACCGCGGGGACATCAGGGTGGCCGACAGTCCCCGCGGGGCGCGCTTCGTGCTGAGGCTGCCTCTGGCATGAAGGGCGCCCACGCCGCAGGAAGGGACCGGTCAGACCGCCGTCATCTCGCGTTCGGCGGGCGGCTGCTGCTGCTCCTCCGCCTCGTCCAGGAGCGTCGCCTCGTCGAAGGGCGCCTCGCCGGCGAGGACCTCGACGGCGCGCTGCCTGTCGAACTCTCCGGTCCAGGTGCCGATCAGCACCGTGGCGACCGCGTTGCCCGCGAAGTTGGTCAGCGCCCTGGCCTCGGACATGAAGCGGTCGATGCCGACGATGAGGCCGACGCCGTCCACCAGGTCGGGCCGGTGGGACTGCAGGCCGCCCGCCAGCGTGGCCAGGCCCGCGCCCGTCACCCCCGCCGCGCCCTTGGACGCGATGATCATGAACAGGAGCAGCGAGATCTGCTCGCCGAGCGTCAGCGGCGAGCCGGTGGCCGAGGCGACGAAGAGCGTCGCCATGGTCAGGTAGATCGCGGTGCCGTCCAGGTTGAAGGAGTAGCCGGTGGGCACCGTGATGCCGACCACCGGGCGCGAGACGCCGAGGTGCTCCATCTTGGCGATCAGCCTGGGCAGCGCGGACTCCGAGGACGACGTCGACAGGATCAGCAGGAACTCCCTGCCCAGGTAGCGCAGCAGCGACCAGAGGTTGATCCTGGCGACCACCCACAGCAGCGGGCCGAGCACGAGGCCGACGAACAGCAGGCAGGTGGCGTAGAAGCCGACCATGATGACCGCGAGCGACTCCAGGGCCTTGATGCCGGTGGAGCCGACGACCGCGGCGATCGCGCCGAAGGCGCCCACCGGCGCGGCCCACATGATCATGGCCAGGACGCGGAAGACGAGCCGCTGGATGTGCTCGATGCCCTTGAGTATCGGGGCCCCCTTGGTCCCCATGGCCTGCAGGGCGAAGCCGACCAGGAGGGCGACGAGCAGCGTCTGGAGCACCTGACCCTCGGTGAAGGCCGAGACCAGGGTGGTGGGGATGACGCCGAGCAGGAAGTCGACGGTGCTCGACTCGCCGCCCTTGGCCGCCTCCGCCTCCGCGGCCTGCTTGGCGGCGTCGGTCAGCTGCAGCCCAGCGCCCGGGTCGAGGAGGTTGCCGACGGCCAGGCCGATGCCGAGCGCGACCGTCGACATGAGCAGGAAGTAGCCGAGCGCGAGGCCGCCCACCCTGCCGACCTTGGCCGCCTTGCTGACCGAGCCGACGCCGAGCACGATCGTGCAGAAGATGATGGGGCTGATCATCATCTTGATCAGCGCGACGAAGGCGGTGCCGAGGGGCTTGAGTTCCTTGCCGACCTCGGGCGTGACGAAGCCGACGACGACTCCGGCGACGACGGCGAGGATCACCGCCAGGTACAGGTACCGTGTGCGGTCACGCATGGGGCGACTCCTTGAACGCTTGGCTGCTGTTCGTGCGAATATGCGCTCCGGGAGTGATGTAGGTCACTATTGCGTAAGTTTCGTTCACGGGAGAGAGGAGGCGTCTGTGCGGAACTGGAGCCTGGCCCGGCAGATGCTGGTCCTCCAGCTCGCGGTCGTGGTGGTGACGCTCACGGGCGCCGTGGCGCTGACGCTGATCCAGACCCGCGAACTGCTCACCGAGGAGGCCGAGGGCAAGGCGCGGGCCGTCACGGTGAGCGTGGCCAACTCACCCGACGTGCTGTCGGCGCTGGACGACGCCGCCCCTTCCGTACGGCTGCAGCCGTACGCCGAGCGGGTGCGCACGGCCACGGGCGTCGACTTCATCACGATCATGGACACCCGCGGGCACAGGTACACCCACCCTAACCCTGGGCAGATCGGCGGGCTGTTCCTCGGCCACATCGACCGCGCGCTGCGGGGCGAGACGTTCACCGAGACCTACACGGGCACGCTCGGGCCCTCCATGCGGGCGGTCGCGCCGGTGAAGGACGCGACAGGCACCGTCAGGGCGCTGGTCAGCGCGGGGATCACGGTCGAGCGGATCGACGCGAGGCTGCGCGAGCAGATAGCGTGGGCGGGGCTGGTGGGCGCGCTCGGGCTGGGGGTGGCCGCGGGCGGCACGTGGCTGGTCGGCGACCGCCTGCGCCGCCAGACGCACGGGCTCGGACCGGCCGAGCTGGGGCGCATCCACGAGCACCACGACGCGATCCTGCACGCGGTGCGGGAAGGGCTGCTGCTGGTGGCCAAGGACGGCACGCTCACGCTGTGCAACGACGGCGCCCGCACGCTGCTCGGCCTGCCGTCCGACGCCGAGGGACGGCACGTCGCCGATCTCGGCATAGCCGACGTCGTCGCCCCCCTCCCGCCCGTCCCGGGCCCGCGCGAACCCACGTCACAGCGACCCACTTCACAGCAACCCCCGTCACAGGAACCCGCGTCACAGCCGCCCGGGTCACGGCAACCCGGGTCGCGGGAGCCCCGCCCGAGGGAAGCGACGCCGGAGGACGAGGTGGCGCCTGAGGACAGGGTGCACCTGGTCGGCGAGCGCGTGCTCGTCGTCAACGTCGCGCCCAGCAGGCTCGGCACCGTCGTCACCCTCCGCGACCGCACCGAGCTCCAGGCGCTCACCGGTGAGCTCGACGCCGAGCGCGGCTTCGCCGACTCGCTGCGGGCGGCCGCCCACGAGTCGGCCAACCGCCTCCACACCGTCATCACGCTGGTCGAGCTGGGCAGGACCGAACAGGCCGTCGCGTTCGGCACCGCCGAGCTGAGGGCCGCCCAGGAGCTCACCGACAGAGTGGTCGGCGCGGTGCGCGAGCCCGTGCTCGCCGCCCTCCTGCTCGGCAAGTCGGCCGAGGCCGCCGAGCGGGGCGCGGAGCTGGTCATCACCCCCGACAGCGAGCTCGACGACCTGGGCCTGGACCCCCGCCAGATGGTGACGATCGTGGGCAACCTCATCGACAACGCGATCGACGCGGCCACCCGGGTGGAGGTGCACCTGCACGCCGACCAGGAGAGCTTCGTCATCAGGGTCGAGGACGACGGCCCCGGCCTCGCCGACACCGCCGCGTTCACGAAGGGCTGGACGTCCAAGGGCGACGGCCGGGGGCTCGGCCTCGCCCTGGTCGGGCAGGCGGTTCGACAGCTCGGCGGCACGATCGAGGTGGCGGGCTCCGCCTTCACGGTGAAGGTGCCCCGATGACGGGCCCCACGATCACGGTCCTGGTCGTCGAGGACGAGGAGATCACCGCCGAGGCCAACCGCGTCTACGTGGAGCGGGTGCCCGGCTTCACCGTCGCGGGCGTGGCCAGGTCGGGCAGCGAGGCGCTGCGCTTCCTGCGGACCACGCCCGTCGACCTGATCCTGCTCGACTTCTACCTGCCCGACATGCACGGGCTGGAGGTGTGCAGGGCGGTCAGGGCCGCCGGCCTGTCGTGCGACGTGATCGCGGTGACCTCGGCCCGCGACCTGGTGGTGGTGCGCAACGCGGTGGCGCTCGGTGTCGCGCAGTATCTGCTCAAGCCGTTCACCTTCGCGACCCTGCGGGAGAAGCTGACGCGTTACGCGGAGTTCAGGGCAGGCGAGGGCGAGGTGACGGGACAGGGCGACGTCGACAGGGCACTCGCGACGCTCAGGGGCGGACCCTCGGGACTGCCCAAGGGGATGACGCAGGACACCCTGGACGCGGTGGCGGCCGAGCTGCGCAAGGCGGCCAAGAGCGCGCAGGCCGTGGGCGCCGCGATCGGCGTGTCGCGGGTGACGGCGCGGCGGTATCTGGAGTACCTGGTGGAGACGGGGGCGGCCGACAGGGTCCCGCAGTACGGCGGGGTGGGCAGACCTGAGCTCCTCTACCGGATCCGCACGCAACGTTAACAGGGAGTTCAGCTCCGATCCCCGGCACGGTCGGATGGCGTGGCTAGCTTCCTTGGCACCTCAAGCAATTCAAGGAGCCACGTTGCGAGTCCTCGCCGTCATTCCCGCCCGCGGAGGTTCGGCGGGCATTCCCCTGAAGAACCTCGCCCAGGTGGGCGGCGTCCCGCTGGTGACGCGCGCCGTCAAGGCCGCGCTCCGCGCCGAGCTGGTCGACCAGGTGGTGGTCAGCACCGATCACGAGGGGATCGCGAAGGCCGCCCGCGAGGCGGGCGCCACGGTCGTCGAGCGGCCCGCCGAGCTGAGCGGCGCGAGCGCCTCCAGCGAGTCGGCGGTCCTGCACGCGCTCGACACGCTCGGCGGCGACCCCGAGATCGTCGTGCTCGTGCAGTGCACCAGCGCGTTCATCGACCCCTCCGACCTGTCGGAGGCGGTCCGCAAGGTGCTGGACGGCGAGGCCGACGCGGTGCTGTCGGGCGCGCAGAACCACGCCTTCCTCTGGACGCCCGAGGGCGCGGGGATCAACCACGACCGGGCGACGCGGCAGATGCGCCAGGACAGGCCCGCCGAGTTCCGCGAGACCGGTGCCTTCTACGTCATGCGGACGGCCGGCCTGCGCGAGCACGGTCACCGCTTCTTCGGCGAGGTCACCGTCCAGCCGGTCCCGACCCGCCACGCGATCGAGATCGACGACCCCGAGGACCTGGAGATCGTCAGGGCGCTCGCGCCGCTCGTCGACCTTCCCGAGCCGATCGACGTCGACGCGGTCATCACCGACTTCGACGGGGTGCACACCGACGACCGCGCCTACGTCGACTCCGAGGGCCGCGAGATGGTCCTGGTGAGCCGCGCCGACGGCATGGGCATCTCGCTGCTGCGCCGTTCGGGTGTGAAGCTGCTGGTGATGTCCACCGAGCAGAACCCGGTCGTGGCTGCCCGCGCCCGCAAGCTGGGCGTGCCTGTCCTGCAGGGCCTGGCCGAGAAGCGGACCGTGCTGCGCGACTGGCTGACGATCGAGGGCCTCGACCCCGCCCGCGTCGCCTACGTCGGCAACGACGTCAACGACCTGGGCCCGATGTCGCTGGTCGGCTGGCCGATCACGGTGCCCGACGCGCACCCGAGCGTGCGGGCCGCGGCGCGGGTCGTGCTGACCAGGGCCGGCGGCGACGGCGCCGTCAGGGAGCTGTGCGAGCGGGTGCTCGCGGCCAGGCCCGAGGTTCAGGAGCCGGCCGCCCCCGCCCCCCTGACCAGGGCGTCGCTGCGGATCGGCCAGCCGAAGCCGGTGGCCGTCGGCGACCTGCTGGTCGGCGACGGCGAGCCGGTCTACGTGATCGGCGAGATCGGCATCAACCACAACGGCGACATCGACATCGCCCGCAGGCTCATCGACGTGGCGGCGGACGCGGGCTGCCAGGCGGTGAAGTTCCAGAAGCGCACGCCCGAGATCTGCGTGCCGGTGGAACAGCGCTCGCAGATCAGGCAGACGCCGTGGGGCGAGATGACCTACCTGGAGTACAAGGAGCGCACCGAGTTCGGCCGCGAGGAGTACACCCAGATCGCCAAGTACTGCGACGAGCGCGGCCTCCACTGGTTCGCCTCTCCGTGGGACGTGCCGTCGGTGGAGTTCCTCGAGGAGATGGACGTCCTCGTCCACAAGATCGCCTCGGCCAGCGTCGCCGACCACGAGCTGCTGCGCGCCCTGGCCGCGACCGGCAAGCCGCTGATCCTGTCGACCGGCATGTCCACGCTGCAGGAGATCGACCAGGCGGTCGAGATCCTCGGCACCGACAAGCTGATCATGATGCACGCCACCTCCACCTACCCGCTGCCGCCGGAGGAGGCCAACCTGCGCACGATCACCACCCTCAAGGAGCGGTACGGCGTGCCCGTCGGCTACTCCGGCCACGAGCGCGGCCTGCAGATCTCGCTGGCGGCGGTCACGCTGGGCGCGGTCACCGTCGAGCGGCACATCACGCTCGACCGCACCATGTGGGGCTCCGACCACGCCGCCTCGCTGGAGCCCGCCGGCCTCGAGCACCTGGTGCGCGACATCAGGATCATCGAGCAGGCCATGGGCGACGGCGTCAAGCGCGTCTTCCCCGGTGAGGAGGCGCCGAAGGCCAGGCTCCGCAGGGTCACGGTGTGACGAGGCGTGATCACCCTCTCCGTCGTCGTACCGGTCCGCGACGGCGAGCGTTTCATCCTCGACGCGCTCGCCTCGCTGGCCCGCAACGCCCGGCGTGACTTCGAGTTCATCGTCGTGGACGACGGCTCGGTCGACGAGACGGCGGCCATCGTCTCCGAGTCGGAGGTGCCTGGCCTGTCCCTGGTGCGCAACCCGGCGCCCGTCGGGCTGGCCGACGCGCGCAACACGGGGCTGAAGCTGGCCTCGGGTACCTACGTGACGTTCATGGACGGCGACGACTGGCTCGCCCCCGGATACCTGGCCGATCTCGTCGCCGCGATCGACGGGCTCGGCTGTGACTTCGTCCGCGTCGACCACGTGCAGGTCGAAGGGCGTAAGCGGGTGGTGCACCGGGCTCCGGAGGCGCGCCGGGGCCTGGTGCTCGACCCGCGCGACGCGATCCTGCCCGCGGGCGTCAGGACGATGGTCGACTACCCCTACGCGTGGGCCGGGATCTACCGGCGCGCGCTGGGTGACCTGCTGCGCTTTCCAGGGTCGCTGCACACGGCCGAGGACAGGCCGTGGATCTGGCGCCTGCACAGGCAGGCGGCCTCGTTCGGCGTGGTGTCCCTGGCCGGGCTGTTCTACCGCAGGGGCGTGTCGGGGTCGCTGACCCAGATCGGCGACGAACGGCAGCTGCACTTCTTCGACGCCTTCGAGCTCGTCTTCGAGGACCTGGAGCCCGAGTTCGCGCCGAAGGCGGTGCGCAACTTCTGCGCGCTGTTCGCCCATCACCTGGAGATCGCCGACAGGTTCACGCCCGAGCTGCGGCGCCGGTTCGAGACGCGGGGCGCGGCGATGGTGCGGGCACTGCCCGCCGAGCTGGTGGCCGACGCCGTGCCGCGCATGTCCGTCGAGCGCGAGCAGACGCTGCGCGCGCTGCTGCCTGAGATCCCCGCCGGTGTGCGGGTGCGGAGGGAGGAGCCGTGACGCGGGTTTTCTACGCCTCGACGCTGTTCGGGGCGATGTCGCTGGCGGCGGCGA
This sequence comes from Nonomuraea sp. bgisy101, assembly GCF_057708945.1. NCBI lineage: Bacteria > Bacillati > Actinomycetota > Actinomycetes > Streptosporangiales > Streptosporangiaceae > Nonomuraea > Nonomuraea sp. bgisy101. The sequence goes on from NZ_JBYITD010000053.1 coordinate 23,303, forward strand.
TCGACGCCGGCCACTTCGGCGAGGGCGGGCGCAGGCTGCTGATCGTCTCCACGAACACGGCCGTCCCCGAGGTGTCCACCCCCCTGGACCAGACGCCGGGGTTCGCGGCGCTGCGCTCCCGCTTCGACGAGGTGCGTTCGTGGAACGAGCTCATCGCGCCGCTGCACCCGTCCGACTGGAAGGCGCGCATCATCGAGGTGCCGATGATGAGCCGGCTGATCAGCGCGTCGCTCGGGCTGGACACGGTCGAGGAGTTGGTGCTGGAGTCGATCGCGGTTCCGCCCGCGCGCACGATCGCGGGGCTGGTGCGCGACTGCCCCATCACCGTCTACTCCGACGGGCTCATGAGCTACGGTCCCACCCGTGACCCGCTGCCGGCCGAGATCTTCCGGCGCGTCACCCGCCTGCTGCACCTGGACCTGGTCCCCGGGCTGAGGCCGCTGCTGCTCTCGGAGTACGGCGTGCCGGCCACCACCCTGTCGCCGGAGTCGTTCCTGTCGGTGGTCGGGCAGGTGGCGGGCACCGCGCCCGACATGATGGCGGGCGAGGCGATGATCCTCGGGCAGTACCTGTCCTCGCTCGACATCGTCACGCCCGAGGAGGAGCACGGCCTGCACGAGGCGATGCTGCGCGGGCTCGTCGCGCGCGGGCACAGGAGCGTGGTGTTCAAGCCGCACCCCGCCGCAGGCCGCCGCCACACGCAGTTGCTGCGGGCCTGCGCCGACGAGCTGGGGGTACGGCTGGTCGTGGCGGGCGAGAGCGTGCCGGCCGAGGTGTGCTTCGCGGCGCTGCGGCCCGCCCTGGTCGTGGGGTGCTTCTCGACCGGTCTGGTGACGGCTTCACGCTACTTCGGGCTCGAGGTGGCGACGCACGGGACCTCGACGGTGCTGGAGCGGCTCTCGCCGTACGAGAACAGCAACAGGATCCCGGTGACGGTCGTCGACGCGCTGCTGCCCTGGCTGACCGCCGACGGGGCGCTGCAGGCGCCGCCGCCGGTGGAGATCTCCGACCTGGTGGGGGCGGTGGGGTACTGCATGCAGAGCGAGGCCTACCCCGAGCTGCGGCCGGTCGCGGAGGCGTTCATCGCGGGGCACGGCGTCGGCCGCTACTTCAAGCGGCAGCGGTTGGGGGCGATCGGGCTGCTGCCGCAGGGCGAGCGCCCCGGCACGCTCGGCCGCATCCGCCGCCGCCTCTCGCGCACCCTCGGCTGATCCGCCTCCTGCCCCGGGTGCGGGGCCGCAGGACCGGGTACGACCACAGGCGCACACGAGGAGAGGGGCGCCTGAGATGGTCCACGATCTGCTGGTCAGGAACGCCGTCCTGGTGGCGACCTGCGACGACGACAGGCGAGAGCTGGCGGGCGGCTGGGTCGCCGTCACCGGCGGCCTGGTCAGCGGCGTGGGCGCCGGCGAGGAACCGCGAGCTGTGGAGATCCTCGACGCCTCCGGCTGCCTGGTGACCCCCGGGCTGGTCAACACCCATCATCACATCTACCAGAACCTCACCAGGTCCTACGCGCCGGTCGTCAACGGCAGCCTGTTCGAGTGGCTGACCGGCCTGTACCCGCTGTGGGCCGGCCTGGACGAGGAGGCGAGCTACCTCTCGGCGTGGGTGGGCCTGGCGGAGCTGGCGCTGGGCGGCTGCACGACCTCCACCGACCACCTCTACGTCGCGGGGGACGGCGACCTGTGGTCGGCGGAGATCCAGGCGGCGAGGGAGCTGGGGTTCAGGTTCCATCCGACGCGCGGCTCGATGAGCCTGTCGGTCAAGGACGGCGGCCTGCCGCCCGACTCGGTCGTGCAGGACGAGGAGGAGATCCTCGCCGACAGCGAGCGCCTGGTGAAGCTGCACCACGACCCCTCCCACGGGGCGATGGTGCGGGTGGCGATCGCGCCGTGCTCGCCGTTCAGCGTCAGCCCCTCCCTGATGCGGCGGGCCGCGGAGCTGGCCGAGTCCCTGGACGTGCGGCTGCACACCCACCTGGCGGAGGATCCCGACGAGGACGCCTACTGCATGGAGCGGTTCGGCAGGCGGCCGGTGGAGCAGTTCGAGGAGGTCGGATGGCTGACCGGCAGGTCGTGGGTGGCGCACTGCATCTACCCCTCGGACGGGGAGATCGCCAGGCTCGGGGCGGCGGGTGTGGGAGTGGCGCACTGCCCTTCGTCGAACATGCTGATCGGCGGAGGCGGCTTCGCGCCCGTCCGCGAGTTCAGGGCGGCGGGAGTGCCGGTCGGGCTGGGATGCGACGGCTCGGCCTCCACCGACTCCGCCTCGCTCTGGCTCGAGGCCCGTACGGCGCTGCTGCTCGGCCGCCAACGGCTCGGCCCCACGGGGATGACCGCCCGTGACGTGCTCGACCTGGCCACGCGCGGCGGCGCGGCGTGCCTGGGGCGCTCCGGCGAACTCGGCGTGCTGGAGCCGGGCGCCGTGGGCGACCTGGTGTGCTGGCCACTGGAGGGGCCGGCCTACGCGGGCGCGCTGACCGACCCGGTGGAGGCGTGGCTGCGGTGCGGGCCCGCCTCGGCCAGGCACACGCTGATCGCGGGCCGGGCGCTCGTGCGGGACGGGCTGCTGACCGCGCAGGGCGTGGAGGACGTGCTGCGCCGGCACCGGGCGGCCGCCGCCAGGATGCAGCGGCTCGCCGGCTGACGCTGGGGCGTCAGGTGAACGACCTGATGTAGCGGCGGACCTTGCGCTTGGCGCGGTAGCCGACCCGCAGCACCTGGGGTGGCACCTCCACCCGCAGGCGGGCGCGGCGCCGCGCGGCCACGTGTTCCGGCCCGTCGAGCAGGGACCGCGCGGGCGTGCGCGGCCCGATGACCAGCGCGGTGAGCAGCGCCACCCAGTCGCTGCGGCCGGCGGGGTGGAAGTAGTTCTCCGCGCACCACCCGGGCGAGGGCTCGCGGAAGGCGCCCTCCGCCACCTCCTGGAGCGTGCCGAGGACGCCGCTCCCCTCGAACACCAGGTTGATCATCTCGGCGCTCACCCCGAAGTCCGACAGGACCAGCAGCGGCACCTCCTGGGCGATCGCCTCCAGCGCCGCGGTGGAGCTGACGGTGACGAACCCCGCGGCCTGGGCCAGGTGCTCGTGCATCGGCCCCGCCGCGAACCTGACCGTGCCTTCGATGCCGAGCTCCCGCCACAGCCGCTGGTAGTGGTAGCGCTCGTTGTGCGTCTGGCGCTCGTCCTCCAGGGCCCGCAGCTTGACCACGACGTCCAGGTCAGGCCGGGCGGCGGCGAGCGCCGCCAGAGAACGCAGGATCAGCTCGCGTTCCTCGCGCCGCCCCGGCACCTTGGCCTGCGTGGCGAAGACCACGCGGTTGCCGCCCTCGACGGAGGGGACGTCGCGCAGGAAGGGCAGCCTGGCCAGGCCCACCGCGCCGCCACCGCCGAGCCGCGCGGCCAGCTCACCGAACTCGGCGACCTCCCTGCCGCTGTGCACGACGAACAGGTCACAGCCGCTGCGGAACAGCCAGGCCTTCTCGGTCGCCGGCACCGAGATGCCGGGCAGTCCTGTGACGAAGACCGGCCTGGGTCGCAGGCCGTCGAACACCTCGGCGACCAGCACGTCCACCACGGGGCCCGTGCACGCCACGAGGATCGCGTCGGGACGCAGCCGCTCCGCCGTACGCCTGAGGGCTCTGGCCGACAGGACCGGGACGGTCGAGGCCCTGGTCCCCGCCACCGCGGCGGCGATCTGCTCGGGCGAGGGGGTGATCGGGGTGCGCACGACCGCCAGTTCTGTCACGCAGTCGGCAGGCAGGTCGTCCAGGAGGCTGGCCGCCCACTTCAGGTACGAGTCGGAATCGGCCAGGGCCAGGACCTTCAACTGGGTACTCCCGTGAACATCTGCAGGTGCGAACGGAGGGAAGGCGCCGCGCGGCTGGTCCACCAGTCATCGGGCACGTGCACGGGCTCGACGGCGACGCCGCGCGGGGAGAGCAGCACCCGCAGCGAGCTGATCGCGGTCGAGGGAAGGCTGACCACACGTTGTTCGGCCGACAGGCCCCGCAGCGTCAGCTCGGCGGGGACGCCGGGGGCGTGGACGGTGATGCCCGGCCGCTCGCGGATGACCGCCAGGTCGATGGGGTCCTCGCGGCGGTGGGGGTAGTAGGCCAGCGGCTCCCGCTCTGCCAGCTCAGTCAGCCAGCGCAGGTAGCGCTCGCGGTGCACCAGGCCGTTCCTGACCAGGGAGGTGCCGAGGACGACCGTCCGCTCGGAGGGGCCGGGCGTGCTCATCGGCTGACTGCGCAGCCAGCCGAAGTCGTGGCGGGCCAGCTCCACGCCCGCCTGCCCGACGGCCGCGGCCAGTTCGCCCTCCACGGGAAGGGCGGTGAAGACGGAGAGCGCGCCCCTGCGGGCGGTGGCGCGCAGCCTGCGGGCGGCCAGGTGGCCGAGCGTGTTCCGCCACGTGCTCGGGGTGGCGCGCGCCCGCAGCAGCGGCTTGACAGGGCGGGCCGACAGCAGTTCGAGCAGCCTGATCGTGGCGAGACCGTCGTCGACGATCACGACGCGGCCCGGACGGATCATGACCCAGCGCAGTTGGACCCTTCCGGAGAAGGCGTCGCCGACGGCGTTGAGCCTGCGTGGCATGCGCTCGCTGGGCTTGGCGAGCTCGAGCCCCTCTGGCAGGTCGAGCGTGACCAGCTCACGCCTGGTGGCCGCGAGCGGGCGCAGCCCGGCGCGTGGCACCACCAGCGTCCGGTCTCCCAGCAGCCCGGCGTGGTGGGCCTCGACGGCGCAGAGCATCTGTAGTGGCGACTCCACCCAGGCCACGGATTCCTGTTCGTTCACGACACGCGCAACGGTAGGACGCCCACTCGAAGCGCCAGCTAACGCGGAGTGAACAATGGAGGCATGAACATGAACTCGCTGCTGCTCAACACAGACGGCGTTCAGATACCGCAACTCGGCTTCGGCGTCTGGCAGGTGCCCGACGACGAGGCGGAACGGGCCGTGTCAGCCGCGATCGAGGCCGGCTACACCAGCGTCGACACGGCCAAGCTGTACTACAACGAGGAGGGCGTCGGCCGCGCGATCGCCGGCTCGAGCGTGCCTCGCGAGAAACTGTTCATCGCCACCAAGCTGTGGAACAACGAGCACGACAGGGCCGAGGCCGCCTTCGAGACGAGCCTGTCGAAGCTCGGCCTCGACTACCTCGACCTGTATCTCATCCACTGGCCCGTCCCTTCCCAGGACAAGTACGTCGAGGCGTGGCAGTCGCTGGAGCGGCTCTACAGGGCGGGCAGGGTCAGGGCGATCGGCGTCTCGAACTTCACGATCGAGACCCTCGAGCGGCTCATGAACGAGACGGAGATCGTCCCCTCGATCAACCAGATCGAGCTGCACCCCCACTTCCCTCAGGCGGAGCTGCGCGCCTTTCACGAGGCCAACGGCATCCTGACAGAGGCGTGGAGCCCGCTCGGCCAGGGCAGGGGGCTGCTCGACGACCCCGCGCTGGCCACGCTGGGCCACAAGCACGGCAAGTCGCCAGCCCAGATCGTGCTGCGCTGGCACATCCAGCTCGGCAACGTGGTGATCCCCAAGTCGGTCACCCCCTCGCGGATCAGGGAGAACATCGACGTGTTCGACTTCACCCTCGACGCCGAGGACATGGCGGCGATCGGCGCGCTGAACAGGGGCACGCGCCTCGGTCCCGACCCCGCCACCTTCGACTGGATGGGCTGACCCGCCCGTCGGCCACGGCCTGCGCCCCGGGCGCGGGCCGTACGCGTGTCCGGGGTGATGGGAAGATCGATCACCGATAGAGAGGACTCTCATGCGTGACTTGGGTTGGGGAATCGCGGCCACGGGCGGGATCGCCAGGACGGTCGGCGCGGTCATCGCCGCGGAGCCCGGCATGCGGGTCGCCGCCGTGGGCTCCCGCGACCAGGGCAGGGCCGCCGAGCTGGCGGCGACGCTGGGGGCCGAGTCGGCCTACGGCTCCTACGCGCAGCTGTGCCAGGACCCGGCGGTGGACGTGGTCTATGTGGCCACCCCGCACGCCCAGCACCTGGAGGTGGCCGAGGCGGCCATCGCGGCGGGCAAGGCCGTGCTGTGTGAGAAACCTCTCACGGCGAGCCTGGCCGACGCCGAGCGGATGGTGGACCTGGCCAGGCAGGCTGGCGTGTTCCTCATGGAAGCGATGTGGATGCGCTTCAACCCGCTGATCAGAGGGCTGCTGACCGAGGAGCGGTTCGGGGCGCTGCGCTCTGTGCAGGCGTCGTTCGGGTTCGTCATGCCGTACGAGGAGCGGCATCGGCTGTGGGATCCCGCGCTGGGCGGCGGAGTCCTGCTGGACCTGGGGATCTACCCGTTCGGGCTGGCGCAGCTGCTGCTCGGCGAGCCGGCTGAGACGCATCTCACAGGATCGCTCGGTCCCTCGGGCGTCGACGCCGAGGTGGGGGCGCTGCTGACCTACGAGGGCGGGGCGCGGGCGCTGCTCGACACGTCCCTGCTCAGCCCGCTGGCCAACACCGCGACCGTGGTCGGGACGGAGCTGCGGGCCGACATCGCCGCGCCGTTCTGGGCGCCGCAGCGGATCCTGCTCTCAGGGCCCGGCGTCGAGCCCGAGGAACTCGTCCTTGACCCGGCCATGAACGGCTACGCCGAAGAGGTGCGCGAGGTACGGCTGGCACTGGCCGAGGGCAGGACGGAGAGCGCGATCATGCCGTTGGAGGAGAGCCTGGCGATGATGCGGATGCTGGAGGACGCGCGGATCAGGCTAGGCGCTCGCTAGCGCGGGCGGCGGCCTCCTCGTGCCCCGACCCCGCGGCCATGAGGAAGTGGGCCCGGGCCCGCTCCGGCCTGCCCTCCCTGTCCTCGAGCAGGCCCAGGTTGAACATGGCGCGCGGGGCCGCTTCCGGGTGGCCCGATTCGACAGCCTTGGTGTACCACCGGCGCGCGACCTCGGTGTTGCCGCAGCAGTCCTCCAGGACGCCGAGGTTGAACTGCGCCCTGGGTGTGGCGGCCCTGCCGTACCAGTGGCGAGCCTCGTCGAGATGGCCGCTCTCGTCCTCGATCAGCGCCAGGTTGAAGGCCGCCCGCTGGGCGGCCGCGGGATGACCCGATTCGATCGCCAGGAGATACCATCGCCGGGCTTCGTCCGGACGGTGTCCGTCTTCCCGCAGCCCCCTGTTGAACAGGTCCTGTGGCGACATGTCCTGACCGTAGATGATCGACGGACCTTTATCAATTTGTAAGCTACTTGCCTCATGTATTACCTTAGGCTCACTCAAGGCATAAACCGGGCAATCCGGACATTGCCAGACATTGCAATCATCACAGGTTCACCTGTGACCGCTGAATCCGCACCACGCGGAACCGGGGACCCAATCTCTCTGGGGTGAATCGGCACATCGTGCCGTAGGGCAGCTTCGCGTCCGAACCCGTCAGCTAACCCGGTAAGCGGCAGGAAGCTAGCAAGGAGTTCCCCTTCACATGGCAAAGCACAGCCGTAGCCGTGCCCCCAAGCTCAACTACGCGCATGCCGCGCTGGGCGCAGTCGTCATCGCCGGCGCGCTCGTACCCACCCAGATCGCTCAGGCCGACAAGCTCCCGCTTGCCGACAGCCCCCGGGTAGCCGCCCTCGCAGGCGCGCCCAAGGAGGACGCGGCCAGGGTCAGCGCCGCCGGCAAGGCTCAGACGAAGGCCATGCCGAGCGCTGCCGCGGTTCTGGCCGAGGCCAAGAAGCAGATCGGTATCAAGGAGAACGCCGCGGGCGGCGGCACCAAGTTCCAGAACTGGTACGTCAACTCGCAGCGCGCCAGGGAGACCGTCGCCAGGGACGGCGGCAGCGTCACCGCCTACGCCAACGCCGCGTGGTGCGCGATGTTCGTCTCCTGGGTCGGCGAGCAGACCGGCGCCCGTCCGCAGGTCGGCTGGGACGCCTACACCGTGGCTCACGCCAAGTGGTTCAAGGCCAACAAGCGCTGGGGCCAGACCCCCAAGCCCGGAGCGGTCGTCTTCTTCTCCTGGAGCGGCAGCAAGAGCCTCGACGACATCAACCACGTCGGTTTCGTCGAGAAGGGCAACGGCGACGGCACGATCTCCACGATCGAGGGCAACACCGGCAACGGCGTCGTCGAGCAGCGCGTCCGTCCCACGTCGCAGGTCGTCGGCTACGGCTACCCCACCTACTCGGGCTGACGATTCCGCCGCACTCCCCCGGCCCTGTTGCCAGGTCGGCCCGATGATCGAACCACGACTCATCGGGCACGTCTCCTGGTAACGGGGGCCCACCACGGGACCCGGGGCGGCCGCCGTCAGGGCCCTCGCCACGCGGGGCGCCTCGGCTCTCCCGCTTTCCAGCGGCGGGCCCCCTCCCCCCACCGCACGTGCCGTGTCCTCCCCCGGCCTTCCCCCCCGACGACACGCGTCCGGTCGCGGCGGGTCCAGGACACCTTCCCCTCCCGTCTCCGGCTGCCCCTGACCGGCGTCTCCGGCCAGGTCCCCCCTCCGTCGAACCCCTTTCGATGCGGTCCAGCGGCGCGCCGCGTCCGTCGCGGCCACCGCGTCGCCGATCCAGGCGTCCCGGCGCTCACGAGCGTCGAGTCAAAGGACCGTCGAGCCAGAGGAACGTCACGCCAGAGGACATCGCGTCAGAGGAAAACGGCGCGGCCGAACCGGGTCTCAGCCGGTCTTCCCCCTGTGGTGGGCAGCCGGACGACCCTGAGCACGCCGATGAGGATCAGGGCGAACCCGACGACCTGGCCGAGCGGCGGCCATGTGCCGCGTGCCGCGTAGACGTAGGCGAACCCGGCCACGGTCTCGACGTTGATGAGCATGCCCGCGGCCGTGGGCGACAGCCGGGCCGAGGCGACGTTCCACAGGCCCGTGGCCGCCCACGACACCACGACACCCAGCACGAGCACGGCGACGACGAACGCGGCCAGGTCCGGACTCTCCCCGGACGGGCCGGAATCGGGCGACAGTTCGCCCGACAGCGCGGCCACAGGAAGGCCGGCCAGCGTGACGACCCCCGTGCCGAGGCCGATCACCGTGGACCAGCCCCCGCCCGGCACCTCGGGGTGGCGGCTCAGGAAGCGCGCGTTGGCCAGCCCGTACCAGGTCCACAGGAGGACGGCGCCCACGGCGGCCAGCAGGCCGAGCACCTTCAGCCCGAGCGGCCGGTCCTCGGTGGGGGCGGCCCCACCCAGCTCCAGCGCGTTCACCACGGTCAGGCCGATCGCCACGAGCGTCACCGGCATGACGAGCGAGCGCCACCGGTAGGCCCCCGACAGCGCGTTGCCGAGCAGTGCCACTGTGACGGGGATGCAGCCGATCACGATGTCGGTGACCGGCGCGCCGACCAGCTCGATGCCGACGACGAGCAGCAGGTAGTACAGGACGTTGCCCGTCAGCGCGAACGCCAGGGCCACTCGCCAGTGCCGCCGCAGCAGGCGCCACAGAACACGCCCGCCGAAGGCGAAGAGCACCAGGGAGACCAGGCCGTAGGCCAGGTACCTGCCGACCGTCACGGCCACCGGGCTCCAGCCGGGCAGCAGCACCGGTATCAGGAAGGCCAGGCCCCAGATGAGGCCGGCCACCGTGCCGGCGGCGGAACCCACGGACTGTTCCCGCCGGGTGAGACCTCCCATGCGCTCCCCTCCTTCCCTCTTCCGCTACCCAGGTCAGCGGATGGCCGCCCCCTGCTGAGCGGCGGGGGCCACGCCGAGTCGCACGGCGGACGCCACCCCGAACCGCACGGTGCATGCCACGCCAAACCGCACGGCGGGCACCACGCCGAGTCGCACGGCGGACGCCACGCCGGGCCTCGGCTCACTCGTCCGGGCTCACGCCCTGTGCGGCGGCGATCACGCCGTGGACGGCCTCGCCGATCCGCGCGGCTGAATCGGCGGGGTCGGCCAGGTCGGGCCTGCCCGCGTCGAGCCAGGCGATGACCGCTTCCAGGGTGGGGGTGTGTAGCAGGCGCGACGCCCACGAACGCCATGGGCCCGGCGGGATGCGTCCGGCCAGGTTGCGCTCGGCGACCTCGCGGGAGGCCGCCGTGAGGCCGTGGACGAGGTCGCGGATGGGCGCTGTGGCTGCCTGCCGACCCCAACCGACGGCAGGCGCTCGTCGCCGACCCCTCCCTCATCGACCCAGCCGTGGAGGAGATCCTGCGCGCCCGGCCAGGGCGGCGGCATCCCCCGCTACGCCCGCACCGACCTCGACATCGAAGGCGTACGCGTACGCGCGGGAGAACCGGTGCTCCTGAACACCGGCGCGGCCAGCCACGACGCGACGGTGTCCGAGGGCCCGGCCCGGACCGCACCGCGCCGCACATTCGGCCACGGCCCGCGCCACTGCATCGGAGCGCCCTGGCGCGGATCGAGCTGCAGGTGCTCTTCTCCCAGCTCACTGCCCGTTTTCCCGCTACGGCGACTGCGGGGGTGGAGGAGCTGAGGGAACAACGTCCTGAGCGGCGAACTGACCGAAGTGCCGGTGCGGTGGTGACCTGCCTGCCGCGGCGGCAGGCGGGGCGTCATCGATGGCGCAGCCGATGGATCTGGGCTTCGAGCCATGCCATGGATCGCTCGACCTGCTCCCGGCTCAAGCCGGTGGCGTCGACCAGATCCGCGAGGGTCAGCGGCTCGGTCGTGCTGTCCATCACTCTGGCGATCTTCCCCGCCCACAGCTCTTCGTCGACGAAGGGTCTGCGGCGGTAGTGCTCGTCGAGGGCGGCCAGGTGCTCATGGGTACAGGCGGTCAGGAAACGTCTGCCGTCGAACCTGGGATTGCTGGCGTGGATCACGGAGGAGTCGAGCGCCATGCTGTACAGCTCTGCCCCCGCTGAGATCACCGCGCCGCACCAGTCGCACAGCGCGGGCGAAACATCCTCTTTGCCCGGCTTGTCGCGCTTCATGTCGGTCGTTTACCCGCCTGTACCCGCCGGACAGCCGTTATGTGCTTCCCGATCAGGCAAAGTGTTGGACCCGAGACGCGAACCGTGTCCACCCGCAGGCGCTCGGCCTGCCGCGCTCCCCTCGAACCCGCAGGCCGCGCCATGGATCTCCCGGTCCAGGCACACGCCGCAAGCGGCGCCGTGGCGCGTCGCTCATCCCCCTCGGCGACATTCCGCTCGACGTCGCCGACCATCTGCCCGTGGCGCTTCGTAGGAGCCCGCTCAGCCGTTCTCCTGGGCGATCCCCGCTCTCCTTCCTGACAGCGGCGCGCCCGGCCGTCGTTGGAGAGCCTTACGGATGGGGGATGCACCCCGGCTGTCAGGGTGAATGCCCAGCCAGATCGCCGCGTAGGTGTCGGTGAGCAGCGACTGTTCCTCGGTGAGATCCACGCGCTCCAGCAAAGCGGTCAGGACGTAGCCGGCCGCCTCTGCCGAACCGAATGCCACCAGCCACGCGAGCGCGTCGTCGATTCCCTGCGCCGAACGGCCCACCAGTCCCTGCCAGACCGGAGCAGCCTGCACGGCCATACCGTGGCGGGCGAGCCAGTCCGAGGCGTAGGCCAGCGCGTCGGTCCGCTGCTCGTAGTCGAGCTTCGCCTTCGTCAGCAGGCCGCGAAGCACGAGGCCCGCCTCCGGCATCGAGTGATGCCCTTCCAGCCAGGCCAGCGCACAGGAGCTGATGCGCTCCGCGGCGGCGGTCTTCCTCAGCCGCACGCTCATCAGCAGGGGTTCCAGCACCAGGTATGCCTGTGGCGCGCCGGAATGCGCTTCGGACCAGTCCAGGGCGAAGTCCGTCAGGGGCGGCGCGGTGGCCGCACCCTCTGCACCAGGATCGGCAAGGGAGAGCCGAGTGGTCCTCTTGTCACGCCAGGCCAGCGCGTAGTTGAGCGCTAGCGCGGCCTGAGGGACCGGAAGTCCGGGCCTGCGCAGCAGGGGCCGCAACACGTATTCGGCGTCCGGGTTGGGCTCCTCCCGCGCGAGGCGATGCCATTTGGCCAGCCAGGTCATGGCGTGATCGACAGCCTGGCGAGCCTGGCCGGTGTCCAGATCGCGGCGGTCGAGGAGTGGATGGAGCACGAAGCCGGCCTTCGGGGCGCGAGCCCAACCCCCCTCGCCCAGCCAGCGCAGCGCGTGGGAGACGGCAGCGCTCGCCTGATCGGCCGACAGGACAGGGCTCTCCAACAGCGGATGGAGCACGAAACTGACGTCGCCCTCGACCTGGGCTATCGCCAGCCAGTCCAGGGCTCGGGAGACGACTTCTGCCCACTGCGCGGGGTCCAGGTCGTCGCGTTTGAGCAGCGGACCCAGCACGCGGCTGGCGTCGATGTCGGCGAAAGGCCGGCCGAGCCTGCGCAGCGCGTGCCCGAGAGCGGCGGCCGCCTGCTCCAGAGGGAGATCCTGGCGGCGTAGCAGGGAGCCGAGGACCGCGTCGGTGTGAGCCTCGGCGGCGGGGTCATCGAGCAGAGCCAGGATACGGTCGACGGCCACGGCCCCTTGAGCGCCGTCCAGCTCCGGGTGCCGCAGCAACTGCCGCAGCACGGACGAGGCGTCCGGGTGCCCGACGTTGCGTTCAAGCCATGCCAGAGCCTTGTCGGCGAGCAGTGGTGGTGACTGCTCGGCTTCCTCGTCGAGGTGCTCGCCTCCGAGGGGCACGAGTGGCGCCTCCTCAGGGCTCCGCCAGGCCAGAGCATGAGCCAGCACACGCGCTGTCCTGTCGTCGTCCAGCATCGGAACGACCAGCAGGGCGCGCAGGACGGCCCGCGAGTTCCGACTGCGCGCGTCCCAGCTGAGCCACGTGAGGGCGGCGGACACGACGGCGGCGGTCTGGTCGTCCGTCAGGTGGCACCGCTCGAGGAGCGGCAGCAGGACGTGGCCGGTGTAGATGCTGCGCGCGGCCTCGGTGGCGAGCCATGCGAGCGCGTACTCGACGATGCTCCTGGCTTGGCGGCCGTCCGGTTCGGGACGTCCGAGCAGGCGGCGCAGCAGAAAATCGGTGTCGTTGTGCGGCGGCTTGCCGTCGTGGGACACGCCGTTGCGCGACAACCAGCTCAGCGCGAGATCGATCAGCCGGGCGAACTGGCCTGCCGTGAGGTCGCTCCTACCGAGGAGCGCGCGGAGCAGATCGGAATACAGGCCGTCGGTCCTGCGTGACTCCAGGAGATCCAGAGCCTGGTCGATGACCAGGTGAGCCTGGTCCGCACTGAGCGGTCGTTTCACCAGGAGGCGGATGAAGCCGGCCTCGGTGTCCGAGGACTGTGCCGCCATCCAGGTGAAGGCATGGGCGATGGCACGCTGTTCCTGATCCGCTCGGTAGGCCTCACGGTTGAGCACGCCCTGCAGAACGCCGACGGCGTTGGGATCCTTGGTGACCTCATTGGCGTCCAGCCAGGCCAGCGCGTGCGCGACGAGATCGAGTTTCTGCTCAGGCGAGGCGCGCCGGTAGCCGAGCAGGGAAGGCAGAAGGGTGGATGCCATCGGCTGGCGGCCGTGGATCCGCAGCCATGACAGCGCGTGGCCGATGAATCGCGTGGCCTGCTGCGAGGTCAGCCGGTCCCGCTTGACCACCCGTCTGCGCAGACCGTCCTGTCCTGCCATCCCCAGCAGGACGCCCAGCGCCTCCTGGTCGCCGGCGTACCGGTCCAGCCAGATCAACGCGTGCTGCACCGTCTCGTCGGCCTGGGCGTCCGTGAGGCCTTTCTTCTGGACCAGTCGCGTCAGGATGTACTGGGCTTCGCGCCCGGCGTTATGCCGTCCCAGCCACGCCAGAACCCGGTCGATGACCCAGGGGGCATCGTCGTCGCTCGGGCGTTTGATGAGCTTTTTCGCCACCGATCGGGCGTCCGCCTCGGCACCGTGGGCGCTGACCCAGGCCAGCGTATGGTCGACGAGGCGGCTGGCGTGCTGGGAGGCCAGCCGGGTTGTTCTCGGCAGGCTGCGGATGACGAATCGGCTCTCGGGGAGAGTTCCGTGCAGGTCGAGCCAGCGCAGCGCGTGGCGTACCGTCGCGGACTCGCTGTCGAGGGGTAATGCCTTCACTGCCAGCAGGGGCGCCAGCACGAAGCTGGCCTGCCGGGTTTCACCGGCGGCTTCCGTCCAGCGCAGGGCATGACCGGTTACCGCCGCCGTCACCTCGGGATCGAGGTCGTGACGGCGCAGCAGGTGGCGCAGCAGGAAGGGCGCCGCGCTCGGACTCACCCCCGCGTCGAGCACGGCCAAGGCCTTACGGCAGAGCGCTTCCACCTGCGGCGCGGGAAGGTCCGCTCGGGAGAGCAGGGCGGCGAGGATCTGGTGATCGTGCGGTTCGCGGGAGGCGAACAGTGCGGCCATGGCGGCGGCCGTCAAGCGCGGCGGGAGCGGACCGGCGGAGCGGCGTACGGCGCCCGCCAGGAGGGCGCGAGCCAACACGGGATTCCGCTCCTCGGCCCGGCGGAGCCAAGGCTCGACCAGCAAATCCCAGTTCTCGACCGCGCCGGGGAGCCAGGGGGAGCCGGTGACCAGGTTCAGCAGTGTCCCCACCGAGTCCGGCGTGAGCGGCGCGAGTAACTCGGCAAGACGTTCCGCATGCCTGCGCAGCCAGGACGTGCACAGGGCTTCCAGCCGGCGGGCCTTCCTGTCGTCGGCGTTCCCGGCCGCGCGCCGCAGATGACCGATGAGCCGATCGATTGAGCGGGCTCCGACCAAGTACGCGCCGAACAGGGCATGAGCCTGCTCAGCGCTGGTGGGAGGCAGCAGTGCGGCGATCAGCAGTTCCTCGACAACGGAGTCGTGCACCGCTTCGAGCTCGTGCCGGCCCGACTCCTGGATCCAGCCCAGCCTGCGCATGTTGCGGACGATGTCAGGACCCGGACTGGTGGTCTTGCCGAGTGTTCCGGTCTCGGCCAGCTCGTTCACGACGGCGATGACGTCGGCCGCCGGCTGCGGAGACGCGGCGAGCGCCGCCACCGACGCGAGCAACACCGGATTGGCGCTCTCGGCGCCGGGGATGAGCGAGTCCTTGTCCGTGTGTCCGTGGCGTCCGAGCGCGTCCTCGGTGAACAACGCGGTGCTCAGCCACTTCGTGAGGTCTCCGGTGCGCACTCCGGCAAAGGCGGGAATGGCCTCGCCGGCGGTCAGACGCCGCTCGATCTCCGCGGAGATCAGCAGAGCGATGATGGGGCGCTCGCCACAGATCCTGGCCATCTCGTCCTCGCCCCAGCGTTCCAGAGCGTGGGGTGCCACGTTCGCGTAGATACGCCTGGCCACCGCGGCAGAGTGCCGCCCTTCCGCCAGCGGCACCACATGGAAGTTCTCGTCGCCGTACTCGTCCGCCGAGCGAGGGTAGGAATTTCCCTTACGCACGGTCGAGAGGCAGGAGACCCGGACGCCCGTCCTGTCGAGATCGCTTCGTAGTGTCTCCAGCACCAGGCCTGTGCAGTTGTGCAGGCCGTCGATGATGAGGAGAACACGCCTGCTGCCCCAGCGCGACACCGCCTTGGTGAGCTGTTCGTTGGTGACGTCGGGCGCTGCGGCGACATGGAGGACCTGCCACTCCCCTGTCAGCCCGGCCAGGGCGGCGACCTGCATGCAGGTACGGGTCTTGCCCGAACCCGCCGAGCCGGTCAGGAGCACGTCCGCCGAGTCGGGGGCGGCGAGCGCGGTGAAGATGCGTGAAGGGTCCGCTTCGTCGTCCGGGCCCGGTGAGACGAACGGCAGGTGTTCGGGGAACAGGTGGCGTCTGGTCACGCGCAGGTCCCGTACCAGCGCCTCATGTGGGGTGACCTGTGTCAGCGCCGCGTCATCGCCGGTGGACAGCGGTACAGGGAGCGGTTCGGCGGTGACGTCGTGGTCCAGGAGGCACGCTCGGAAGGCGGGGTCGGCAGCCATCGTGTCGAGCCGTACGGCGGTGAGGTTGTTGGAGCCCGCCGACGTGAGATGGTGGGTCTGGACGCCGATGAGGTGGCCGGTACGATCAATGATCGCCATGCCGGAGGCGCCGACCCACGGAGAGGACCCGCGGATCTTTTCCGGATCACGGTCGGGCACCAGCAGGTCGAGCGTATCGACGTCGGTGTGCGAACCGGTGGCGATGTACCCCTCGACCTGGGTCTCCGGCGCGGGAGTGGCCGTCTCCTTGTCGAATGCGAACTCCGGGAAGCCCACGGCCCGGAACAGAACCCTGCCCGTCCGCTTGGGCAGCGTGCCGAGCGGGGCCGGTTCCAGGTCCCTGACTGATCTGTCCAGGACCAGCAGTGCGAGATCCAGCCGGGGATGGTGGACCACCCTTGCCGCCGCGAAGTCCTTGCCGCCCAGATGGGGCCGGATCAGGTATCGGCCGTCCTGCTCCACCGCGTGCTTCACGGTGAGGACCAGCCGCCCGGTCAGGAGGAAGCCGGTGGCGACGAAGAGGACGTCTGCCGTGCCGGGCTCTTCGCCCTTGACCTCCACCACCCGGTCGAGGAAGTCCCGTCCATAGTCGAGGCGCACCTTTTCAGGCCCCTCTCAACGGCGTGCGGGACGCCCCTGACTGCTGGTGAGGACTCGTCCTCCGCCTTCCGTCTCGGCCGCGAGGTGGAGGGAGACCGTGTGGGTGGACGTGGTGCTCGCCGAAGCCTTGCCGTTGGCCGATAGCACCCAGAACTTGATGCCGGCCGAGGCTTCCGCGGACGCCGTGACCGCGACTTGCAGCTCCAGGTCGACCGACTCCACGTGGAACCTGACCGGCTGGTCCTGGCCGTCGGCCATGGCGGTGATCAGTTCCTGCCGAAGTGCCTGGATGGTGTCCGCCAGCCCGATCTCCATCAACGCGCATCCCCATTCTGATGACCAGTTGCTCGCCGCCATGGCCGCACTCGCCTCAAGCGGCGGAGCTATGCGCGTCACATCATAAAGGTCAAGAAATGCAGATGATCAGTGATTCGATCATTGCCTGTGCGTGCGCCGGCTCTTGATGGCATGCCCGTCACACTCCGGCAATCCGGGTGGGCGATCGCGAGGAGTCACAGCGCGTGGCCGCCGGCGACCTGAAGGACCTGTCCGGTGATCCAGCGGGCTTGGTGCGAGGCCAGGAAGACGACGGCGCCGGCGATGTCGTCCGGCTCGCCGACGCGTCCCAGCGGGACGATCGAGCGGGCGTGCTCGACCATCGTGGCGCGCGGTGTCCGGTTCGCCGAGATCCGCCCTCACCGTGATCGCGTCGCCGAGTTCGGCCGCCAGCGCCTCGGCCGTACCGGGCGAGGGGGCGCGGTGCTCCCACGCCACTCCGGGAGGCGGTGCGGGCGCGTCGGCGGCGTGGTGCACCGCCACCCGCGCCCCTTCGGCCGCGAAGGCGCGGGCGATCGCCGCGCCGATTCCCCCGTCGGCCCCGGCGACCAGCACGACCCTGCCGGCGAGCTTCGTATCGACCATGACCGGAGCATGCCGAAAGCCGCGACGGATGATCAAGGCACCCCGGGCGGCGGAACCGCGGCGCGGGGCGTCAGCCGGGGAACAGCAGGAACTCCGGAGGGACGGCATCGGTGAGCCACACCCCGTTGGCACTGACCATGAACGTGTGTCCCGCCGCGTGCATCTCCCCCGCCGCGACCACCAGCACCACGGGAACCCCCCGACGCGCGCCGACCCGTACGGCCGTGGCCCTGTCGACCGACAGGTGGACGTGCGTCCTGGACATGGGCAGCAGCCCCGACCGCCGGATCGCGGCCAGGCTGCGGCTCACCGTCCCGTGATAGAGCACGTGCGGCGGTTCCACCGGCGGCAGGCCGAGGTCGACGCGCACCGAGTGTCCCTGGCTCGCCCTGATGCGGTCGCCCGAGATCGCGTACCGCCGTTTGTCGTTGTCCGACACCGCCGTGTCGAGCTCGGCCCTGGTGATGGGGAAGCCGTGCAGGGCGGCGGCGGTCAGCAGCTCGTCGATCGGTACCCAGCCCTGCTCGTCCAGCGTGATGCCGATCGCCGCGGGGTCGTGGCGCAGGTGCCTGGCGAGGTATTTGGAGATCCGCACGGTCCTGTCGGTCATGCGGGCATTGTGCCGACCGCCCGCCGTCCCCGGCAAAGGGGTTACGGCGGGCGGTGGCGCGCTCATCCGCCGCAGGCGGCGAAGACGAACGTGTCCTTGAGCAGCGAGTAGGAGTCGCGCACCTTGGTCGCGCCCGAGCTCGCGTCGTGCTGCAGGACGGTCATTTTGGTGGCCTTGCCCTCGGGGTACTGCGAGACGTGCAGGGTCACCTGGTTGTCGCCGGTCCAGTCGACCTTGTGGACGGTGCCCTCCTTGGGCAGCTTGATCGCGTGCCCGCCGAGGACCTGGCCGGCGGTCAGGTCGTAGAGCGTGACCTTCGTGCCCCCGACCAGCACCGCGAGCGTCTTGCCGTCGGCGTTGAGCGCGTAGGGGCCGTTGGCGGCCACCAGTTGGGGCGGCGTGTCGCTCAGCAGCCGCGCGCCCGACAGGTCGAGGACGTGCAGTTCGATCTCGGACTCCGCACCCTCGGTGCTGGCCAGGACCTTCTCCCCGTCGCCGCTGAAGCCGACGAAGGTGCTGTGCTTGGGCAGCGTGCCGAGCCTGCCGCCCGTCGCGGTGTCGAACAGCCGCACCCTGTCGGCGATGACGGCGAGCCTGGCACCGTCGTCGGACAGCTGCAACGTCACGTCGTACTGGTTGGTCTTCGCCGGCAGCGCGTCCGCGGGCAGCGGCTTGACGCCGCCCTTCATGGTGCGCACGACCAGCCGTCCCGCCTTCGTGTAGTAGGCGACCCTCGTGCCGTCGCCGGAGACGGTGATGGGGGCGACCGCGTAGTCGACGGGCTTGCCGTCGGCGCCGACCGCGCGCAGCTGGGCGTCCTTCAGCAGCGTGATCTCGCCCTTGTGGGAGACCAGCCGCCAGGTGCCGCAGGGCACGACGTTGCCGTCCTTCTGCGGACAGCCCTGGGCGGAGGCGTAGCGGATGGCGTCGCCCCTGCCGGCGCCGTGATGCTCGTGACCGGGCCCGTGGGCGGGGCCGGCGTACGCGGCCGCCCCCTGCGCTCCGAGCATCGCCATGGCGACCGCGATCGCCGCCAGGATCCTGAGTCTCATCTCGTCACTCTCCCGCCGTCAGCCAGGTCTGGTGCCTGGCGGTGAACCTGAACGTGTCGACGGGCCTGACCGCGCCCGTGCCCGTGTCGACGGTGAGCACCCGTACCACCGTCGGCTTGCCGTCCCCGCCGGACTGCGTCTTGATCGTCAGCCGGTCCTCACCGCTCCACTGGGCGTGGTAGACGGTCTCGCCCTTCCCCAGCCGGACATCGACCGCCGCGGCCAGCCGGTCGGTCGCCAGGTCGTACAGGCGCAGCTTGGGCTTCTCCCCCGTGAACGCCGCCACCGTACGGCCGTCGGCCGCCAGCGCCCGCACGGTCGCGTTGGCCACCACCTGCGGCGGGACCTGCGCGATCACGCTGCCGTCCACCCCGTGGGCGACGAGCGTCGTGGTGTTGTCGGTGTTGTAGCGCAGGGCGAGCGCCTCGTCGCCGTCGCCGCTGAAGCCCTCGAGATCGTCCCCCGCGGGCAGCTTCACGATCTTCCCCGTGGCCACCGTGACGATCTTGCCGGGCTCCTTCTCGTCGTCGTCGTACTCCAGCAGGACCCTGTCGCCCGTGGGCGACAGCCGTACCCACAGGTCCTCGGTGCCGAGCCTGGTCAGCGACTTCGGCAGCAGGGTGGCCCTGCCACCCGCGGCCCTGCGTACGGCCAGGCGGTGGTCCGTCCTCCGCTCGTAGACGATCCATCGGCCGTCGTCGCTGATGGTGAACCTGGCGGTGTCGTCGGTCCTGCGCCCGTCGGCGTCCACCGAGGTGGCGGCCGCATCCGTGACCGCGATCTCCCTCCCCGAGGTGAGCCTTAACCGCCAGGCGCCGCAGGCGCGGCTGATCTCGTCCTCGGCCTCGCAGGCGCCCACCCACGCGACCTTGGCCGCCCCCGCGCTGTCGGCGTGGGCGAGCGCGGGCAGGCCTGCCGCGGCGACCGCGACCACCGCCGCTCCCAGAAGTGTCCTTCGCACAGTGCCTCTCCTTCTCCTCACCGGGTTGGACTCCCGGCGGGGTGGAGAGGTTGGTCACAGGTGGGACACGGCTCAGCCGGCGCGCGACGGCTCGTAGGCGTGAAGGAGCAGCCGTTCGGCGTCGTCGAGGTAGATCTCGAGGAAGGTGGCCGCCTCGTCGGCCCGCCCCGCGGCCATCAGCTCCAGCAGCTGCCTGTTGCGCTCGACGAACGGCTCGTGCAGCACCCGGGGGTTGTGCATGACGTGGAAGACCAGGCGCAACTCGGCCAGCAGCTGCCGCATCGCCTCGTTCAGCCGAGGGCTGCGGTGCAGCGCGACCAGCGCCTGGTGGAAGCGGCTGTTGGCGGTTCCGACGTCCTGCCAGCGGCCGGCCATGGCGAACCGCTCGGCCTCCTCGACCGTCTCCTTGATCAGCGCGAGCGCCTCCAGGGAGGCGGCGCGCCGTACCGCGGCCCCTTCGAGGATCCTGCGCATCTCGTAGAGGTCGGCGACGTCGGCGGCCGAGAGGACGCGTACGAAGACGCCACGGTTGAGCTTGTGTTCGAGCAGCCGCTCGTGGCCCAGGAGCCTGAAGGCCTCGCGCAGGGTGTTACGGGAGACGCCGAGGGCGCTGCCGATGGCCTCCTCCGACAGCCGCTGCCCCGGCGCGAACAGTCCCTCGATGATGTGCTCGCGCAGAATGTCGGCCACCCTTTCGGCCGTGCTGCTGCGGCCCAGACGGACCCGTTCGTGTTCAAGCGCCGCCACCGCGTCATCCACAAGTGACAGCGAATCATCGAACAAAACTCTTGTCGAATTGTTCAACGATCCTTAGATTCAAGGAAACACCCCCCTTCCCACCTAGGAGCGATGACATGCACCAGACGCGGCGAGTGATCCTCGCCAGCCTGATCGGCACGTCGCTGGAGTGGTACGACTTCTTCCTCTACAGCACGGCGGCGTCGCTGGTGTTCGGCAAGTTGTTCTTCCCGACGTTCGACCCGCTCAACGCCACCCTGCTCGCCCTGGTCACCAACGCGGTCGCCTTCGTGGCCCGCCCGCTCGGCGGCATCGTCTTCGGCCACTTCGGCGACAGGGTCGGCCGCAAGACGGTACTCGTGGTCACGCTGCTGGTGATGGGCGTCTCCACGTTCCTCATCGGCGTGCTGCCCACCTATGCCGCCATCGGCGCGGCCGCCCCTGTCCTGCTCGGCCTGCTCCGGTTCGTCCAGGGACTCGGCCTGGGCGGCGAGTGGGGTGGTGCGGTCATCATGTCCATGGAGCACGGCGAGCCGGGACGGCGCGGCTTCAACGCGAGCTGGCCGCAGGTCGGCGTGCCCGCGGGCTTCATCCTGGCCACGGCCCTGCTCGGCATCCTGGACGCCACCATGTCGGAGGCCGCCTTCCTGTCGTGGGGCTGGCGGGTGCCGTTCCTGCTGTCGGGCGTGCTGGTCCTGGTCGGCCTCTGGGTCCGCGTGAAGATCACCGAATCGCCGCTGTTCGCCGAGGTCGAGCAGAAGGGCGTGAAGGCCAAGATGCCGCTGATCGAGGTGCTGCGCACGCACCCGCGCGCGCTGCTGTCGGCCTTCACCGCCCGCATCGGCGTGGACGTCGCCTTCTACACCTTCACCATCTACATCCTGCTCTACATCACGACCGTGCTCGGCATGGACCGCTCGGTCGGCCTCAACGCCGTTCTCATCGGCTCGGCCTGCCAGCTGGTGCTGATCCCGCTGTTCGGCGCGCTGTCCGACCGGTACGGCAGGCGCGCCGTCTACCTGGCGGGCGCGATCGGCGCGGCCGTCTGGGTGTTCGTCTTCTTCCCTCTTCTCGACACCAGGTCGTTCCCGCTCATCGTGGTCGCCGCGGTGGTCGCCCTGGTGACCCACGCGGCGATGTACGGCCCGCAGGCCTCCTTCATCGCCGAGCTGTTCAGCACCCGCCTGCGCTACAGCGGCGCGTCGATGGGCTACCAGGTGGCGGGCATCGTGGGCGGCGGCATCGCGCCGATCATCGCCCTCCACCTCTACACCACCTACAAGACGACCACCGCCGTGTCGATCTATGTGGTGATCGCTCTGGCGATCACCGCCTTCGGCCTCGCGATCGCGCCCAAGAGCGAGGACGTGGACAGGCCCGTTCCCGAAACCATCGCATAGCCGCGAAAGGGGCGTGGGCGGCGGCTGCCACCGCCGCCCACAAGGGGGCTCGCGTGAGAATCGTCCTGATCGTCAACGCCGCCGTGGTCGCGTCGACCATCCTGATCGGCCTGGTCGGCGGGCTGGAGAGCACCAGTGGAGTACGCGCCCGGCGACCCGCAGTCGGTCGTCGTCCCCTCGAGATGACTCAGAAGTAGACGCCGCAGCGCAGGATGACGTTGGCGTACGGCCGGGCCTCCCCCGTCCGCACCACCAGCCGCACCTCCTTGGACATGCGTTTGAGCTCCTCGTGCGGCACGTGCTCGAGGCCGGGCAGCCGGTCGGCGAGCAAGGCCGCGCAGGAGGGGTTGGCCTCGGCCACCTCTCCTGCGGCCACCGCGCCCTCGACGACGAGTTCGGCCAGCAGCCCGTCGAGCACCTCGGCGAAGGACGGCACGCCCGGCACGAAGGCCAGGTCGACGGTCGTGACGCCGGGCGGGATCGGCATCCCGCTGTCGCAGACCAGCACCTGGTCGGTGTGACCGAGCGCGGCCAGCCGCCCCGCCAGGGCGGCGTTGAGTATCCCCGTGCGCTTCACAACTCCTCCAGCCGCGGGTACGAGCTCTGCGCGCCTTCGCGGCGCACGGCGGCCGCGCCCACCCTCGCGGCGAAGGCCGCCGCCTCGGGCAGGCCGTCGCCGCGGGCCAGCCGCCAGGCGAGCGCACCGGTGAACGCGTCGCCCGCGCCCGTGGTGTCGACCGCCTCGACGGCAGGGCTCGGCACGGCGGTGACGGCGGCCCCCGCTTTCTCCGCCACCACGGCGCCGTCCGCGCCCAGTGTCACCACCACCGACCTCGGCCCGAGGGCGAGCAGGTCACGCGCCATCCCGGCCGCGCCGCGAACCGCGCCCCGCCCCCGCTCGCCGTCCCCGTCACCGGCCGCGTCGCCGGCGGTGCCACCAGTCGGGTCGCCGGCGGTGTCACCCGTCGGGTCGCCGGCGGTGTCACCGGTCGTGTCGCCGGCGGTGTCACTCGTCGGGTCGTGAGCCGCGGCGCGGCCGGCGGAGGCGCCGCCGAGCAGGAACGCCGCCTCGTGCTCGTTGACCACCAGCGGATCGGCGAGCGACAGCAGCTCGGCCGGCAGCTCCCTCGGCGGCGAGGCGTTGAGCAGCACCCGCCGGGCGGCACGGGCCGCCGCCGTCACGGTGTCGAGCGGGATCTCCAGCATCAGCGAGACCACCGACGCCTCCTCCAGCAGCGGCGCGGCGCCGACCACGTCCTCCGGGCTGAGGCGGGCGTTGGCGCCCGGCGAGACGATGATGCTGTTGTCGCCGTCGGCGTCGACGGTGATGAGCGCGACGCCGCCGGCCCCCTCGGTGGGCAGCACGTGCCCGGTGTCGACGCCCTCGCCTGCGAGCCCTTCGGCCAGGCGCGTGCCGTACTGGTCGGTCCCGGTCCTGGCGAGCAGGGCCACGTGCGCGCCGAGCCTGGCGGCGGCGACGGCCTGGTTGGCGCCCTTGCCGCCGGGAAAGATGTCCAGGTCGGAGCCCATCACGGTCTCCCCGGGCGCGGGGCGCCGCGCCACCCGGACCACCAGATCGGCGTTGACCGACCCCACGACCACCACGTCCACGGTCAGCCCGTGAACTCGGCGATGTTCTCCTTGGTCGCGACCTTCACCGGCACCGCCACGACCTTCTGGATGCTCTCGCCCTTGGCGACCTTGACCGCGTTGTCGACGGCCTGCTGGCCGAGCAGCTTGGGCTGCTGGGCGATGCTCGCGGCGAGCGTGCCGGCCTGGATGGCCTTCAGCCCGTCGGGGGTGCCGTCGAAGCCGACGACCTTGACCTCCTTGCCGGCCTTCGCGCCCAGGGCCTTGATCGCGCCGAGCGCCATCTCGTCGTTCTCAGCGAAGACACCGCTGATGTCGGGGTTCGACTGCAGGAGGTTGGTCATGACGTCCAAGCCCTTGGTGCGGTCGAAGTCCGCCGGCTGCTGCGCCACCACCTGGATGTTCGGGAAGGCCTTGATGCCCTCGCTGAAGCCCTGGCCCCTGTCGCGCGAGGCGGAGGTGCCGGGGACGCCCTGGAGCACCACGACCTTGCCCTTCTCGCCCATCTGCTTGGCCAGTTCCTGCGCGGCCAGCTTGCCGCCCGCGACGTTGTCGGAGGCGACGGTCTGCGCGACCTCGGCGCCGTTGACGCCGCGGTCGACGGCGATCACCGGGATCTTGACGCGGTCGGCCGCCTTGACGGCGGGCGCGGCCGCGTCGGAGTCGACCGGGTTGACGATGATCGCCTTCATGTTCTGGCTGGTGAAGTTCTGGACCTGGTTCACCTGCTGGGAGGCGTCGTTCTGGGCGTCGGTGACCGTCAGCGGGACGCCGAGCTTCTTGGCCTCCTCCTCCGCGCCTGCGCGCAGCTGGACGAAGTAGGGGTTGTTCAGCGTCGAGACCGACATGCCGATCTTGACGTCGCCCGCGGCGCCGGGGGCGGTGGTTCCGCCGGAGCCGCCCGAACCGCCGGAACCGCAGGCGGCGAGACCGAGTGCGAGCGCGGCGCCTGCCGCGATGATGCCGAGTTTCATGATGGTTGCTTCCCCTCAGTTGGCTGATCTGCGGCGCAGGGTGTCGACGAGGACCGCGAGCGCGATCACCACACCGATCACGACCTGCTGCCAGAAGGCGGAGACGGACAGAAGATTGAGGCCGTTGCGCAGGACGGCGAGGATGAGCGCGCCGACGAAGGTGCCGAAGGCGCGGCCCTTGCCGCCGGACAGGCTCGCCCCGCCGATGACGACGGCGGCGATGGCGTCGAGTTCGTACCCGGCCGCGGCCTGCGGCTGGGCGGAGGCCAGACGGCTGGCCAGGACGATGCCCGCCACGGCGGCGAAGCCGCCCGACAGGGCGTAGGTGACGAGCTTCATCCTGTTGACCTTGATGCCGGACAGCCTGGCGGCCTCCTCGTTGCCGCCGATGGCGTACATCGCGCGGCCCACGTAGGTGCGGTTGAGGATGACCGCGGCGATGACACCCATGACGACCATCACCAGGACAGGCACCGGCAGGTATCCGGCGATCGTGTCGCCCACGTGGGAGACCTCGTCCGGCATGGCGATCGGGCTGCCCTGGGAGATGACCAGCGCGAGGCCTCTGGCGATGCCGAGCATGGCCAGGGTGGCGATGAAGGGGGGAAGCTTGCCGTACGCGATGAGCGCGGCGTTGGCCAGGCCGCACACGACGCCGACGGCCAGTGCGATCAGCGTGGCCAGCGGCCACGGCAGGCCCGAGGTCGTGGACAGGTAGGCCAGCGTGATCGCCGACAGCGCGGCCACGGAGCCGACCGACAGGTCGATGCCGCCCGTGATGATCACGAAAGTGGCGCCGAAGGCGAGGATCGCGGTGACGGCCGCCTGCACACCCACGTTGAGCAGGTTGCTCACGCTGAGGAAGTCGCTGGACAGCAGCGACAGCGCGACGGCCAGGACCACGAGCGCGACGAGCGCGCCGTTCTCCGAGAGCCAGACTCTCGTCTTACTGGACACGAGTACCCTCCACCTCGGCGACGGCCAGCGCCATCACCGCGTCCTGTGTCGCCTCGTCGGCGGGGAGCTCGCCGACGAGTCTGCCTCTGGCCATGACGAGCACCCTGTCGCTCATGCCGATCACCTCGGGAAGATCGCTGGAGATCATGAGGACGGCGTGGCCCGAGGCGGTGAGTGAATTGATCAGTTGGTAGATCTCGACCTTGGCGCCCACGTCGATGCCGCGGGTGGGCTCGTCGAGGATCAGCACGCTGACGTCGGCCAGCAGCCACTTGCCGATGACGACCTTCTGCTGGTTGCCGCCGGAGAGCGTGCGGACCTCCTGGCCCAGACCGCTCATCCGGACGCCGAGCTGTCCCGCGACCTTGGCCGCCGCCGTGCGCTGTCCCGCGCGGTCGACGAAGCCGGCGTGGGTGGCCCTGCCGAGCGTGACCAGGCCGAGGTTCTCGGCGATGTCCGCGCCGAGCAGCAGCCCCTGGCCCTTGCGGTCCTCCGGCACCAGGCCGAGGCCCGCCGCCATCGCCCCGTCGATGTCGCCTGGCCGCAGCCGCCTGCCGTCGACCTCGACCTGGCCGGAGTCGTAGCGGTCCGCTCCGAAGATCGCTCTGGCGACCTCGGTACGGCCCGCGCCGACCAGGCCCGCGAGCCCGACGACCTCGCCCGCCCGCACCTCGAAGGAGACGTCCTCGAACGCGCCGCGCCTGGTCAGCCCTTCCACCTTGAGCAGCGCCTGCCCCGGCTCCTCTGCCGCGCGCGGGTACTGCTGGTCGATCGGCCGGCCCACCATGAGCCTGACCAGTTCGTTCTCGGGCGTGTTCGCGGGCACCTCGGCCACCGACCGGCCGTCGCGCAGAACCGTCACCGTGTCGCCGATCTGGGCGATCTCCTCCAGGTGGTGGGTGATGAACACGACGGCCACACCCTGGTCGCGCAGCTGCCTGACGATGGCGAACAGCTTCTCGACCTCGCTGGTGGTCAGCACGGCCGTCGGCTCGTCCATGATGAGCACGCGCGCGTCCAGCGCCAGCGCCTTCGCGATCTCCACCATCTGCATGCGGGCGATGCCGAGCGAGCCGATCCTGGTGCGGGGGTCGACGTCGAGGCCGACCCGGTCGAGGAGCTCCTTGGCCTTCCTGTGCATCGCATTGACGTCGACGAAGCCGAACCTGCGCGGCGGGCGGCCCAGCGAGAGGTTCTCGCCGACGGTCAGGTCGGGGACCAGGTTGAACTCCTGGTAGATCGTCGCGATGCCGAGCCGCTGGGCGTCGCCCGCGGTGCGGATCTCCACCGGCCGCCCGTCGAGCACGATGCGCCCCTCGTCCGGGTGGTACGCGCCGGAGAGCATCTTGATCAGGGTGCTCTTGCCGGCGCCGTTCTCGCCGAGCAGCACGTGGACCTCGCCGGTGCGCAGCTCCAGGTCCACCCCGTCGAGCGCGAGGACGCCGGGGAACCGTTTGCGCAGGCCCTCGACCCTGAGGATCTCCTGGTTCATCGGTGACTCCTGAGGAGAGGCCGGGCTTCGGCCCCTGGGTGGGATCGGGATCGCGACAGGGCCGTCCAGGCCCGAGCGGTGCGGTGACCTTTCCTGTTCCGCCTCACAGC
Organism: Nonomuraea sp. bgisy101; assembly: GCF_057708945.1. Lineage (NCBI taxonomy): Bacteria > Bacillati > Actinomycetota > Actinomycetes > Streptosporangiales > Streptosporangiaceae > Nonomuraea > Nonomuraea sp. bgisy101. The sequence continues at coordinate 50,477 of NZ_JBYITD010000053.1, forward strand.
GACCCCTCTCTTGGTGTGGTTCTGGTGTTCGGGCGGGCGACAGCCACGCCGGTCTGCCCGGGATCGGGTGGGGAGGACGTCAACTCAGGCCCCCTTCCTCTCGCAGGACCTGCGGATGACCAGCTCGGCGGGGAGCGCGACCGACTCCCCCGTCCTTCCCTCGATGCGGTCGAGCAACAGCCGTACGGCCCGGCGGCCCAGCTCGGCGGTCGGCTGGGCGATCGCGGTGATCGGCGGGTCGACGTGGACGAACCACGTCACGTCGTCGAAGGAGGCGACGGCCACGTCGTCGGGGACGCGCAGGCCTCTGGATCTGATCTCGTCGAGGCCGCCCAGTGTCATCAGGTTGTCGCCGAAGAAGATCACTTCTGGGGGTTCGGCCAGGTCGAGCAGGTGAGCGGTGATCGCCCTGCCGCTGCCTTCGCGGAAGTCGCCCGCGGCCATGTACTCCGGCCTGACCTCGAGCCCGGCCTCGGTCATCGCGGCGGCGAACGCGTCGGTCCGCTCGCGGCCCGTGGAGAGGGTCGCGGGGCCCGAGGCGAAGGCGATCCTGCGGTGGCCCATCGCTTTGAGGTGCGCCACCAGCTCGGCGATCGCCTTCGCTCCGTCGGCGCGCACGTACGGCACGTCGAGGCCGCTGATCGTGCGGTCGAGGAAGACCAGCGGCCTGCCGGTGGAGACGAGCTCCTGCACGAGCGGGGTGACCTCGGCGGTGGGGCAGATGAGCAGGCCGTCGACGCGCTGCCCGACGAGCGTGCGCACGTAGTGGTCCTGCTCCTCGGCCCGCTCGTCGGCGTTGCCGATGATGACGGTGTAGCCCGCGCGCCTGGCCTCGTCCTCAACCCCCCTGGCCAGCTGGGTGAAGAACGGGTTGAGGATGTCACCGATGATGAGGCCGAACGTCCTGGTGGCCTCGGTGCGCAGCGAGCGGGCGACGGCGTTGGGCACGTAACGCAGCGCGGACATGGCGGCGTAGACGCGGTCGCGGGTCTCCGCGGTGACCGACGGGTTGTCGTTCAGCACGCGGGACACCGTGGCGACCGAGACGCCCGCATGTGCGGCCACGTCCTTGATGCGTGCCATGCGTCCTCCATGAAATCGATTACATCACCTTAGGTAATCGATTACATGGAAGTAAACGGCAAAGTTTGTGACCCGCGTCACATTTGTCCGAATATTTAGGCTGATGCGGAGGCGGCTTTGGCCGTACTCCAGCGGCCGCGGAAAGCGAGCATGGACACCAGGAAGACGACCTGGCCCGCGAGCGCGACCAGCAGCCACGCGCCCCATCCGCCCACGGCGACCACCTGGGGCGACACCAGCAGCAGGACCACGATCATGACGCGGACCACCATGCCCCAGATGCCGAGCGCGGCGCCCTGCAGGCGCGGCTCGACGTCCTCCGCGTCCTCGGAGAAGTTGGCCATCCACGGCACGTAGGCGACGCCGAGCACCAGGAACAGCGCCGCGTAGACGGCGGTGACCACGGCGCCGGAGGCGCCCTGGCCGATGAGCGCGACGAACGTGCCGAGAGCGGCGATCGTCAGCACCGTCCCGACCAGGGTGAACGGCTTGCGCAGCTGGAGCCGGTCGGACAGGCGGCCCACGGCGATCACCGCCACGGCGTTGAGCACGATGCCGAGCGCGACCACGCCGTTGGCCTGCGCGGCGGTCATCCCGAACGCGTCGACCATGATGGTCTGCCCGAAGATCGCGAAGGTCCAGTAGAGGATCTGCCAGCCGGTGTTGCCGAACACGTGCGCCCACAGGTGGGGGTGCCTGAGCAGTTCGCGCACCTTGCCAGGGTCGACCTTCTCCTCCGCCGCCACCTCGGACTCGGCGGTCAGCACCTGCGCCCTCAGCGCGGCCGAAGGCTCGGCGATCTGCCAGATGATGATCGCGCACAGCAGCAGCGAGACCCCGCCCATGATGACGGCCTGCGACTGCCAGGCGTTGTCGAAGATCGGCAGCGTCACACTGGCGATCGCCGAGGCCAGGAAGGAGGCGCCGACCGGACCCCACGTCCAGAACCCGAAGGCCTGCGCCCTGCCCATCCGCGGCGAGAAGTCGCGCACCAGGCTGGCGGTGATCGTGATGGCCGCGCCTTCGATGAACAGCATCAGGCAGCGCACGAAGAACAGCCCGCCGACGGTGTCGACGGTGGCCAGCAGGAAGTTGCACGCCGCCGTGACGGTGAGGGTCGGCACCAGCAGCGTCACCCTGCCCCACCGATCGGACAGGACGCCGCCGATTCCCGCCGAAAGCCCGCCGACCAGCACGGACAGCGCCGCGATCAGGCCGTAGACCTGCAGGGACATGCCGAGGTCCGCGCGCAGGAGGGGAAGGATCGTGGCGAGGGTGATCTCGAAGTTGGCCACCAGGCTCGCCAGGACGGCGACCGCCAGCAACCTGATGCGGCGTGCGCCGACGGGGTAGACGGTGAGCTCGCGGACGTAGAACGGTTTCATACCCCAACCTCCAGGTGGCGGAAGGTCGCTCTAGAACTCGCTTCTACTATTACGATGTGACATCACGATGTGATCTCGGTCACAGGACTGCCTGGTGAGACTGGTGAGGTTGTAATGCAATCGCCGCCGTTTTCGAGCACGCGGCTTTCCAAATAGCCATAAACTCCGCGCCGTGAGCCTGCCTGTACGTGAACGTTCCCCCCGGCCCGGCGGCGGTCGCCACCGCCGGCCCGTTCCCACGTCCCTGCCACCGGACGCCCCCGTCCTCGTGCTCGTCAATCCCGGCGACGCCGGCGACCTGGCCGCGGAGATCGCCGCGCTGGTCCGGGTCGACAACCCGCACATCGAGGTGCGGCTGGCCACGCTGCATGACCTGGCAGACCAGCTCCCCCAGGATCGCGGCGCGATCGTGGTCCCCCTGACGCTCTGGTCCGACCCCCGCGTCACCGAAGAGATCACCAAGACCATCGCCGCGACCGGCGGCGACGCCACCGTCACCGACGCTCTCGGCCCCCACCCGCTGCTGGCCGAGGCCCTGCACATCAAGCTCGCCGAGAAGGAGCTCGCCAGGGCCGACCGCATGCGGCTGCTCAGCGTCTCCAGCCCCGTCGACGCCGTCATCCTCGGCACCGTGGGCGGAGAGCATGCCGTACACGCCGCGCAGGCCACCGCCGTCCTGCTGGCCTCCCGCCTCACGCTGCCCGTCGTGGCCGCCTCGCTCGACAGCGACCCGGGCGTAGCCGTCGCCGCCGAACGCCTGCGCGCCGCCGGCGCCGCCCGTCTGGCCATCTCGCCCTGCCTGATCGGCCACGAGACCGGCGCCTCCGCCCTGGAGTCGGCCGCCGCGACCGTCGACGCCGGCTACGCCGACCCCCTGGGAGCCCACGGCGCCGTGGCCGAACTTGTCGCGCGCGCTTACGGCAGTCAACTGGCGACTTGACAACACTTGTGAAGATCGTCCTATAAGGGTTACCGTCTGCGCATGCGCAGCGTCCACGTCACCGGCAAGCGGCTGGGGCTGCGCGAGGTCTCGGCCGTGGACGTCGACGCGTTGCACGCGGTCTACGGGGATCCCGCCGCGACCCAGCACCTGCCGTTCGACCCGCGGACCCGCGCGGAGGTCGTCGACATCGTCGACGAGGCGGTCGCGGCGGCCCAGGCCGACCCCCGCCGGCTGTACGTGCTGGCCGTCACCGAGACCGAGGGCCACGTGATCGGCGTGGCCCGTCTGCACATCGAGGCCGACCATCCGCACAGCGCCGAGATCGGCCTCGGTCTCAGGCCCGACCTGTGGGGGCGCGGCATCGGCACCGACCTGTTCAGGCTGGTGCTGACCTTCGGATTCAAGGAGCTGGGGCTGCACCGGCTCTGGGGCGCCCGCTCCCCCGCCAACACCGCCGCCCAACTGGCCATGCTCGTGGCAGGGATGGTCGAGGAGGGCCGCATCCGCCACCACGTGTCGACTCCGGACGGCTGGCGCGACTCCATCGTCCACTCCGCCCTCTCCGACGAATGGCCCGCCGACCGCGCCCTCTGACCCGGCCCGCGTAGCCGGGCGCCGTCCGCGCCGTCTTCCCTCAGGTCCGCCTCCGTACGGCAGCGGACCTGCGCCTTCCCCTGGCACGCCGACAAGCCGCCCCTCAGCACGGTGCGGTGATCGAAGGCCCCCATACACCTTTCAGGGGCACCGACACGGCGTATCGCAGGACTGCTCACGAACGGTTCGTACGGGCGAATCGCGGCCTGTCCAGACGCCGACGACCCCGTGGCGGGACACGGATTGCCCCGACGACTACGGGATTCCGGCAAATCGTTCATACATTCCGCTATTGGCATGAAAGGGACATGTAAGTCGGTTCGGCTAGAAATCACTCGTAGCTCAAACGAGCTCACACCGAGCCCACTAAAGGAGAAACCG
>NZ_JBYITD010000054.1:0-51331 GCF_057708945.1 Nonomuraea sp. bgisy101
CCCCACCCCCCCCCCCCCCGCGCTCACACCTGGATGGTTCCCGTGCCCATGGAACAGCTCACCATCGAAGGAGCTCACGTCTTCACCCCTGTCGTCCACGAAGACGACAGGGGAGCCTTCGCGGAATGGTTTCGTGAAGACGAACTGGCCGCGGCGGCAGGACACCCGCTACGGCTCGCTCAGGCGAACTGCTCGGTGTCCCGCGCCGGCGTGCTTCGCGGGGTGCACTTCGCCGCGGTGCCCCCCGGCCAGGCGAAGTACGTCACGTGCGTCGCGGGGGAGGTCCTCGACGTCGTGGTGGACGTGCGTGTCGGCTCACCGACATTCGGCAGGTGGGAGGCGATCCGCCTCGACGCGCAGGATCGCAAGGCTCTCTACCTGGCCGAAGGACTCGGCCACGCGTTCATGGCCATGACCGACGGCGCCACAGTCGTCTACCTCTGTTCGGAGCCGTATGCGCCTGGACGCGAGTTCGGCATCAACCCGCTCGACCCCGATCTCGCGATCGGCTGGCCCCTGAATCTGGAGCCGCGGCTCTCCCCGAAGGACGCGGCCGCCCCCTCGCTGGCGAAAGCGGCACAGCAGGGTCTGCTGCCGTCCTACGACGACTGCACCGGCTACTACGCCAAGCTGCGCAAGGGGTGAACGCCGTGCGTCGGCCCACCACGGCGTGGCGGGCCGACGCACCCCGTCAGGTCAGCCGATGCGCCAGGTGTCGCCGCCCATGAGCAGGTCGCTGAGGTCGCCGGGGCCCTTCTGCGCCACGGCCTCCTCGAGCTGCTCGGCCATCAGCGTGTCGTAGGCGGGCCTGTCGACCTGCCGGAAGATGCCGATCGGCACGTGCTCGAAGGCCGGCTCGTCCAGGCGCGACAGCGCGAACGCCACCGAGGGGTCGGGGTTGTGCGCGTCGTGCACCAGCACGCGGTCGCCCGCCTCCGCCAGCGGAACCACCTCGATGCCGCCGCTCGCCGCCCTGACCACGGCCTTGCTCGCGCTGACGATCGGCTGGCCGTGCTCCAGCCGCAGCGTGATGTCGTCGCGGACCTCGGGGTCCTTGAGCTGCTCGAAGGCGTTGTCGTTGAAGATGTTGCAGTTCTGGTAGATCTCCACCAGAGACGTGCCGCGGTGCGCGGTGGCCTCGCGCAGCACCGACTGCAGGTGCTTGCGGTCGGAGTCGATGGTGCGGGCCACGAACGACGCCTCGGCGCCGAGGGCCAGCGAGATCGGATTGAACGGCTTGTCCAGCGAGCCCATCGGCGTCGACTTGGTGATCTTGCCGATCTCGGAGGTGGGCGAGTACTGGCCCTTGGTCAGCCCGTAGATCCGGTTGTTGAACAGCAGGATGTTCAGGTTGACGTTACGGCGCAGCGCGTGGATCAGGTGGTTGCCACCGATCGACAGCGCGTCACCGTCACCGGTGATCACCCACACGCTCAGGTCGGGCCGGGAGGCCGCCAGGCCGGTGGCGATGGCAGGGGCACGGCCGTGGATGGAGTGGAAGCCGTAGGTGTCGAGGTAGTACGGGAACCGGCTCGAGCAGCCGATGCCGGAGACGAACACGATGTTCTCTCGCCGCAGCCCCAGCTCGGGCAGGAAACTCTGCACCGCGGCGAGGATGGCGTAGTCGCCGCAGCCGGGGCACCAGCGGACCTCCTGGTCGGACTTGAAGTCCTTCAGGGTCTGCTTGCCCTCGGCCTTGGGGATCAGGGCCAGGCCCTTGCCGTTGACGAGTTCACTCACTGTCGATCACGTCCTGGATGACTCCGGCCAGCTCCTCGGCCTTGAACGGGAGCCCGCGCACGCGGTTGTAGCTGATGATGTCGACGAGGAACCTCGCGCGCAGCAGCAGCGCCAGCTGACCGAGGTTGATCTCGGGCAGGAGCACCTTGTTGTAGCTCTTGAGCACGTCGCCGGTGTTGGCGGGCAGCGGGTTGAGGTGCCGCAGGTGCGCCTGCGCGACCTTCCCTCCGGCCTTCCTGATCCTGCGCACGGCCGCCGCGATCGGCCCGTAGGTCGAACCCCAGCCGAGGACCAGCACCCTGGCGTCACCCGTCGGGTCGTCGACCTCGAGGTCGGGCACGTCGATGCCGTCGATCTTGGCCTGGCGGAGCCTGACCATGCGGTCGTGGTTGTTCGGGTCGTAGGAGATGTTGCCCGAGCCGTCGGCCTTCTCGATGCCGCCGATGCGGTGCTCGAGGCCCGCGGTGCCGGGGATCGCCCACGGGCGGGCCAGGGTCTCGGCGTCGCGCTTGTAGGGCAGGAACTCCTCGTCCGTCACGGTGGCGAACTCGGTGGAGATGTCCGGCAGGTCGGAGATCTCGGGCAGCCGCCACGGCTCGGAGCCGTTGGCCAGGTAGCCGTCGGACAGCAGGTAGACGGGCGTGCGGTACTTCACCGCGATCCGGGCGGCCTCGATCGCCGCGTCGAAGCAGTCGCTCGGCGTGGAGGGGGCCACGATAGGCACCGGCGACTCGCCGTTGCGGCCGAACATCGCCATCAGCAGGTCGGTCTGCTCGGTCTTGGTCGGCATGCCGGTGGAGGGGCCCGCCCGCTGCACGTCGACCAGGATCAGCGGCAGTTCGGTCATGACCGCCAGGCCGATGGTCTCGGCCTTCAGCGCCACACCGGGACCGCTGGTCGTCGTCACGCCGAGCGCACCGCCGAAGGCGGCGCCCAGCGCGGCGCCGACGCCCGCGATCTCGTCCTCCGCCTGGAAGGTACGGATGCCGAAGCGCTTGTGCCTGGACAGCTCGTGGAGGATGTCGCTGGCCGGAGTGATCGGGTAGGAGCCGAGGAACAGCGGCAGCTTCGCCTGCACGCCGGCCGCGATCAGCCCGTAGGCCAGCGCCTGGTTGCCCGAGATGTTGCGGTAGACGCCGGGCGCCAGCTTGGCCGGCTTGACCTCGTAGGAGACCGAGAACGACTCGGTCGTCTCGCCGTAGTTCCAGCCCGCCTGGAAGGCCGCGATGTTGGCCTTGGCGATCTCGGGCTTCTTGGCGAACTTCTGCTCGAGGAAGGTGATCGTGTGCTCGGTCGGCCGGTGGTAGAGCCAGCTCAGCAGCCCGAGGGCGAACATGTTCTTGGAACGCTCGGCGTCCTTCTTCGACAGCTCGAAGCCTTCGAGCGCCTTCACGGTGAGCGAGGTCAGCGGCACGGCATGGACGCGCCACTCGCCGAGCGAGTCATCCTCGAGCGGGCTGGCGTCGTAGCCCACCTTCTGCAGGTTGCGCTTGGTGAACTCGTCGGTGTTGGCGATGATGTCCGCGCCCTTGGGCAGGTCGCCCAGGTTGGCCTTCAGCGCCGCCGGGTTCATGGCGACCAGGACGTTGGGCGCGTCGCCCGGCGTCAGGATGTCGTGGTCGGCGAAGTGCAGCTGGAAGCTCGACACACCGGGAAGCGTCCCTGCGGGTGCCCGAATCTCGGCAGGGAAGTTGGGCAGGGTGGACAGGTCGTTGCCGAACTCCGCCGTTCCAGCGGTGAAGCGGTCGCCGGTGAGCTGCATTCCGTCGCCGGAGTCGCCGGCGAACCGAATGATCACTCTGTCGAGTTGCTGAACCTGCTTGGTCACAGCGAAGTCCTCCTCGACTGCGCTCGTGGCACGTTCTCAAATTCCATGCTAAGTCCTCGGGGGTCACACGTTTCCGTGATGCGCATCACGGGTACACGCGGTGAAAGTCAGGCAGACGCGAGAGAACGAAAGGGGCGACACAGCCCTGCCGCGAGCCGGCACAGGTCAACGTGCAGGCGGGCGAAGAGGACGGTTCGGGTCACGCTGCCTAACTATATGCGCCCACGAAGGCTTACCTACGTCAGGGGTTGCTTACCCGAGGAGTAGACGCGACCTGGCTTCATCCCGGCCGAGCCGTACAGCTCGGGAACCGTGACAAACGTATAGCCCTTCTTGGTCAACTGCCGCAGAATCTCTGGAACGGCCTCGACCGTCGTGTCGTGGATGTCGTGCATGAGGATGATCGCCCCTGGATGCGCGCTCTGGACCGCGCGCCGCACCACCGCACGCGGGTCGTTGTCGCGTGAGTCGAGGGTGTCGACGTCCCAGTTGACCAAAGAGATCCCCATTTTTCGGGCAATGGCCCTGACGTCCTTGTTCACCGCCCCGTACGGCGCGCGGGCGAGGGTGGGCGTCTGGCCCAGCTCGGCGCTGATCACGCTCTGAGCCCTGACGAGGGCGTCGGCGACCTTGCTGCTCGACAGCTTCGTCAGGTCGCGGTGCGCCCAGGTGTGGTTGCCGACCAGGTGTCCCTGCTCGCGCATGCGGGAGACCAGCTCGGGGCGGGCCGCCACGTTCGTCCCGACGGTGAAGAAGGTGGCCCTCGCGCCCGCGTTCTCCAGCTCGTCCAGCAGCCGGCCGGTGTGGGGTCCCGGCCCGTCGTCGAACGTCAGCGCGATGCACATGGCGTCGTCGCAGTTCACGCTGCCCGCCCTGGAGCTCGTGGCCGGCGGGCTCTTGACGGGCGTCCCGCTGACCGCCGGCGAGGGCGGGGCGTCCCTGGCGGCGGCCCGTGCCCGCCAGCCGGCCGGTGACAGCAGCGACTCGACCCGCTTCGCCGGTACGGCGACCGCCACCCTGCCCAGCGCCCCCGGCCCCACCTGGTAGTCGTCGAACTCCACGACGAGGTCGCCCTCGCGATTGAAGGCCATGGAGTCGAACAGGCCGGGGTCGGCTTTCACGGCGTCGTAGTCGACCTCGGAGCCGCGCTGCCTGAGCTCGGACCTGACGATGGCCGCCAGCGGGTACAGGGTCGTGACCAGGCCGGGGGAGTCGACGACCTTGCCGGTGACCTTGTCGTACCAGATGGTCCGCAGCGAGTTGGCCCAGCTGGCTCCGGCGAACTCGCCGGTGCGCAGCCGCACGCCGACGATGTCGCCTGTGGCGGCGGTCAGCTGCCAGTCCACGTTGAACTCGGGGCGCGGTTCGAGGGCCGCGGCGCTCGTGGCCTCCACGAAGCGGTGCAGCTGGCTCTGGGCCAGCTCGCCGAGCCTGTGGTTGAGCTCGGTGGCGCCTTTCAGCTCCGGATAGACAATGTGCACATCCCTGTCTCCTGAGTCGCCCAGCGTGAGTGTCCTGGTGGTGAGACCTGGGACCGCAGAGGGGTCGACGAAGCTGATCATCGTGGGCTCGGCGGGTACGTGGAGTTCCCGCTCGGGGGAGGCGGTGGCCATGCCGCAGCCGGTGGTGGCGGCGGCTATAAGCGCGATTCCTCCGAAGAATCGCCTTTTGTGCATGCAGGCCAGGTTATGGGGGATCAATCCTGCTTTGCCCCGATTTGGGATTAAGAGGACAGAGGCTTTGGCCGGGGTTACGATCAGCACATGGGTGGCTACTTCGGCTCCTACGCGCTGGTCTTCGCGCTGCTCGTCATCGGCGTGGCCATCGTCGCCGGCGCCCTCATGGCCAATCGCCTGCTGCGCCCCACACGCCCGACGCCCGAGAAGCTCACCACCTACGAGTGCGGCGTCGACCCTGTCGGCGAGGGATGGGCCCAGTCGCAGATCAGGTACTACGTCTTCATCTACCTGTACGTGGTGTTCGCGGTCGACGCGGTGTTCCTGTTCCCGTGGGCGACCGTGTTCGCGGCGCCCGGCTACGGGATGACGACGCTGGTGGAGATGTTCGTCTTCCTGGGCTTCATCGCGCTCGGCATCGTCTACGCCTGGCGCAAGCGCGTCCTCACCTGGACGTAGCGTCCGACCCGATTCACCCGATCATTGGCGCCACCCCGCAGAGTACGCAGGTCAACGGCCCCTTTCCCTGACTTGCCCGGACGGGCAAGGTGTGCGCAGACTGTGCGCGCCACGATCGCGAAGGGGAGTGATGGACGAGGTCGAAACGAGCGGCAGGCGATTGGAGTCGATCGCGAAGGAGCTCGCCCAGATCGCCGCGTTCCAGGCCGCGCTGCCGGTCACCGCGTACGACGTGGAACGCATCGAGGACAACGGCGCCGTCTGGGAGCTGATCCGCGACCTCACCGAGAAGGCGGAGGAGATCCTCGCCATGCGCGCGAGGGACGCGAGGCGGCGAGACGAGAAGGGCGCCAAGATCATCACCTTCGCCGCCCTCGAACGCGGCACGATCATGCGCACGGTCGTCAGGGCCGACGTGCTCAAGAGCCCCGACCAGGCCGCCAGGATCAGGGAACTGCACGCCGCCGGCGACCTGCACCGCGTCACCGACGAGCAGTTCAGGGAACTGCTGATCTTCGACCGGCGGGTCGCCTTCATGCCGATCGACCCCGACGAGCTCCCTCTGGGCGCGCTGATGGTCCGCCAGCCCAGCATGGTCGCCTCGCTGGTCGACCTCTTCGAACAGTCCTGGGCCAGGGCCAGGGACGTCACGACGCCGTTCGACCGGATGGACCGCCTGACCAGGCGCGAGCGCGAAGTACTGGGGCTCATGGCCGAGGGCAGGTCGAACGGCGCCATCGCCAGGACCCTGTCCATCACCGAAGTGACCGTCGCCAAGCACGTGGCCAACATCTTCTGCAAGCTCGACCTGTCGCCCGCCGAGAGCGACCACCGGCGCGTCCTCGCCGTGCTCGCCTACCTCCGCACCAGCGGAAGGTAGAGCCAGCTATACCCGCGATCTCCGCTCCAGCGCCCATGCGCTCACCGGACGGGCACCGCTTCAATGACCAGCGTGACCCGACCGGGGGAGTACGGGGCGCGAGGGAACACAACCCAGGGAGTACGGCGGAAGCACGCCGTGGCATGACGCCGAGGCGATGACCGTGCTGCGAAGCTCCCGGCTGTTCCTACGTCGTCGACATCCCGCAGGGTCCGCCGCCGGCAGATCGACTCCTCCGACTCTCAGCCACGAGCCGGGTCCTGATCAATGCCGGAATGCGAAAGGACCGATAAGTGTGACAAATCGTCGGAGGTGAGCGGTGGACCAGCGTGACATCGAAACCTTTCTCACGCTCGCTGAAGAGCTCCACTTCGGCCGCACGGCCGAGCGGCTGAGGCTGTCGCAGGGCGCCGTCAGCCAGATCATCAAGAAGCTCGAACGCCAGGTGGGCGCCCCCCTGTTCGAGCGGAGCAGCCGCCACGTCGCGCTCACCGGCATCGGCAGGCGGCTGCGCGACGACATCGAGCCCGCCCACCGCCTGATCAAGGAGGGCGTCGCCAGGGCCACCTCCGCGGGCAGGGGCATCGGCGGCGTGCTCACCCTCGGATTCGTCGGAGCCGCGATGGGCGACCTGCTCGTCGAGGTCGGCGAGCTGTTCAGGATCGGCCACGCCGACTGCGAGGTGCGTCTCAGGGAGATCCAGGTCATCGAAGGACTCGGGCCGTTGCGCGCCGGCGAGATCGACATGATGGGCGCCCCGTTCCCGCTCGACGAACCAGACCTGACCACGGGGCCCATGCTCCTGCGCGAGCCGCGCATGCTGGCCGTGCCCGCCTCCCATCGGATGGCCCGCCGCAGCTCCGTCTCGCTCGAGGACCTCGCCCAGCTTCCCGTCCTGAACATGCCGTCCTCATGGTCACCGGTCTTCATCGAGGACAGGACCCCAAGCCGCACGCCCAGCGGCAAGCCGATCACGCGCGGCCCCGACATCAGGACCCTCCAGGAGGCCCTGGCCCTCACGGCGGCGGGAAAGGGCGTCTTCCCCGTCGGCGCCCAGGTCATGCGCTACTACGTCAGGCCCGGCATCGTCTACATCCCCTTCCGCGACGCCCCGCCCCTCGAATGGGGCCTGGTCTGGCGCACCGCCGACGAGACCCATCGCATCAGAGCGTTCGCCGACGTCGCCAAGACGCGGGTGAACGATCGGACTTCGTGATCGATCCATCCGAACCTCGGGATTGTTCGCCTCGCCGGTCCTGGCGATTCTGATGATCGGAGAGCGGCGGCTCTGACCTGCCGCTCCCCGCGCCGCTTCGTCCTCGATCACATTCCGCCCCGGCCCCCGGTCACGTTCCGCCGCCGCGGTCCGTCAGAGGAGCGAAGACCAGGAACCCGGCCGGTTCGGCGCGCGGCGAACGATCCCGAAGGAGAACGATCATGGAAGCACGGATGGGCAACCCGGCCACGGTGGTGCCTGGCGCGATGCAGGGACTGCTGGCCGTGGGCAAGGCCGTCGAGGGCACCGGCCTGCCCAAGAACCTGCTCGAACTCGTCAACCTGCGCGCCAGCCAGATCAACGGGTGCAGCGTCTGCGTCGACATGCACGCCCGGGCCCTGCGGAAGGACGGCGAGAGCGACGAACGCCTCTTCGCGGTGGCCGCATGGCGCGACACGCCGTACTTCACCGACGAGGAGCGGGCCGCGCTGGCCCTCGCCGAGCACCTCACCAGGCTCGCCGACACCCCCGAAGCCGTGCCCGACCCCATCTGGGACGAGGCCGCCGACAGCTTCGACGAAAGGCAGCTGGCGGCGCTGATCCTCGGGATCGCCACCGTCAACCTCTGGAACCGGCTCAACGCGGCCACCAGGCAGGTCGCGGGCGCCTGGGGCTGAGAGCCGCTGAGGCTCAGCGGGCGCCGCCGTTTGAGGTCGAGGGGCGGCCACATCACCTGAGGTTCAGCGGTAGCCGCGCCATCCGAGGTCGAGCGGGAGCCGCCTCCCCTGAGGTTCAGCGGTAGCGGCGCCATCCGAGGTTGAGCGGCGGCCGATCGACGAGTGATACAGATCAGAAGGGGAGATCATGCGCATGACAGCCCTCATCAGCGGCGCCAACAAGGGCATCGGCTTCGAGACCGCCCGGCTGCTCGCCGAGAAGGGCATCACCGCGATCGTGGGCGCCCGCGACGAGCAGCGGGACAAGGCCGCGGCCGAGCGCCTCGGCCAGCCGTACGTGCGGCTCGACGTCACTGACGATTCCAGCGTGCGGGCCGCGGCCACGTGGGTCGAGCAGGAGTACGGCACGCTCGACATCCTCGTGAACAACGCGGGCGTCGTCGCGCCCGAGGACCGGCGGCTGCCGAGCACCTCCTCACTCGAGGTGGTCAGGCGCGTCTTCGAGACGAACGTGTTCGGCGTGATCGCGGTGACCAACGCGATGCTGCCGCTGCTGCGCAGCTCGCCCGCGGGCCGGATTGTCAACGTCTCCAGCGAGCTGGCCTCGATGACCAACGCGCTCGTCAGGGACAGTCCGATCGGGGCGCTCAACGACATGCCGTACAACTCGTCGAAAGCCGCTGTCAACATGATCACGGTGTCGTACGCCAAGGAGCTATGGGACACCCCGATCAAGGTGAACCGCACCGACCCCGGCTGGTGCGCCACCGACATCAACGGCGGCTCCGGATACCGGTCGGCCGAGCAGGGCGCGGCGATCGCCGTCCGGCTCGCGACCCTGGGCGCCGACGGTCCCGGCGGCGCCTTCCTCCAGGACGCGGGGCCCATCCCCTGGTGAGATCCCCTTGCACGATCCCCTGGTGAAACCCCATCGATCGATCAACGATCATCAACTGAGGAGCATGGACATGAGTGACAACAGTTTGCGCGGCGCGGTCAGGGGCCGGGTGCTGCTCCCTGGCGAGGACGGGTTCGACGCGGCGGCCAAGCCGTGGAACCGGGCCGTCCCGCAGCCCGTCGCGGCCGTGGTGGAGGCCGAGGACGCCGACGATGTGTCCTCCCTCGTCAGATACGCCGCCCAGGTCGGGCTGACGGTGACCGCCCAGCCGAGCGGTCACGGCGCCCCCGGCGACACCGACGGCGTGATCCTGCTGCGCACAGGACGGCTGGACACCGTGGACGTCCGGCCCGACGAGCGGGTGGCCAAGGTGGGCGCCGGCGTGAAGTGGGGACAGGTTCAGGCCGCCTCGGGGGCGCACGGGCTGACCGGCCTCGCCGGCAGTTCCCCTGCGGTCACCGTGGCCGGCTACACCCTCGGCGGAGGCGTCAGCTGGTTCGGCCGCAAGTACGGCTGGGCCGCCGACAGCGTGCTGGCCTTCGACGTCGTCGACGCCGACGGCGAGCAGGTCAGGGTCACCGCCGAGTCCGACCCCGACCTGTTCTGGGCGCTGCGAGGCGGCGGCGGCGACTACGCGGTGGTAACCGGCATCGAGTTCGACCTGTACCCCGCGCCGGCCGTCTACGGCGGCCGGGTCATGTGGCCAGGCGACCGCACGCCCGAGGTGTTCGAGGCGTTCCTCGAGCTCACCGCCCAGGCGCCGCGCGAACTGTCCATTTGGATCAACCGCTTCCAGTTCCCCGGCGGGCCGCCCATGGTCGCCCTGGACCTCACCTACCTCGGCGAGGCGAGCGAGGGGGCGGCGCTGCTCACCCGCCTGAGCAAGATCGACGGCGCCATCTCCGACAGCCGCGGCGTGGTCGCGATCGCCGACCTCGGCGGCATCGCGGCCGAGCCCGTCGACCCCAGCCCCGCCGGCACCAGCGCGGAACTGCTGACCAGCCTCGACGACCTGGCGGTGGCGACCCTGTCGACCGAGCCGATCAACCCCCTGATGAACGTCCAGATCCGCCACCTCGGCGGGGCGCTGGCCGAGCCTGTACCCAGCACCGGCGCCGGCGGCGCGGTGACCGAGCCGTACCTGCTGTACATGCTGGGGCCCGGCCTTCCGCACCTGATCGAGGGCGTGACGGCCAAGCAGGCCCAGCTGGTGGCCGACCTCGACGCCTACGTCAGCGGGCGCAAGCCGTACACCTTCCTGGCGCCGGGAGAGCGGGCGGCGGCGGCCTTCCCCGAAGAGACGCTGACCAGGCTGCGCGCGATCAAGCGGGCTCGCGACCCGCGCAACGTGATCCGCGCCAACTTCCCCATCCTCTCCTGACCTGACTCCGCCGGCTCCGCGGCCCCCACCGCCGCGGAGCCGGACCTCCCCCACGCCAGACCACGGTTCGCCACGCCGCTCCCGCCCCCTTGGTCACAGGACCAGCCTTTCCCGCCCCGTCCGCCCCGTCTGTCCCGCCTGGGTCGGCCAGCCTCGGCCGTCCGCCCCGTCTGTCCCGCCTGGGTCGGCCAGTCTCGGCCGTCCGCTCTGTCCGCCCGCCTGGGTCTGGCGAGTCTCGTCCCCTCGGCCTGCGCCTCGGTTCGGCCAGCCTCGGCGCCCGGCCCGTCGCCGAGGGATACACCGCGGCATCGGGGGACGCCCTCACCCTGGCCGACACCGTCGCCGGGACCTTCACCTTCAGCAAGCCGCGCTGAGCCGCACCCACCCTCCTCCCAGGGATAGAGCCCACCTCGGGGATAGAGCCCACCCCCTCGCAGGTAGTGCCCGCTCCCCTCGCAGAGGTCGACCTGTGCCGCTCCCGCGCCTCGTATGGAAATGCGCACCCCCCGCGGGGAACCCTCGCCCGCATGGAACTCGGGCCGCAGGAAACTCATACCCCGTGTGGAACCCGCGCCCCCTGCGGAACTAGCGCCCCGTGTGGAACCGGCGCCCCGTGTGGAACCGGCGCCCCGTGCGGGCCCGCGCGTTCGCTCGGGATTCGCGCCTCGCCTGCCACGAAAGCTCATCGGCTCCGTGGGCCCGTCCACGGGGAGGGCCTCATAGGTTGCGTGGGGGCGCACTTCGCCTCGCACAGCTGCCGGCGTTGGGTGTTCGGGCGAGATGTCGGGGTGGCCCCCTACTCCTCAGGCAGCCGCCGTTGGAGAATGGCGATATGGCCGATCTTCCGATGCCGACTGTGGGGCCGGTCTCCCGGCTGGCGCCGAAGCCGATGCGCTTCGTGCTCAACTGGGGGCGGCGCTACTCCCTGTGGGTCTTCAACTTCGGGCTGGCGTGCTGCGCGATCGAGTTCATCGCCACCTCGATGAGCAGGCACGACTTCATTCGCTTCGGAGTGATCCCGTTCGCGAACGGCCCCAGGCAGGCGGACCTGATGATCGTCTCGGGTACCGTCACCGACAAGATGGCTCCCGCCGTCAAGCGCCTCTACGAGCAGATGCCCGACCCCAAGTACGTCATCTCGTTCGGCGCGTGCTCCAACTCCGGCGGCCCCTACTGGGACTCGTACTGTGTCACCAAGGGCGTCGACCAGATCATCCCCGTCGACGTCTACGTCCCCGGCTGCCCGCCCAGGCCGGAGGCGCTCCTGCACGGCATCATGAAGCTTCAAGAGCAGATCGCCGAGGAACGGCTGAGCGACCGCTACATCTGGTCACGATCCCACGGGGAGGACGCGTGACGCTCAGCGCGCACTTCGGGGACAGGGCGCAGATCAGCGAGTCGTGGGGCGAGCGCACCGTCGACGTGGACGCCGCCGACTGGATCGAACTGCTGACGTTCTGCAGGGACTCGGGCTACGAGTTCTTCGACTGGCTGACCGGCGTGGACGAGCCGCCCGACGTCTTCGGGATCGTCGCGCACGTCTACAACCCGTCCACGCACGACCGGCTGCTGCTGCGGACGACGGTGTCCCACGCCGACCCGCGCCTGCCGTCCGCCGTCGGCGTCTACCGGGGCGCGAACTGGCACGAACGGGAAACGTTCGAGATGTTCGGCGTGGTCTTCGAGGAGCACCCCTACCTGGTGCCGCTGCTGCTGCCGGACGGCTTCGAGGGACACCCGTTGCGCAAGGACTTCGTGCTCGCGGCTCGGGTGGCCAAGCCCTGGCCCGGCGCGAAGGAGCCCGGCGAGTCGGGCCATGGCGCGCCGAGCCGCCGCAAGACGCTCCCGCCCGGCGTTCCCGCCGAGTGGGGCCCCTCCTCGGCCGAGCCGCCGCCACCCGACGCCCCCTCCGCGCAACCGTCGCCCGCCTCGCCCGCGTCACCGCCGTCCGCCTCGCCCGCGTCACCGCCGTCCGCGTCTCCGGAGTCGCAAGCGTCCGCGCCTCCGGAACCCCAAGCGTCCGCGCCTCCGTCGGCTCCCGCCGCGCCGAGGTCACGGCCACCCGCGCGACCGGAGCCAGGGGAGCCCGCGTCATCACAGGCCGCGCCGCCAGGGTCACAGGAGTCCGCGTCTCCGGCGCCCGCCGCGCCGACGTCATCGCCGGCGCCCGCGCCTCCCGCGCCTCCGTCGGATCCCGCGCCTCCCGCGCCTCCGTCGGATCCCGCACCGCCCGCGTCCGTGGAGGAGCCCGATGGGTGACGTTCTCGACATCGTCCTGCGCTTCGTCGTCATCCTGCTCGTCTTCCTCCTCCTGCCGCTGATCGTCGGCCAGACCGAGCACAAGGTCATGGCGCACATGCAGTCACGCCTCGGCCCCATGTACGCCGGGGGCTTCCACGGCTGGGCGCAGCTCATCGCCGACGGCGTGAAGTTCGCCCAGAAGGAGGACGTGATCCCCGCCGCGGCCGACCGCCGCGTCTTCCAGATCGCGCCCGGCGTCGCGCTCGTGCCGTACCTGCTCGTGCTGATCGTCATTCCGATCGGCCCGGGGCTCGTGGGCGTGGACCTCGATCTCGGCCTGTTCTACGTGCTCGCGGTCATGGGCATCGGGGTGCTCGGCTCGATCATGGCGGGGTGGGCCTCGGCCAACAAGTACTCGGTGCTGGGCGGAATGCGCGCGGCGGCTCAGCTGATGTCGTACGAGTTGCCGCTCGTCCTGGCGGCCTCCTCGGTGGCGATGGCGGCGGGCACCCTCTCACTTGGCGGGATCGTCGAGGCATGGCAGTGGTGGTGGCTGCCTTGGCAGGCGATCGGCGCGGTGGTCTTCTTCCTGGCGGGGCTCGCGGAGCTGCGCCGCCCGCCGTTCGACATGCCGATCGCCGAGTCCGAGATCATCATGGGCCCGATGACGGAGTACACGGGCATGCGGTTCGCCCTGTTCATGCTGTCGGAGTACGTCGGCATCGTGGTGCTGTCCTTCCTCACGGCGGTGCTGTTCCTGGGCGGCTGGCACGGGCCGCTGCTGCCCGGCGTGGTCTGGACGTTCCTGAAGATGTTCGCGCTGGCGTTCCTGGTGATCTGGATGCGGGTCAGCTTCCCCCGGCTGAGGGAGGACCAGCTGCAGCGGCTCGCGTGGGTCGGGCTGGTCCCGCTCGCCCTGGTGCAGCTCGCCATCACGGGCGTGGTCAAGGTTCTCGCCGGCTGACCCGCTGCCGTCTTGGCGGGGGTGCGCGGGCGGGCGTGGCAGGGCCACCGGTACGCCTGGCTCAGGGAGCCGGAGAGCGGGCGTGGCAGTGTCACCGGTACGCCTCAGGGAGCCGGGGAGCGGGCGCGTACGGCCGGCGGGCAAGGCCGGCGCGGCCGGGCTCAGTGGACGATGGCCAACATGATCTCCGCCGCGGTGGGACGATCGGCGGGTGACTTGGACAGCGCGTTTCCCACGATGCCGCGTAAGGACGGCGGGAGCGGCGACAGGTCGGGGTGCAGGTTGAGGACCCGGTTGAAGACGGCGGGCACCGTGTCCTCGCCGAACGCGGGACGCCCCGTCGCCGCGAAGGTCATCGTCACCGCCCAGCTGAAGACGTCGGACGGCGGGCCGACGGGTGAGCCGGACAGCTGCTCGGGTGACATGTAGGGCGGAGTGCCCGACATCTTCCCTGTCATCGTCGAGTGGTCGAGCGAGCGCGCGATCCCGAAGTCGATCACGCGAGGGCCGTCGGAGCCGATCAGGACGTTGCTGGGTTTGAAGTCGCGGTGGACGATGCCCGCCTTGTGGATGGCGGCCAGCGCCCCTGACGTGGCCAGGGCGAGCCTGGTCAGGCTGTCCTCGTCGCGCGGGCCCTGGTCGCGGACGAGTTGTTCGAGCGAGGGGCCCGCGACGAACTCGCTCACGATGTAGGCCTGGTCTGGCGTGATGTTGACGTCGAGCAGCCTGGCTGTGGAAAACGTGGCGACCCTGCGCGCGGCGTCGACCTCGCGGGCGAACCTGGTCCGCGCGAACTCGTCGCCCAGGTCGTGGAGCACCTTGACGGCCACGTGGGCGCCGTTGGGCGCGACGGCGAGGTAGACCGCGCCCTGCCCGCCGCGGCCGAGGGAGCGCAGCACGCGGTAGTGGCCGATCCATTCGGGCTCGCCCGCCCGGCGCGTCAGGCCTGACGGGTGGGTCGAGCGGTCGTGCACCCGCATCGGGGGTGTTCCCGCCGTGGGGACGGCAGGCCGCGGACGGCCCCTGACCATGATGGGGACGAGGATGCCGCTGTGGACGACGCCGCCCAGCCAGCTCACGAGCAGACCCAGCCCTACCAGGCCGAACAGCCAGTCGGGGGCGAGGTTGACGTCCTCGTAGCTGATCACGACGATCATGAATGCGCTGACGCACGCGCCGTAGAGGGCGGCGGAGAGGACGAGCCATTTGCTCTGCAGCCAGAAGGCGGCGAACCCGATGGTGAACGGGGTCGCCAGGCCGCAGGTCAGCAACGGCACCACGGCCCAGGCGACGGCGGCCGTCCAGGCTCCGGCGCTGGGGCGGTGGGGGTGGCTGTGCGGCATGGCGAGAGAGTATCCGGTTAGGGCGACAGAAGCAGGGTGTGGACGAGACCTGTGGATAACTACCGTCTATCCTGTGGATGGCTGTGGAAAACCTGGGGACAACTGGCTGGTGCATTCACCTCCGACGCATAGTGCGACATGATGTTGAGCCATGGCACGGATACCTGGAGTGGGGCTGGTAAAGGGGCTTTCGGTCACCCTTCGCCACATGCTGCGCCGGTCCGTGACCCAGCAGTATCCCGAGGTCCACCCCGACCTTCCGCCCCGCAGCCGCGGTGTCATCGCGCTGGTGGAGGAGAACTGCACCTCCTGCATGCTGTGCGCCCGCGAGTGCCCCGACTGGTGCATCTACATCGACTCGCACAAGGAGACCCTGCCCGCGCCCGAGGGCGGCAGGGCCAGGCAGCGCAACGTGCTCGACAGGTTCGCGATCGACTTCGCGCTGTGCATGTACTGCGGGATCTGCATCGAGGTGTGCCCGTTCGACGCGCTGTTCTGGGCGCCGGAGTTCGAGTACGCCGAGGGGGACATCAGGAACCTCCTGCACGAGAAGGACAGGTTGGCCGGCTGGGTGGAGGCCGTGCCGCCGCCTCCCGCGCACGAGGTGGGGGCCGAACCGCCGAAGGAGCTCGCGGCTCCCGTCCGGCCCGCCCGTACGGCGGGCGCCGGCCGTACAGGCGAGAGTGCCGCCACGCCTGGCCGGGCGGAGAGGGGACCGGGCAGGCCCGCCAGGACCGATGCTCCCACCAGCACTGACGCTCCCACCAGCACCGACAGCTCCACCACTTCCGCCAGACCCGCCAGGACCGAGGGACCCGCCAGGACCGCCAGGACCGAAGGACCCGCCAAGCCCGCGCCGCCGGAGGGCGCGGAAGGCGGGACGGCAGGCGCGGAGTCGGGGGAGGCGCCGGCGGGCGCGCCTGTGGAAACGCCCGCCCGCGAAGCAGCGGCGGCACAGCAGAGCGCCCCCGCGCCCGCTCAGGAGAAAGCGTCGGATAAGGCGGAGGAACCGTCCGAACCCAGCGCGACCGAACGGAGGCAGGCACGCGAGCCGCGCGCCCGCCCGACGCGGATGGGCAACGTTCGCGGCATCCGCCCCCCTGGCGCGCTGCCCGCGCGGGAGACCCCACAGCACGGTTCATCCACAGGCCCGCAGCCTGACGAAGAGTTGTCCACAGGTTCGGGCGCGTCGCCGCCGCCGCCCGAATCGGAGGAGCAGACTTCTGCCACCGAGCCGCGCAGGCGACGGATGGCCGACCCGCGTTCCATCCGTCCGCCTGGCGGGCTGAAGCGTCACGAGACAGCGGAGCCCGAGGAGGACTAGTGACCGCGGCGGTGCCTTCTTACCTGTCCCCCACAGGGCAAGAGATCGTCTTTCTGCTCCTGGGTGCGGTGGCGGTCGGCTCGGCACTGCTCGTCGTGACCACGAGGCAGCTCGTGCACGCGGCCCTCTGGCTCGTGGTCTCCTTCGGCGCGCTCGCCGGGTGCTACCTCGTGCTGACCGCCGAGTTCGTCGCGTGGGTCCAGGTGCTCATCTACGTCGGCGCGGTCGTGGTGCTGCTGCTGTTCGGCATCATGCTCACCCGCGCGCCCATCGGGAGGTCCGCCGACCTCGACAGCGGCAACAGGATCGTCGCCGCCGTGGTGGCGCTGGCGACGGCCGGCGTGCTGGTCGCGGTGGTCATCGACGGCTTCCGCACCGCCTACACGCCGCTGGAGCCGGGCGGCGGGGCAGCGGGCGAGCTCGGCGCCAGCGTCTTCCGCACCTGGGTGCTGCCCTTCGAAGCGCTTTCGGTCCTGCTGCTCGCCGCGTTGATCGGAGCCATCGTGCTGTCGCGCACCGACATCAAGTCAGACGACGCCCCCCCGACCGTTGAGAGCGGGGGGCAGTAGTGCACATCGTCTACCCGGCCGTCGTCTCCGCGCTGCTCTTCTCCATCGGCGTGTACGGCGTGCTCGCCCGGCGCAACACCATCCTGGTGCTGATGTCGGTGGAGCTGATGCTCAACGCGGTCAACCTCAACCTGGTCGCCTTCGACGTCTGGCTCCGCGACAGGCTCCATGGCGGGCAGGTGCTCACCTTGTTCGTCATCGTGATCGCCGCCGCCGAGCTCGGGCTCGGGCTTGCCATCGTCCTGGCCGTCTACCGCAACCGGAAGACGGTCGACATCGACAGGCTCCGCGACCTGGCGGAGCAGGAATACGTGGTGGTCGCCGCCGAGCCCGACGCCCAGGAGCTGGCCGGGCGCGGGCCTGACGAGTCAGATCCGGCAGGGGGAAGATCGCCGTCCACGGGCAACGGCGCGGCGGGGGCGGCCAGGCCAGGAGAGCGTGCGAGCCGAGGGAGCGCACAGTGAGCCGCACCTACCTCGACGCCTTCCCCGGGCTTGTCATCCTCCTGCCGTTCCTGGCGGCAGCCGCAGGACTGCTGCTCTCCCGCTGGCCCAGGGCCCGCGTCACCGGCGCCGGTGTGGCCGGGACCACGCCCGCTCCCGACCCGCGTACCGACGGCGGTGCGGCGGCCTCGGGCGATCTGCCCCACGGCCCGGCCGTCCACCCGGTCCTGGCGCCCGCGGACGCCAAGGCCAACCGCAGAGCCGCCTGGTTCGCGGTGCTTCCCACCGCCGTCTCGGCTGTGCTGGCCTGCTGGCTGGCGGCGAGCCAAAGTTTCGCCTTCTTCCAGCGCCTGGCTGAGGAGCGGCCGCAGGGCGACGCCGTCAGCGCCGGCGCAGGCTACGGCACGATCGAGACCGGCGGCGTGCCCATCGCGCTGATCCTGCAGGCCGACCAGCTCTCCTCGATCATCGCCGTCCTGGTCACGATCGTCGCGCTCGCCGTCCAGATCTATTCGGTCGGCTACCTGAGAGACGACCCCCGCTACCCCTCCTACAGCGCGTTCATCAGCCTGTTCACCAGCGCGATGCTGCTGGTCGTCTACGCGGGCGACCTGCTGGTTCTCTACGTCGGCTGGGAGATCATGGGGCTCTGCTCCTACCTGCTGATCGGCCACTGGTGGGAGGACCGCGCCAACTCCCGGGCCGCGGTCAAGGCCTTCCTGGTCACCAGGCTCGGAGACGTAGGGTTCCTGTTCGGCATTTTCGTGCTCGGCCTGTCCGCCGGCAGCTTCAGGATCGACGACGTGATCGCGAAGGTGCCCGAGCTGCCGACCGGCACGGTCGTCACCGCGACGCTGCTGCTGCTGGCAGGCGTCGCGGGCAAGAGCGCGCAGGTGCCGCTGCACACCTGGCTGCCCGACGCGATGGCCGGCCCGACGCCGATCAGCGCGCTCATCCACGCCGCCACGATGGTCGCGGCCGGGATCTTCCTGGTGGCCAGGCTCTTCCCCGTGTTCCTCGCCGCCCCGCCCACCCTCGACGTCCTGGCGGTGCTCGCCGCCCTCGGCATGCTCGGAGCGGCGCTGGCCGCCCTCGCGCAGGACGACCTCAAACGGGTGCTGGCCTACTCCACCATCAGCCAGCTCGCCTACATGGCCGCCGCGCTCGCCGCGGGGTCCGACACCGCGGCGATCTTCCATCTGCTGACGCACGGGGCGTTCAAAGCGCTGCTCTTCCTGTGCGCGGGCGCGGTGATCCACCACGTCGGCTCCAACCTGATGAGCCAGATGGGCGGGCTACGCCGCGAACTGCCCGTCACGTTCGTGACCATGACGATCGGCTTCGCCGCCCTCATGGGCCTGCCGCCCGCCAGCGGGTTCTTCAGCAAGGACGGCGTGCTGGTCGCCGTCGAGCACGCGCTCGGCACCGGCGGGCTGACCGACGCCGCGGGCCTGCTCCTCTACGCGTGCGCGCTCGCGACGGTCGCCGTGACCGGTGCCTACGCCACCCGCGCGTGGCTGCGCACCTTCTTCGGCCGCGAACGACCCGTCGCGCTGCCCGAACCACAGCCGGGCACCGCCAACGTCGTCGACCCGCGCGAGGCGCCCCCCTCCATGCTCGGCCCGATCGTGGTGCTCGCCGTCCCCGCTCTGGGGCTGGGTGCCTTCGGCCTCGGCCACGTCAGCTGGGGCACCGCGGCGATCAGCGTCGCGCTCGCGCTGCTGGGCGCAGGAATCGTCTACGCGGCGTGGCGGGGTGACCCGCTGGCCGATCCCGCCAGGATCCTCGGCCCGCTCAGGGTGCCGAGCGAGCAGGCGTTCTACGTCGACACCGTCTACAGTGCGCTGTTCGTCCGGCCGGTGCTTGCCCTCGCCAGGCTCGTGGTGCGGGCCGACGAGAGGGTGGTCGACGGCGCGGTCCGCGGCTCGGGCCGTACCACCCAGGGGGCCTCTGGCCTGCTACGCCTGGCGCAGAACGGCAACGTGCAGCTCTACGTCAGCGGCGTGCTCGCGGGCATCCTGCTGATCGCGGTGGGGGCGGTGGTGTTCGGATGACCTGGTTGCCTCTCGCGCTGCTCGCGGTGCCGCTCCTCGGCGCCTGCGCGCTGCTGGCGCCCGCCACGGCGGACCGCCTTCGACCCATCGGCCTGTCCGTCTCGGGGTTCACACTCGCGCTGGCGGTGGTGCTCGCGGCGACCTTCGAGTACGGCCGGCCGGCTCAGCCCCAGTTCACGGTCGACCAGCCGTGGATTCCCGCCCTCGGCCTGCGCCTCCACCTGGGCGTCGACGGCATCTCGCTGCCCCTGGTCGTGCTCACGGCGTTGCTGACGTTCCTGTGCTTCGTCTACCTCTGCTGGAGTCCCGGCCGGCTGCCCGTCCGGCCGCGGGCGATGCTGTTCACGCTGTTCGTCCTCGAAGTCGGCATGCTCGGCACGTTCCTCGCGCTCGACCTGCTGCTGTTCTTCGTGTTCTTCGAGGTCGTGCTCATCCCGATGTACTTCCTGATCGCCATCTGGGGCGGCCAGGGCCGTCGCGCCGCCGCGATCAAGTTCATCCTCTACACGCTGCTCGGCTCCGTCGTGCTGCTGCTCGGCCTGCTGCTGATCTGGGCGCAGACCGGCACCCTCGACATCGTGGCCCTCTCGCAGGCTCACGGCGCAGGACTGTCGCGCTCGGTGCAGACCCTCGCCTTCGTCGCGATCGGCATCGGCCTCGCGGTCAAGACCCCGATGTGGCCGCTGCACACCTGGCTGCCCGACGCGCACACCGAGGCGCCCACCGTCGGCTCGGTGCTCCTCGCGGGCGTCCTGCTGAAGATGGGCACCTACGGCTTCGCCAGGATCGCCATCCCCGTGCTGCCCGAGGGCGCCGCCGCCGTCGCCCCGTGGCTGGGAGCGTTCGCCGTGGTCGGCATCATCTACGGGGCGCTGGCCTGTCTCGCCCAGAGCGACCTCAAACGGATGATCGCCTACTCCTCCATCGGTCACATGGGCTTCGTCCTGCTCGGCTTCGCCACGCTGACCACCGTCGGCGTCAACGGCGCCCTGTTCGCCAACGTCGCCCACGGCCTGATCACCGGCCTGCTGTTCTTCCTGGCAGGCGCCATCAAGGAGAGGTACGGCACCGCCGACATGCCCTCGCTCGGCGGCGGCATGCTCGCCCGCTACCCCCACCTCGGCGCGCTGCTCACCTTCGCCTGCATCGCCTCGCTGGGGCTGCCTGGCCTGGCCGGGTTCTGGGGCGAGATGCTGGCTCTCCTGGGCGCCTTCCAGCCGGCACCCGGGCTGCCCAGGGCCCTGTTCCTGGCGTTCATGGCGATCGGCGGGCTTGGCGCGGTGCTGACCGCCGCCTACTTCCTCACCATGCTGTCCAAGGTCACGCACGGCCGCCCGGCGGCGGTCCGCGCGGGGGGCGAGCACGGCACGGCCGTCGCCACGCTCGACCGGGACGGGCTCGACGTGCGCGGGTACGAACTCGCCGCATGGGTGCCGCTCGTGGTGCTGACCCTCGTGTTCGGGCTCTGGCCGAAGGCGCTGCTGGCGCTGACCACGCCTGCCGTACAGATGCTCCTGGGAGGCACGCCATGATCGCCCTGTCCCTTCCTGCCCACCGGGTCTCGTCCGGAGCGGCTCCGGTCTGCTCGCATGGGGTCTCTTCGGCGCGCGGGACGTCGGCCGGCGTTCGTTCCGCTCGTGGGATGGGGGCCGGCGTTCGTTCCGCTCGTGGGATGGGGGCCGGCGTTCGTTCTGCTCGCGGGACGTCGGCCGGCGTTCGGTCGGCTCGTGGGATGGGGGCCGGCGTTCGTTCGGCTCGCCAGGGGACGGCAGGCGCGTCATGACGCAGACGATCGACTACTTCGCCATCGCGCCGCCGCTGGTCCTGGCGCTGGTCGCGGGCCTCGTGCTGCTGCTCGACGCCTTCCTGCCGCGTTCGTCGTCGCTGCGGACGGCGCTCGGCCTCGTGTCGCTCGCCGGTGTCGTCGTCGCGTTCGGCTTCGTCATCGCGCAGGCCTTCGCGGGCCGGACACTGCGGACGTTCTGCGTCCCCGGTGACCTGGCGGGGCAGGGGCCCGCGCTCTGCTCGTTCGTGGTCGACAGGTTCACGCTCGTCCTCGCAGGGCTCGCGCTCGTCGCGGGAGCGATCGTGGTGCTGCTGTCGATGACCGAACTGGCGGGCGGCGGCATCCCCGTCGGCGAGTGGTACTTCCTGCTGCTCTGCACGCTGGTCGGAGCCACCACCCTCCCGGCCTCGCGCGACCTGATCATGCTGGTCGTCGCCCTCGAACTGGTGTCGCTGCCGGTCTTCGCGCTCACGGCGCTCAAACGCTACGACGGCAGGGCCTCCGAGGCCGCCGTCAAGCTCTTCCTCGTCTCCGTCGTGTCCACCGCGATCATGCTGTTCGGGGTCTCCCTGCTGTACGGCATGAGCGGCACCGTCCACCTCTCGCGCCTGGGCGAGGCTCTGGGCGCCACGGTGACGGCCGGAGCGCAAGGGACCGCCGGAGCGCAGGGGATCGCCGGGAGCGCCTACTTCTCGACGCTCGACATCGCCACGGACCTGCCCATGGTGGTGACCGTCGGTGTGGTGCTGGTGGTCGCCGGATTCGCCTTCAAGATCGCGGCGGTCCCGTTCCACGCCTGGGCGGGCGACGTCTACCAGGGCGCGCCGATCCCCGTGGCCGCGCTGCTCTCGGTCGTCTCCAAGGCGGCGGGCTTCGCCGGGCTCATCCTCGTCCTGCTGAGCGCTTTGCACGCCCAGGCGCCGACCTGGTC
Source organism: Nonomuraea sp. bgisy101 (assembly GCF_057708945.1). Classification (NCBI taxonomy): domain Bacteria; kingdom Bacillati; phylum Actinomycetota; class Actinomycetes; order Streptosporangiales; family Streptosporangiaceae; genus Nonomuraea; species Nonomuraea sp. bgisy101. Next base: position 22,411 of record NZ_JBYITD010000054.1, read on the forward strand.
GCCGATGATCGCCGTCGTCTCCGCCCTCACGATGACGGTGGGCAACCTGCTGGCGATGCGCCAGCGCTCCGCCGTACGACTGCTGGCCTGGTCCTCCGTCGCGCAGTCCGGCTACATCCTCGCTCCGCTCGCCGTGCTCACCGAGGCGGGACAGCGCGGGCCTGCCGCCGGAGCGTCCGTGGCCTACCTGGTGTTCTACGCGGCCATGAACCTCGGCGCGTTCGCCGTCGTCATGCTCGTGTCCAGGAGCGATCCACGCAACGAGCTGGACGACTACCGCGGAATGGTGTTCAGGCGTCCGGCCGCCGCGCTGGCGCTCGCATTCAGCCTGATCTGCCTGGCCGGGCTCCCGCCGGGCCTGGCCGGTCTGTTCGCCAAGGTCGTCGTCTTCCGCGAGATCGTCAACGGCGGCCTCGGCTGGCTGGCCGTCGTCATGGCGATCAACACGGTCATCGGCCTGTACTACTACGTCGCGTGGACCGCCCGGCTCTTCACACCCACCGTCGAACCATCCGGCGACGCCCAGCTCCGCGGCGGCCGGCCGACGGCCGTGTGGGTGGCGGTCGGCGCCACGTTCGTCGTGGCGCTGCTGTTCTCCGTCGCCCCCCAACTGGTCCTCGGCATGGCCACGCTGTAACCCCTCCCCTCCCACAGGTCACCGTGACTGGGAACGCTGGACGCGGTCATCGACGTTGGTACAGGTGAGCCCACACCACGGAAGGGGGGAACCCTTGCATCACAACGGCCTGCGCACGGCGCTCCTGCTGGGGCTGCTCTCCGCGTTGATCGTCATGGTGGGGGCGTGGGTGGGCGGCGGCACAGGCGTCCTCTTCGCGGTCGCGGTGGCCCTGGTCGGCAACACCGTCGCCTACTTCTTCTCCGACCGCATCGCGTTGTCCGCCATGCGCGCCAGGCCCGTGAGCGAGGTCGAGCAGCCGACCCTCTACCGGATCGTGCGCGAGCTCTCCACCGAGTCGAGGCAGCCGATGCCACGGCTGTACATGTCGCCGACGGTCCAGCCGAACGCCTTCGCCACCGGGCGCAACCCCCGCAACGCGGTCGTGTGCGTGACGTACGGGCTGACGAAGCTGCTCGACGAGCGGGAACTGCGCGGAGTGATCGGGCACGAGCTGTCCCACGTCTACAACAGGGACATCCTGATCTCGTCCGTCGCCGGAGCACTGGCGACGATGATCACGTGGCTGAGCTACATGTCGGTGTTCTTCGGCGGCTCGGACGACGACGAGGGGCCCGGGTTCCTCGGGGCGGTGCTCATGATGCTGCTCGGACCGGTGGCGGCAGGCATGGTGCACATGGCGATCTCGCGCTCGCGGGAGTTCCATGCCGACGAGTCGGGGGCGCGGCTGACGGGCGAGCCGCTCGCGTTGGCGTCGGCGCTGCGAAAGATCGAGATGGGAGCTCGGCGGCTGCCGTTGCCGGAGAACAGCCGGCTGGCGTCGGCGTCCCACATGATGATCGCCAACCCGTTCAGCGGGAGCGGGCTGGGCCGGATGTTCTCCACCCACCCGTCCACGGCGGAGCGCGTCGCCCGCCTGGAGCGCATGGCGGGCTACCGGCGCTGACCTCTGACGTGGGTGGCCGGGGGCGGGCCAAGGGATACCGGTAGGGCGGTCAGTCGCCGGCGAGATGAACGTCCCAGGTGTGCCGGCCGAGAGTGAACCGGTCCACGATGCGCGCCGAGCCGGTTTTCGCGCTGACCGAGCGCGCGACGTACGTGCGCGGCTCGTCGTAGGTCAGCAGGGTGAGGCGGGTGGAGGAGTCCCAGGTGAGCATGCGGGGCTCCTCAGGGGAAGAGGCCTTCACACGTACGGGTGCCCGCGACTCCATCGCGTTGGCGGTGGCGTAGAACCGTACGACAACCCGCGAACCCTCGCGGGCGGCTCCGGCCAGCGTGGCGCCGTCGGGAGCCAGGGCGCTCCAGCCCGTGACCGTGACCCCACCCGACGGTACGGCGCCGCCAGGACGGTAGACGGCCGTCTCCTCCATGTCGAGCACCACCCGCAGCAGCCGCCCGTCGGGGCTGAACCCCTGCACGCCGGCATACGCGGGAAGGGTCCATGCCTTGCCCGTGGCCACCTCGATGACGGAAGGGGTGCGTGTGGTGTTGAGGGTCGGATCGAGGACGAGGAAGCGGCCGTTCGGGCCTGTTCGTAGCTTGACGTCCGACATGCGAAGGCCGGAGGGGAGGCGGCCTGCGTCTCCTGGGACAGGGGTTCGCTTGCCCGACGCGACGTTGCGGACCACCAGGCGGCGGTCAGAAGCCGCGAAATAGGCGACATATCGGCCGTAAGGGTCGACAGCGATAGGAGCCCGCAGCGCCTCCTCACGTCCGTTGGCATCGAGCGAACGAACCTGAGCGTCGGGCAGGGCGACCGTCCCGCCGCCCCGCAACCACAACCGCCACGGACCGCAGACGCGCCGCTTGCCGTTCGCGCCCGGACAGGACGTCAACCCCGCATACCGAACGGCCCCGCGGCCGGCCCCTGGCGACGCGACCTCCGACGGAGCGCGTGATGCGGGAGACGTCGTAGCGGGAGACGCCGGGAAGGCCGCGTCTGGCAGCGCGGTGGATGCCGCAGGCCGCCGCGCAGGAAGTGCCCCGGTGGGCGGTGCAGCCGGAGCCGCGGCGCCCGATGCGTGAGACGCCGTAACAGGAGACGCCGTAGCGGGAGACGTGGGGAACGCCGCGCCGAGCCATGCGGCAGGCAGGGCGGCGGGCCGCGCAGGAAGCGTCTCAGCGGGCGGCGCAGTTGGGGGCACGGCCGGCGACGTGGGGGAGGGCGCAGCGGGAGACACGGGGATGGCCGCAGCGGGCGTCGCGGGCGCTGTGGCTGTGGCTGTGCCGGGTGGCGTGGTGCTGAGGAGGAGCGAGGCGGTGGCCAGGAGGGGGACGAGCATGGCGTCACCCTAACCACAGGGCCAACGCCGGGACCGGGTTTCTCGGCGGCTTCGACCGCTCGGGCGCAGCCGCCGAGGGGTCTGGAGGCGGCGGTGGATCACTTCGGCTCAGCCGCCGAGGGGGCGCGGGCGTCGGCTGGACGCCCAACCGCTGAGGGGCGGGAGCGACGGTGACCGGCTGGCCCCCTTGGCTCAGCCGCAGCGGGGGAGTAGGAAGCGGCCAGTGGGTGAGGGGGACCGACGGACACCGGCTGGACCCGCCTTGGCCCAGCCGCAGCGGGGGAGTAGGAAACGGCCAGTGGGTGAGAGGGCCGACGGACACCGGCTGGACCCGCCTTGGCCCAGCCGCAGCGGGGGAGTAGGAAGCGGCCAGTGGGTGAGAGGGCCGACGGACACCGGCTGGACTCGCCTTGGCCCAGCCGCTGAAAGTCCCGACGGGTGGCTGCTGGGCCGTTTCCGGCTCAGCCGTTGAGGGGTTCGATGGGTGGCTGCTGGGCCGTTTCCGGCTCAGCCGTTGAGGGGCTCGACGGGTGGCCGCTGGGCGGCTCCGACTCAGCCGCTGAAGGGGGGCGAGAGCCGGCCGGGCCCGAGCCGTCGAGGGGCGTCAGAGCGGGTGGTCGTGAGGGCGAGGTGTCAGGAGTGGGTGGATACGGGGTCGGTTTCCGCGGGGTGGAGGGCGGGGATGCCGTCGATGCTCTCCCTGTTGTTCTTGGCCCGGTATGCGCGCTTCTGCAGCACGTCCTTGCGTTCCGACCACTGGTCGAGCAGTGCGCGGTCCTCTTCGAAGGCCATGAAGGGTACGGCGTAGCCGCACGAGTCGGAGATCCGGTCGCAGCCGATCACGATGATCGACCGCACGCCTGGATGCGGTCCGAAGCGTGTGAGCAGGCCGGGGAACTCCGGGTCGCCGTGCGTGACGACGCGGCCGGTGCCGTACAGGCGGACGATCTTGGGTGGGCCCTGGAAGGCGCAGAACATCACCGTGATGCGGCCGTTCTCGCGCAGGTGGGCGATGGTCTCGACGCCGCTGCCGTCGAGGTCGAGGTAGGCGACGGTGAGATCGTCGAGGACGGCGAAGGTGTCGGCGTAGCCTTTGGGCGAGACGTTGACGTGCCCTCCGGATTCGGGGGCTGTGGCCACGAAATAGACCGGCTGCGCGGAAATGAACTCACGCAGCCGATCTGTGAGCTTTTCGTAGATTTTCGCCATAAATCACGATAACTGTGATCAGTCTCCAGGCAACCACCAGGTCCAGATGCCGGACTTGATGCGGAACGAGTCCCGTACCGCCGTGGCCCCCGTCTCGGCGTTGAGCGAGCGCCTGACGGCCTTGGAGGTGTTGCCCTCGGCATCGGACTGGAGCGTCCACAGGGTGACGTCGCCCGAGGTGTTCCACACGAGCTTGGTCGGCGACTCGCCCTTGGGGAGGCGCAGGGTGACGGCGTCGGAGACCGCGTCCGTGGACAGGTCGTAGGTGCGCAGCCGCGTCTTGCCGTTCGTCTGCGGGCTGACGATCACCAGCCCGACCGTGACGCCGTCGTCGGCCAGCCCGATCGGCGCGTTGTTCGCCACGACCTGCGGTACGACCCTGCTCTGCACTTCCGTGCCAGACTCGTCGTAGACGGCCAGCTCCGTGGTGTTGTCGTCGGTGCCGCGCGTGGTGAGCAGGTGCGAGCCGTCGGGGCTGAAGCCCTGAACGGTCTCGTTGCCGGGGATCCGGTGAACGGCGTCGGTCTTGAGGTCGACCAGCAGCGAGGGGAGCTTGGCGTCGTCGTCGTAGTAGTCCATGACGACACGGCGGCCGTCGGGGGAGAAGGTGGGATCGACGTTCAGCATGCCGACGTTCTTGGGCGCCACCGCCGCTTTGCCCGGTAGTACCTTGACCGAGCCCGAAGCCATGTCGCGGACGACGAACGTGCGGTCGCTCGCGCGGAAGTAGCCGACGAACCGGCCGTCGCCGCTGATCGAGATCGGCGCGCTCGACTCCTTGTCGATCTTCCCGCCCGCCGCGGTGGGGTAGACGACCGCGTCCTTGAGCTGGACGTCCTTGCCCCCGCTCAGCGCGAGATGCCACGGGCCGCACGGGACGGAGTAGTCCTTCTTGGCACAGGCGCCGACCCATCCGTACCTGACCTCGGTCTTCGCCGCGGCCTGGGCAGGCGTGACCATCAGTGCCGAGGCGGCGGTAGCCACGGCGAGCAGCGCGAACCCGCGAGAACGGTTCATCGTTCTTCCTTTCGTCACAGGGTAGATGCGCCGGGCCGCCGAAAGGTTGCGTAACAATCAGGCCATGGTCGTTCAGAACGGATTACGCCTGCGCATGACCCAGGCCGAACGCAGGCTCTGGCGAGCGTTCCACGCGGGCACGCAGGTTCAGCTGGGGAACAATCCGGTCGGCATCGGCCGTACCGCGGGGGAGAACGCGCCCGCCGACGGCGCGACGTGGGGCCCCGAGCGGACGGTCAGGGCGCAGGTGATCGTGGCGCTGCTGCTCGGCGCGCGCGAGCCGGGGGTGGGCAGCGTGCCCGCCGTACGGCTGCGCGGCGCGAGGATCACCGGACGTCTGGAGCTGCGCGGCGGCAACGTGGAGTACGAACTGGCGCTGAGCGGCTGCTATCTCGACGAGGCGCCCGACTTCGGCGGAAGCGTCACCAGGACGATGCGTTTCACCGATTGCCACATGCCCGGCTTCAGCGGTGGCGGCATGCGCGTCGCCGGACACCTCAGCCTGTCGGGGGCGCATGTCACCGGCACCGTACGGCTGGCCCGCGCGACGTTCGAGAACGGCCTGTGGATGGGCGGCACCAAGATCGACGGAGGCGTGTACACGGGCGCGCTCACCGTCGACGCCGGCTACTACCTGGAGAACGCCGAGGTCACCGGCGGGCTCAGGCTGGTCGGCGCGCGGCTGAACGGCGGCCTGTTCATGAACGGCGCGACCCTCACCAACCCGGGCGCCAATGCGCTGACCGCCGACAGCATGGTCGTCGAGGACGTCATGCAGGCCGGCAAGGGGTTCACCGCGCTCGGCTGCGTCAGGCTGCGCGGCGCACGCGTCAACGGCAGCCTGTCGATCAACGGCGTCCTGCGCAGTCCCGACACCCCGTACGCGCTGCACGCCAGCCACCTCGAGGCGCGCGAGGTCCACCTGAAGTACGCCGAGCCCGTCGACGGGGTCGTCAGCCTCGCCCACTCCCGCATCGGCACCCTGAGTGACGACCCTGACACGTGGCCGGAAAGGCTCCGGCTGAACGGCCTCGTCTACGAAACGCTGCGTGGCGGCGGCGTCGGACGCCGGGTCGAGTGGATCGAGCGTGACCCGTACGGGTTCCTGCCGCAGCCGTACGAGCAGCTCGCCGCCTGGTACCTGCGCGACGGCAACGACACGCTCGCCCGCCGCACCCTGCTGGCCAAGCAACGCGCCCGCCGCCGCACGTTCAGCGCCGGAGGGCGGCTGTGGGGCCGCCTGCTCGACATCACCGTCGGGTACGGCTACCGCCCTTGGCTGGCCGCGCTGTGGTTCGGGCTGCTGCTGGTGGTGGGGACCGTGGTGTACGGCCTGGTGCCGCCCAGGGCGTTGAAACCGGCCGAGAGCCCGGCGTTCGAGTCCTTCGCCTACACCTTCGACCTGCTGCTGCCGTTCCCCACCTTCGGGCAGCGCGAGCTGTTCGACCCGGCGGGATGGACACAGGGGCTGGCCTACGCGTTGATCGCCTCCGGCTGGATCCTGGCGACGGCACTGATCGCGGGCGCCACCCGGGTCCTGCGCCCATCGTGACCTGGGCCGGTCGTGACCTGGGCCGGTCGTGACCTGGGCCGGTCGTGACCTGGGCCGGTCGTGACCTGGGTCCCGCCGTGACCTGGGGTCATCCGGGTCACGGCGATCAGACGAGCTGGACGATCGCCCTGGCCTTGGACAGCACGCGCGTGTCGCCGGTCTTGGCGGTCAGTCCGATGACCACCCGCTTGTCCTCCAGCTTCTCCTCCACGACGCCGCTGACGGTGAGCGTCGCGCCCGTGTCGTCGTCGGGGACGACGACCATCGAGGAGAAGCGGACCCCGTAGTCGACGACCGCGCCCGGATCGCCCGCCCAGTCGGTGACGAAGCGGCCGCCCTGCGCCATGGTGAACATGCCGTGCGCGATGACGTCCGGCAGGCCGACCGTCTTGGCGAAGCGCTCGTTCCAGTGGATGGGGTTGAAGTCGCCCGACGCGCCCGCGTACATCACCAGGTTGACGCGGCGGACCTGGTAGTCGACGGCGGGAAGTTCCTGGCCGACCTCGACCTCGTCGTACTTCACCGTGGCAGCCATCTCAGCCCGCCCCTCCGCGCTCGACGATCGTGTTGTAGGTGGTGCAGACCGGCTCGCCGGTCACCGTCGTGACGTCGCTTCTGATCGTCAGCAGCTCGTTACGGCCGGCGCTGCGGATCTCGGTGATCGTCGAGGTCGTGACGAGCTGGTCGCCCGGGTAGATCGGGCGGGTGTACTCGAAGCGCTGCTCGCCGTGGACCACCATGGCGAAGTTGAGGCCGAGGTCGGGGTCGCCGAGGGCGTCGCCGCCGCTCTGCAGGCTGAACACGATGGGGAAGGTCGGCGGGGCGACCACGTCGGGATGCCCGGCGGCCTGCGCGGCGTCCCTGTCCCTGTAGATGGGATTGTTGTCACCGATAGCCGCGGCGAACTCCTTGATCTTCACCCGGCTGACCTCGTACGAGGTGGTGGACTTGTACGTCCGTCCCACGAAATCACGGTTCAAGGCCATCAGTGCCCGTGCTCCTTAGATGCGTTCTGGGCTGTTGAGCCGACGGTAACAGAACAACATTCGGCTGTCGCTGGTGGATTTCCCCGGGAACGACGAACGGCGCCCTCCGAGGAGGACGCCGTTTGTTCGGTTGCGTCAGGAGCGCCGGGCGGTGAGCCCGGTCACCGTCTGCCGTGCCGTGCGTCTGGGCTGGACTTCCGAACCCCAGCGCGGCTGCCCCTTTCAGGGATCACCGGCGACCCGGCGAGGCCTCGCGGTGCGCCTGGTGACGGCGGCTAGCGGGTCTCGCGGTGCTCGCGGTGCGCCTGGTGGCAGCGGCCCGATTCCGGGGACACAGTGGGCAGTACTTCTGGTGCAGCGCCCACTGGCGCGGATCTAGCGGGTCTCGCGGTGCGCCTGGTGGCAGCGGCAGTTGGGGCAGTACTTCTTCAGCTCAAGCCGATCCGGGTCGTTACGCCGGTTCTTCCGCGTGATGTAGTTGCGGTGCTTGCACTCCTGGCAGGCCAGCGTGATCTTCGGCCTAACGTCGGTGGCAGCCACGTGGGAGTGCCTTTCTACGTTTGGGACTGGGACACACCCGTGCCCGAGCGTTGGACTCGGGTTTGGGTAGTAGCGGAGGCCGGACTTGAACCGGCGACACAACGATTATGAGCCGTTTGCTCTGCCTGACTGAGCTACTCCGCCTTGCTGCCGGTCGAAACTCCCGGCCAGTGAAGGATACCCGACCCTCGGAGTAGTCACGAACATGCCACGACTTCACCGGGTCGAGTGAGGTGCTTCCCAGTATGCCTCAGGAACCCCCCGCACCTGAAATCCATACAAGAAACGCCCGACCTCAGGGAGGAGCGGGCGTTCGCACTCGGAGCCCCCAAACGGAATCGAACCGTTGACCTTCTCCTTACCATGGAGACGCTCTGCCGACTGAGCTATAGGGGCCTGTCCGTCTCGCCTCTCGGCGCTGCGGACAGGTGTAACCATACACGGCACTCAGCGATGATGCGAACTCGTTCGACCAGCGAAGTCGACCACCTCGCACAGATCCGCGAGATCCACGTGCATCGCGACCGCTTCGACCGAAAAGCAGTCGGCCACGAGCCAGCCGTTCCTCCGGATGCGGAGAACCTGCTGTCCCGCGCGCACCGCGGGAACGATCTCCAGCCCTTCCGGGCCCACCCAGCGCCTGTCCATAGCGGCACAGAGTAGACCTCAGGTCTCTCATTTTTCGGTAGGTGACACCCGTTACAGCCATACCAAGTCGATACATGTCGTACCGAAGCCGCGAAACGCCTGCGTGTGACCTCCGTGGCCACCCTGCCGCCCCGCGACACGCGGGCAGGCGGGCAGGCGGCAAGGGGTCGGCGCGTGGCCCGCGCCCAGACCCGCACGGCGAGGCGACGCGGGTGACAGGCGCGTGGGACATCGGAGGAGGCGCTCGCGAGCGGCACGCGAAGGCGCCGTGCGAGAAGGGGGTGCGGCAGTGGCGGGCTGTTCAGAAGCGGTAGTAGCCGACGAGGTCGTCGCGGCGGTCGACGTCGTCCACGCGTACGACGGCCCCCGTCTCGGGGGCGTTTATCATGCGCCCGCTCCCGATGTAGATCCCCACGTGCTTGGTGCGCGGCCGGCCGAAGAACACCAGGTCCCCGGGCTTGGGCTCCTCGACTCTACGCATCCTCCGCAGATGCTCGTCGGTGTTCCCCGGGCCGAGCACGTCCTCTCCGTACGCCCGCGCGTACACCGCGCGCGCCAGCCCCGAGCAGTCCAGCCCCCGCGTCCGCTTCGCCGGACAGGGTTTGATCTTGCCGGTGTACCCCTGGCACGTTCCAGTCGACGGCCCCGGGTCCTCCTTGTGCCCGCCGCCCCACGAGTACGGGATGCCCTGGTAGAGATAGGCCAGCAGCACGATGCGCGGCATGGCGAGCTGGCGGAGCGGCATGGACGCCGGCACCGCCAGGAGAAGGACGGCTAACGCGCCGAGAGCGAGAGCTCGACCGATCCGACCGTGACGTTGACTCCGACCGTGCCCCTGGTCTTCGCGGGCTTGGTCGCGATGGTGATCCGCAACGAGTGTCCTGGGTTGACCTTGGGGATGAGGCATCGCACCGCCGTACCGCTGAACGAGCATCCGGGACCCGCCTTGACCACCTTCTGTCCGCCGAACGTGCGGCCCGCGAGCCTGACGTCGGTGACGGGGTGGACACCGGTGTTCTTCAGCGTGATCGTGTAGAGCTTCCTACTCTTTGCGGCACCGGTCACCGTCACCTCGGCAGGCGGGTTGGCCAGCGCCTTGAGCTGTGACTCCGTGCCGTTGAACTCGTTCTGACCGCCGACGATGGGGCCCTTGTCGGCCGACTGCCAGAAGGAGTGCTTCTTCCATCCTGAAGGGAGTTCGCCGGGTTCGGTGCCCCAGCGGGCGAGCCAGAGAGGATTCTTCGCGAACTTGGTGGAATCGCCCGTGCAGGTCTTCCACCAGCTCGTGGTGGTGTAGATGATCGCGTGGCGCCTGGTGCGCTCGCGGTAGCGCCTGGTGAAGTCGCCGATCCAGGTGACCATGTCTTCGGGGGACAGGTCGTAGCAGTTGTTCTTGCCGTTCTTGTCCTTGTACGGGTTGTCCTCGACGTCGAGGACGCCGGGCAGCGTCACGCCGTCCGCGGTCCAGTTGCCGCCGTTGTCGACGAAGAAGTCGGCCTGGGCGGCGCCGTCCGTCTCGTGCGGCTGGGCGAAGTGGTAGGCGCCCCTGAGCAGTCCCGCCGCCGAGGCCCCGCCGAACTGCGCGTCGAACCGCTGGTTGCGGTAGTCGACGCCCTCGCTGGCCTGCACGAACGCGAACTTGGCGCCGCCGTCCCTGGCCTTGTTCCAGTCGATGTCGCCGGTCCAGTTGCTCACGTCGACTCCCTGGACCCCGTCCGCCGCGTGGGCGGTTCCCGGGGATAAGAGCCCGGCCACCGAGATGGCGGCCACCAGCGTCAGGCGTCTCACGCGCGTCCTTCCGGGGGGTGACAGGAGACGATGATCCTCTCGAAACACCACAGATCGCCGCAACCGTTTCCCGATGAGTTCGCCCGACAGGGCGAGCCGCTTCGCCTCGTTGATCGAGCCGCACCCGCGCGAGCCGCACGGGGGATGACGCGGTGCCACGGCCGCCACCGCGCAGAACGCCGCCAGCGGCGCCCGCCGCCGCCACATCAGCGGCAGCACCAGGGCGGCGTGGAGGATCAGAGGCCCGGCGGGGCCCCGGTAGACCTGGTTGTTGAGCCCGACGCACGCCAAGAGGAGGACGGCCGCGAGCAGCGCGTCGAAGGCCGCCGACGGGACCCGGCCGCCGAGCCGCAGCAGCGCCCGAACCGGCCGCGCCGCCTGCGCGGAGGCGAAGGCGGCGTACCTCACGAGCCGCCCGGCCCGCGTCGCCCGGCGAGCCGGATCATGGTGCCGGGGTTCATGCCGCCAACCTAGTGGGCCTGCCAGGGAAACCGGCGGACAGAACAGGCGATATCAGCCTGTGGTCGTACACGGGCCGGGCGGGGCATGGAAGAAATCCCTGTTCAGAGGCAGCGTGACGGTCTGTTTCCCGCCTCGCGGGAGGGCCGGGGAAGCCCGACCGGGAGCGGACGCGCCCGGCCGTCCGCGCGCCCTACCTTCGACACGGCTCGTGATCCCACGGGCCGTGATCGAGCAGGACAGATCGAGCAGGACAGGGAGACCGCGATGCGTGGACGAAGGACGGCCGTGGCCGGGACCGTGACAGCGGTCCTGGCATGCGCCGCCGTGATCGGTGTACGGCCGGCGTCGGCCGACGGGATGACCCGGTTCCACCAGCAGGAGATCGCCTGGCACCGCTGCCAGAGCGGTCCCGGCGACACGACCGGAAAGGAACTCGACGACGCGAAGGCCCAGTGCGCCGAGGTCACCGTGCCGCTCGACTACAGCCGTCCGGGCGGGCGGACCATCAAGGTCGCGATGTCCAGGCTGACAGCCACCGACCCCGCCCGCCGGCGCGGGACGTTGCTGTACAACCCCGGAGGTCCCGGCGTCCCCGCGATGTCCCTCACGCTCCTGGTCAAGAAGGCCGCCCCCGCCGTCGCGGCCCGCTACGACCTGATCGGGATGGACCCGCGCTTCGTCGGCCGCAGCACCCCGCTGAACTGCGCGTGGCCCACCATCGCCGTCGGCTCGGCGGGTCCCGACCGGCGCACCTTCGACAGGGGCGTCGCGCTGGCCAGGGACCTGGCGGCCCGGTGCGGCCGCCACAGGGACGCGCTGCCGTACGCCTCCACCCGCAACACCGCCAGGGACATGGACGTGATCAGGGCCGCCCTCGGCGAGCCGAGACTCTCCTACCTCGGCTCCTCGTACGGCACCTACCTGGGCGCGGTCTACCTGCAGCTGTTCCCCCGCCGTGCCGACCGGGTCGTCCTCGACAGCGCCGTGAACACCGACCTGTTCGGCCCCGACCTGACGAGCACGCAGGGCCCTGCCCTGGCCGCCGTCCTGGAGAACTGGGCCGCCTGGACCGCTCGCCACCACCGCCGCTACCGCCTGGGGGACAGCGTCACCGCCGTCCTGGCCGCCGTGAACCGGATCGACCACGCCGTCACCCGCGCCCCGCTGAAGGTCGGCCGCCACCGCGTCGACGCACGCGTCCTGCCGGTGATCCTGTTCGGCGTCACCGCGGGGGACAGTGAGGAGTCGTACGCCGGGTTCGCCGCCGACCTGCGGGTCCTGCACGACGCGGCCCGCGGCCTCACGGTCACCCCCACCCCGACCCTGGACGCGGTCCTGACCGGCCTGTCCTCCCCGGACGCGGACGGATCGGTCAGCGCCCAGACCGCCATCATGTGCGCCGATCGGGCGGCGCCTCGCGACCCGGAGACGTACTACCGCGACATCCAGGCACATCGCGCCGACGAGCCCCTGTTCGGCCCGCTGATCCGCAACATCAGCCCGTGCTCGTTCTGGCCGGCCGCCCCCGCCGAACCTCCCACCGCGGTCCGCAACTCCGTCCCCCTCCTGATGGTCGGCACCACCGGCGACCCGGGAACCCCCTACGAGGGCCAGCTCGTCACGCACCGCGCCCTGACAGGATCCCGGCTGGTCACGTTGCGCGGCGCCTTCCGCCACACCGTGTACGGCGGGCTGTTCGCCCCCAGGAACGCCTGCATCGACACGGCCGTCAACCGCTACCTGATCGAAGGCGTCCTGCCGGCCCGCGACACGACCTGCCCCGACAGCCCCGCGGGAACCTGAGGCGCCGGGCCTGCCGGCGGATCCCGCGGCCGGGGTCAGCGGGCGGGCAGGCTCGGGTGCGGCTCGTAGGACAGTCCGTCGACCATCGTGCTGGTGATCGCCCACCGCTCGTGGTCCCGCCACTCGCCGTCGATGAACAGCAGGCCGGGCGAGTAGCCCTCGTAGCGGAAACCGAGACGCCGGACCAGCTTCAGGGAGGCGTCGTTGCCCGGCTGGATCTGGGCCTCCAGCCGGTGGAGGCGCAACTCCTCGAACGCGTGGCGCAGCACGAGGCCGAGGCCTTCGGTCATGTACCCCTGGCCGGCGGTGGGGGCGAAGGCCGCGTAGCCGAGGGAGGCGCCCTGGAGGCGCCCGCGGATGATGCTGTTGATGTTGACCATGCCCGCGATGGCACCGGTCTCGCGCACGCACACCAGCAGGCCCTCGGACGAGCGCGGGTCGTCGAACCGTTCGAGGTAGGCCTTGAACTCCTGCGGTGTGGCGGGCAGGGACATCCACGGATGGTGCAGGTCCACGCTGTCACGGACCCGTTCGAGGAACTCGTCCTGATCGTGGACGGCGATCGGACGCAAGCTCACGCGGGACAACAGGCCCCCCTTTCCTGTCCGTTCCGGACGCCGGGTCAGCCAGAGCCCGGCGGCCCCGGCACCAGATCCACCACCGTATCCCCCACCGCCATCAGCACCGTCATCCCATCCGCCGGCACCGGTCACATACCCGCGGCGTGGTCGTCACGGTGTGCCGAGTTCGGCGAGGAAGGAGAGCAGCAGTCGCGAGGTTTCCGCCGGCCGTTCGAGGGCGATCAGATGGCCGGTGTGAGGCAGCCGTTCCAGGCGGGCCTGGGGGAGCGTCACGGCCAGCCGTTCGGCGATGTCCTGGAAGTCCCGAACATCGTCATTCCCCACCGCCACCAGTGCCGGAACGCTGATCTCGCCGAGCACCTCGACCAGGTCCGGCTTCCCGCTCTCCTCCCACTCGTCGGAGAGGTGCTGGTTGGCCAGGGAAACGCGGAGGGCCTCCCGTACCGACGCGGCGTGATCGCGCAGCCGTTCGTCCCACGCGCGCGACGGCCCGCGTACCCACATGTCGAGGTTGATCTGCACGGCGGCGTCGAGGTCGCCGCTCTCCAGCGCGGCCTCCTCGGCCTGGCCATAGCCGCGCATCACCGCGGACCAGTCGTATCCGGGCAGCGGCGGGGCGAGCAGCGCCAGCCCGGCGACCCTGCCGGGATGCGAGGCGGTGAACTCCAGAGCCACCCGGCCGCCGTACGAGGCTCCGACCAGCACGGCGCGCCCGACCTCCAGCGCGTCCATCACGGACAGCAGATCGTCGGTATGCCGGTACGGCGCCGCGGCCGGCGCTGAGGCGCCGTAGCCGCGCAGGTCGTAGTGCACCACTCGGTGGCTCTCCAGCAGGGCGGGCACGACCCCGTCCCACATCGCGCGATCGGTCACGCCCGAGTGGAGCAGCACCACCGTGGTCTCGCCCGCACCGGCCGTCTCGACGACGAGCCGCCCACCGGCGACACCGACGTGGTCGATCGTCATTGTTCTCCTTCGTCTCCGCGCGAACGGCGCGGCATGTGATCATCCATGAATTCCGGGGGGAGTGACCTGTGAGGGTGTTCCGCGGCGCGGCGCCCCGGCCGGTGGTCATGACATCAGCAGTCATGGCCACGCGCAACACGAATATCGGCAGCTAGAGGCTTCCGCTCAAGTCCGTGATCGTTCTTCAGTACGCTTTACGCGAACTTGATCTTCAGGCCCGGCGTCGGACACCGCGGGCCGCCCGCAACGACAAGGTGCCGCATCGTGGTCACACGCGAACAGATGATCAAAGCATTCGGTGACGAGGGCCTGCTGCTGATGGACGGCGAGTGGTGCCGCGAGACAGGGCTCTCCGACGAGGACGCGCGAATCCTCTGCGAGGTCGGGCTGCCGGTACGCGCCGACCTGGCATTCACCACCTCCGTCGCCGACGAGCCGCGGGTGGGTTCACTCGTGGTGTTCCGGACGGGCGGCGGGGACGTCGACGTCCTCACGCTCGGCGGGACGTCGGGGGACACGGGCATGCGCTACTTCCTCGACATCGGGAACGGCGTCGTCGGCCTGCTCTCGTTCGACGACGAGCCACAGGCGGAGAAGGTCAACAGCTCACTGGAGCACTTCGTCGAGTTCCTCTACCGGCTCAGGCTGCGCCAGCAGGAACTGAACGGCGAGTCTCCGGACGTCGCCAAGCCGTACACGGAGAAGCTGTGGCTCTCGTTGAAGGAGCTGGACCCTGACGCCTTCCGCGGCGCCGAATCCTGGTGGTCGATGGTGATGGACACGCTGATGGACCGGGGCTTCATCGCCGAGACCCGCGCGTTCCTCGCGCAGCGCCGTGCCGAGGTCGCCGGCGCGCCGTCCGGGCAGGCCACCGCGCCCGCGTCCGTCCCGTCCCACCGGTCGCACCGCGAGGGCTTCGACCAGGCGCTCAGCCGGTTGGAGGACGAGGGCTGGCAGATCGTCGACGCGGAGCGGTTCGCGTCCGCCACGGAGACCAGCGGCCTGCTCAGCCCGCCCGCGGACCTCGCCGACCATTTCGCTCCGGACGGCGCGCTCGTCAAGGACGTCACGATCGCGTGGAGAGGCGGGCTCCCCTCGAGGATCCAGTCGGTGTTCGCCCGGGAGGCCCTCGTGCTCTCCGTTCCCTGGCAGGCCGACCAGGGCGACGACGACGCGCTGATGGACATGGACGCCGACGAACTGAGCAGGCAGGCGGACGCCGCGATGGACGCGCTGTTCGCCGCGGTCCACGGCCTCAACAAGCCGGAGGAAGGAATCGTGACCTGCCTGGCCACCGACCGGCCCTCCGACCTCTGCCGGATCGTGCGAGCCTTCGACCGGCTGGCGGCGCACGGCTACCTCGCCGAGCCGGACCTGTGGCCGACCTCCTCCGGAGGCTGGCAGCAGGTCCACGACGTGACCAGGGCAGGGGAACCGCCCAAGGCCGTCTTCTGGACCACCCAGGCGCACACGTCGTGCTTCGACGCCAGGGGCGACCTGGTCGACGTCCTCGCGCTGCAGTGGGCCGGCGACAGGGAGCTGATCGCGGAGGTGCTGGCCGACACGGGACTCGTGGTGGAGAAGCCCGGCCACGAGGGCGTCACGTTCCTCCTCCGCCCGGCCTAGCAGGGCGACGGGCAGGGCAGGCGTCTCCCGGTGAGCTCCTGCAGCCGGCCCTGCCCGGCCGTCTCAGTGCCTGTCCGCGGTCGCCGGCTCCGACAGGTTCATCGCCATCGTGCGGTGGACGGCGGGAATCCAGTCCAGAGCCCTCAGCGCCGTGTTGCGCAGGGAGCGGAGCGGGCCGCTGCCCACCGTGGCGATCCTCGTCATCTTGTGCGTGAAGGCCACCACCTCCTCGGCGACCGGGCGGCGCTCGGCCTCGTACTCGTCCAGCACCGTCTCGGGCGCGCCGTCGCGCAGGACGGCGCTGAGCTTGCCCGCCAGGTTCAGCGCGTCCTGGATGCCGGTGTTCATGCCCTGCCCGCCCGCCGGGCTGTGCACGTGGGCCGCGTCCCCTGCCAGGAAGAACCGGCCCGACCGGTAGTGGTCGGCCAGCCGGTGGTGGACGCGGAACCGGGAGCTCCACACGAGGTCGGTGACCGTGGCCGGATGAGCCCGCGGGCCACGACCGTCGAGGAGCGCCTGGATGTCGGGGACGCCTGGGTGCTCGGGAGCCTCCTCGACCGTCGCGACGATCCGGTGGCGGCCGCCAGGCAGCGGGGCGATCACGGTCACCCCCTCCGGGGCGAAGTACAGGGCCACCTCGTCACAGGCTCCCGCCCAGTCGAGCCGGACGTCGGCGAGGACGAACGACTGCGCGTAGGTGTCGCCCGTGAAGGGGATCCCGGCGTGCTCGCGCACCGTGCTGTGCATGCCGTCGGCGCCCACGGCGTAGGAGGCGCGGATCAGCCGGCCGTCCGCCGTCGTGGCGGTGACCCCCGAGGAGTCCTGCTCGACGGCCCTCACCTCGTACGGGCGGTGCACCGTACAGCCGGCGGCCCGCAGCCGGTCCAGCAGCACCCGCTCGGTGACGTCCTGGGGCACCAGCAGCGTGTACGGAAAATCGGTCGGCAACGTGTCGAACGCCACCGTCAGCAGGACCCGGTCGCGGTCCCGGACCGTGAACCGCGGCACGGTGATGCCGCGCGCCACCAGCTCGTCGCTCGCCGAGCCGACGATCAGCACGTCCGTGCGCGCAGGAAGCTCCATCGACATCCCCTCGGCTCAGTAGTAGTTGCGCATCAGTTCGGTCGCCCACGCGGGCTGCACGACCTCGCCCTGCGGGCCGAACTCCGCCATGTACGGCTTGAGGTCGAGGACCGGGCTCCCGTCGATGGCGTCCAGGCCGCGCACGCGCACGTCGAGACCATCCACGGCGAGCAGGCGGCAGCGGGAGACGCCCAGCCGGTTCGGCCGGTTCTTCCCCCGCTGCGCGAAGATGCCCACCAGGGGCCAGTCAGGGTTGCCCCGGGGACGACGGGCCGCCGTCTGGACCGAGGCCGGATCCACGAGGTGGAACTGGAACACCACCTCCAGGTGCGAAAACGCGTCGAGACCCGCGAGCGAGTCCGGCCCGAAGCGTGTCCCGTCCAGGCGGATCAGCGCCTCCTCGGTGTTCCAGTCGTCGTCGAACGCCTCGGTGCGCCCGCCGACGACGGTTCCCACGGGCTCTGCGAATATGTCGCTCACGGGCTTCCTCCTGAGGTCAGGGCGACTGCTCACGACCGTAGCGGCGGGCCTCGGGAGCCGGATAAGTCACGGCGACCGGGCTCCTGCCGGGGATCGGTCACCGCTTAGGTAGGGTCAGGGCATCATGATCGGCCGAGACGCGGAGATCGCCGCCCTGAAGAGGCTGATCGCCGAGTCCCGCGAGGGGCGGGGCCACGCGGTCGTCGTGCACGGCGAGGCAGGGATCGGCAAGTCGGCGCTGCTGGCAGAAGCGGTTCAGGGCGCCGGCGACGACCTGCTGGTGCTGCGGGTCACCGGCGTCGAGGCCGAGGCCGAACTGCCCTTCGCGGCCCTGCACCTGCTGCTGCGGCCGGCTCGGCATCTCGTCGAGGGGCTTCCGGAGGCGCAGCGGCAGGCGCTGCTCGGCGCGTTCGGCGAAGGCAGGACCGGCGCCCAGGACCGCTTCCTCGTGGGGCTCGCGGTACTGACCCTGCTGGCGGACCTCTCCGACGAACGCCCGCTGCTGTGCCTCGTCGACGACGTGCAGTGGCTGGACCGCGCCTCGGTGGACGCGCTGGTGTTCGCGGCCCGCCGGCTGGGGGCCGAGCGCATCACCATGATCTTCGCCGTGCGCGACGACGGCGCGGAGTCGCCCTGCCAAGGCGTCGCCGAGCTGCGGCTCGCCGGCCTCGCCCGGACCGACTGCGAGACGCTGCTCGCCGAGGCGGCCGCCGACCTGGTACCTGACGTGCGCGATCGGGTGATCGAGGAGGCCGAGGGCAATCCGCTGGCGCTCCTGGAGTTCGCGGGGACGCTCACGCCCGAGCAGCGGTCGGGACAGCTCGATCCGCTGCCCCTGCAACCGCCAGGACTCTCCCTGTCCGGGCGGCTGGAGCAGTCGCTGCGGACGGCGATCCGGCGGCTGCCCCGGCGTACACAGGTGCTGCTCCTGATCGCCGCTGCGGAGGGCAGCGGCAGCCTGGAGCTGGTACTGCGGGCGGCGGAGGGCTTCGAGGCCGGGCCGCAGGACCTGGAGCCCGGCGAGCGCGCGCACCGGCTGGAGGACCTGGAGCCCGGCGAGCGCGCCCACCTGGTGGGAGTCGCCGGCGGCCGGCTGCGGTTCCGCCATCCCCTGGTCAAGACCGCGGCCTACCATGAGGCGCCCGTCGCCCAGCGGGTGGCCGCCCATCGCGCGCTGGCCGCCGCCCTCGACGACGACGAGCACGCCGACCGCAGGGCCTGGCACCTGTCGGCCGCGGCCTTGGGGCCGGACGAGGAGATCTCGGCCGTGCTCGCCGCAGCCGGGGAGCGGGCGCGGCGGCGGGGCAGCCACGCCTCGGCTGCCGGTGCCTACGAGCGTGCCGCGCAGCTCACCGTGGACCGGCAGCGGCGGGCCCGGTGGCTGGCCGACGCCGCCGAGGCGGCCATCGGGGCCGGGCAGCTGGCCCGCGCCGGCGCGGCGGCCGACCGGGGCCGGCGCCTGACCGGCGATCCCGCGGTCGTGGCCCGGCTGGCCGCGGTACGCGCCGCGGTCGACGCCGAGCACGCGGGCCCTGCGTCACCCGCGCGCACGCCGGTCGACGCCGAGCATGCGGGCCTTGCGTCACCCGCGCGCACGCTGATCGACGCCGCCGCCGGCATCGCCGCGAGCGCGCCGGACGACGCCACGTCCCTGCTCGCGACCGCCGCAGGCGAGGCGTGGTTCGCCGGCGACCACGCCGCGCTGGGGCAGGCCGCGGAGCAGCTCGAATCCCTCAGGCCCGGCCCCCGGCTGGCGCCACTGACGCAGGCGGTACGAGGTATGGAACGGGTCGCCTCGGGCGACCCGAAGCGGGGCTGCCCCTCCTGCGCGCCGCCATCCCCTCGCTGCGCACGGCCGCGGATCGGGTCGTCGGGACGTACGCCGTGTTCTGCGCTCTGATGACCGGCGACGACGCCGCGGCGTGCGAGCTGGCGGCTGCCCGCGTCCACACCTGCCGCGAGCAGGGACAGATCGGGGCGCTGCCGCACGCGCTGCAACTGCTCACCCAGGCGCAGATCCTGCGCGGCAGGTACGCGGAGGCGGCGCGGTCGGGCGCCGAGGCGTGGCAGATCGCGCACGACACCGGGCAGGCGGGACGGCTGCGGCACCTGCAAGGCGTCCTGGCGCGGCTCGCCGCCCTTCGGGGCGAGGACGAGACGTGCCTGCGGCTGGCCGGGGAGGTCGCCCGGTTCGAGGCCTGGGCCTCGGCCAGCGGGCAGCCATGGGCCGCCGCGGTCGCCCACCGCTGCCGCGCCCTCCTCGCGCCGCGCGGCGAGGCCGAGCCGCACTACCGGGCGGCGCTGGAGTGGCACGCCAGGGAAGGGCGGCCGTTCGAGCAGGCCAGGACGGAGTTGCTGTACGGCGAATGGCTGCGGCGGGAACGCCGGCGGGCCGACGCGGGAGCGCGGCTGCGCGCCGCGATGCGCCGCTTCGCCGCGCTGGGGGCCGCGCCCTGGGCCGAGCGGGCCCGCACGGAGCTGGCCGCGACGGGCTCCCGCGCCGACCTGCCGGAACTCGGCGCCGAGGTCCGGCCGCTGGACGCGCTGACCCCGCAGGAACTGCAGGTCGTACGGCTGGCGGCGACCGGCGCGACCAACCGGCAGATCGGCGCCCAGCTGTTCCTGAGCCCACGGACGGTGGGCTTCCACCTGTACAAGGTGTTCCCGAAGCTGGGCATCTCGTCGCGCGCCGAGTTGCCGGGCATCGACCTCGGCCGTCAGGACTAGCGGCCCGCGGGGCCGATCCGCGGTCCCACCGGAGTGGCCGGATGGGGCTGGAGTCCGGCGCCGTCGTCCTTGACCACCGCTCGCCTTCGCAGTTCCGCGACCAGTGCCAGGGACTCGCGCGCCTGCTCGACCTCGTCCCAGGAGACCGAGCCCGCACCCCGGTTCCACGGACGGTGCACCTCCTCCTCCAGCGAGCGGAGGGAGGCGGCGTGTTCCTCGTACAGGACCGCGAGCATGGACTCGCCGCAGCGCACCGCCTCACCCTCGCGCACCTGCCCGCTGGGGTAGGCCTCCGCCCCGAGGCAGAAGACCGTGGGACGGCCCGCCCTGAGCTCCTCCAGCCGGTAGCACACGATGCGGTCCTCCTCGTGGGCCTGGGCGGCGGGAATCTGCAGGAGCGGCATCAGGTCGGGGTCGCGGGCCACGATGAGCGACTCGGTGTCGGCCATGGAGCCGGGCGTGTCCGCAGGGCCGCCCCGGTCGGGTGGGATGGCCAGTTCCCAGGGCTGGTCGGTGAAGTACGCCAGCAGGTCCAGGGACCACAGCCCGGCGTCGACGACAACGAAGAGCTCCTCGGGAAAGGTGACGCCGTAGCATTCGCGCAGCACCTCGCGCGGGCCGAGCCCTGTCTCGTACAGCGCCCGCGCCAGCCGGGCCATCGACGGGTAGTCCGCGTGTGACGCCTCCATCCAAGCCTCGGAGTTCATCGCCGCTCCCCTACGCTCGACGGTGCGTCTCTCGTGACCTTCACGCTGTCCCTCCCCAGAGGCCGTCGAGCCATGCTGATCTCCCAGGCCTCGACTCGCGGTGCGATCCGGCCGTCCGCGGAAGGCGGTGAGGGTCAGCGGGCCGCTCCCGGGCGCGATCCTCGTCGAATGCGTGTCGGACACCCTATGCCGTGGGGTGAGCCGGGCTCGCATACTGAAGGAGAGCTGATGGACACGTGCCGCGAGGGTCGCCGAACTCCGGGACGCGAGAGCGGCGTGGCGTGGAGGTATCGGATGAACCACTGGCGTCGGGCCCGCCTCACCGCGATGGTCTACGACTTCGGGATCACGCACGAACCGATCGGCAGGCTCGGCGGCAGGGTGCTGTGGGGCACGGACATGCGGCGCTTCTACCGCGATCTCGACCGTCTCCACAAGGCGGCGGACGGCGAACGGATCCTCGACGTCCCCTGCGGAGGCGGGACCGCCTTCAGGAGGCTGAAGCCCGGGGCCGGTGGCTACGTCGCGCTGGATCTGTCCCCGCTGATGCTGCGCATGGCCAAGGAGCGCGCGCGGCGGCGAGGGCTGCACGGCATCCGCCTCCTCCAGGCGGACGTGACCGGGCTGCCGTTCGGGGATGGCGAGTTCGACCGGTGCCTGAGCTACTTCGGCCTGCACTGCTTCGCCGATCCTGCGACGGCGCTCGCCGAGATGGCACGCGTCCTGCGCCCCGCGGGCCGGCTGCGGGGGAACGCGATCGTGCGGGGCAGCGGCCTGCGCCAGGACACGTGGATCCGGGTCATGCGCCGTATCGGCGCCTTCGCCACCGTGGGTACGACCGGTGACCTGTCACGCTGGCTGGAAGAGGCGGGCTTCGACCGTGTCGAGCTCGACCACGACGGCGCGGTCGCCTACTTCTCGGCCTGCCGTGCCCCGACGGGTCCGGCGTGATCCGACGGATTCACGGTCCCGTCGGATCGGGTGGCGTTCGCCGTGCGGCATGCTCCCGCCGCCATTCCTCGGCCGCCTGGATCATGGCCGTGCCGACGTGCTCGAAGAACTGGCCGATGTCCTGCATCCGGGTGCCTGCGGGTGTGGTCGCGCCGAGGATCTGCGCGCCTCGACGGGTGAAGTCGGCCAGCATGGTGTTCTGGCGGGCGCTGGCCATCCAGCCGCGGAACCAGGCGTCGGCGTCGATGACGTACCGGTCGCGCCGCCGGCGGGGGTCGCGCTCGCGCCTGATGAGCTCCTGCTGTTCGAGTTCGCCGACGGCCTTGGAGATGGAGGCGGGGCTGACCTGGAGGCGCTGGACGAGCTCGGCGGCGGTCAGGCTGCCGCCGTCGGTGACGTACAGGCAGGTCAGCACTCTGGCCGTCATCCGCGGCAGACCCGTGCCGACCAGCATCGTGGTGAACTGTTCCTCCAGCTCGTTCACCGCCTGCGGGTCGCGCCCGTGGTCCGTGGCGGCGGGTGCGGGCGAGGCCTTGACCGGGCTCGCTTTGCGGCGGCGGGCCCGTCCTTGGGTCGCCTGCTGTGCCCGCCCGGCCCGGTAGTCGCCGGGGCCGCCGTTGCGGGCCACCTCCCTGGTGATGGTGGAGATGGGCCTGCCCAGACCGCCGGCGATCTCGGTGTAGGTGAGTCCTGCGGCCAGTCCCTCGGCGATCTTCTGCCGGTCCTGGTGGGTCAGCCTGCCTCCGGGCATCGGTTCTGCCTTCCGTATCGGTCTTGCGGTGCGGCCAGTATTGCGTTCGCCGTCACACCATTGCAAGTCGCCCGTACTTGCTTTTGCGCTCACCTTCATCGTCATTGCAAGAATATGTGGGTTTTCACCTGGGAATAGGTGAGCAGTTCGCCTATCTGACATTGACTGATCTGTGAAAGCAAATTAGCTTTTAGGTATTCGCAAACAAGCGAACGGACCTGTTCGCAAACTGGCGAGCTGTGATCGGAGCCCCCTATGTCGTCCTTCCTCACCCCCGTGCGCACCTGGCACCGTCCCCTGGTGGCCTGTGCGCTCCTCATGCTGGCTCTGGTGCTCGCGGCCGGTGTCGGGCTCGTCGTGGACGGCCGGACCCTGCTGGACGAGTCGGTGTGGGTCAAGCCGCTGAAGTTCGGCTTCGCCTTCGCCCTCTACGCCGGCACGCTGGCCTGGCTGCTGACCAAGCTGCGCAAGGGCAGGCGGCTGGGCTGGTGGGTCGGCAGCGTCTTCGCGCTGGCCGCGACCGTCGAGGTCGGCGCCATCACCGCACAGGCGGCGCGCGGCACCTTCAGCCACTTCAACGCCGACCAGACCGATCCGGTCACCGTGGCCCTGGTCCCCATCCTCACCTTCGGCGTGATGATCATCCTCGTCACGCAACTGATCCTGGCGATCGTCCTGCTGATCCAGCGCACCGGCGGGGCCGCGTTGAACCGAGCGATCCGCGCCGGGCTGGGGCTGGCCGTCTTCGGCATGCTCGTGCCGGTCTACTGGCTGGTCGCCGAGATCACCCCCCGCACGGTGACCGACGCCAACGGCCATCAGGTGCCGATGTACCAGGGCCACGGCATCGGCGACCCGGACGGCCACGGCATGCCGCTCACCGGCTGGAGCGTGACCGGCGGCGACTTCCGGGTACCGCACTTCTTCGCTCTGCACGGCATCCAGGTGCTCCTCGTACTCGCCGCGGTACTGGCCGCGCTGGCCGCCAAGCACGCCTGGCTGCGCGCCGAGAAGGTCCGCGCCCGCCTGGTCGGCAGCGCCGCCCTCGGCTACACCGGGCTGGTCGCGGTCGTGACCTGGCAGGCCGTGCGCGGCCAGTCCCTGATCCACCCGGACGCCCGCACCCTCCTCGCCCTGGCCGCGGTGCTGCTGCTCACGGCGGCGACCACCGCAGGGGTGATCGTCAGCGCCAGGCGCGCGAGCGCCGTGCAGGCCCCCCGGCACCACCAGATGACGCACTGACCAGCTCTCTTGACCTTGAAGAACCGACCCCTGAAGGAAGACTGACATGACCGCGTCCTACTCCGCCAAGGCGGGACTGCTCCTCGCCACCGTGATGATCACCGGGGGCGCCGTGGCGGCCCCCGCGGCAGCCACACCCTCCGCTCCCGACCACGCCGAGGTGCAACGCGCTCTTGACAGCGCCGTCGCCGGCGGTGCTCCCGGCATGGTCGCCGAGGTCCGCGACCGCCGCGGCAGATGGTTCGGCTCG
The DNA here is from genome assembly GCF_057708945.1 of Nonomuraea sp. bgisy101. NCBI lineage: Bacteria > Bacillati > Actinomycetota > Actinomycetes > Streptosporangiales > Streptosporangiaceae > Nonomuraea > Nonomuraea sp. bgisy101. The sequence continues at coordinate 46,699 of NZ_JBYITD010000054.1, forward strand.
GCGGGTGTGTCCGACACCGAAACCGGACAGAAGCGCCGGCCGTACGAGAGGTTCCGGATCGGGAGCGCCACCAAGGCGTTCACCGCCACCGTGATCCTGCGGCTGGCGGCCGAGGACAAGCTGAGCCTCGACGACACGGTGGAGGAGTGGCTGCCCGGTCTGGTGCAGGGCAACGGTTACGACGGCCGCGAGATCACCGTCCGGCAGCTGCTCAACCACACCAGCGGCATCTTCAACTACGGCAACGACCCGGAATTCTTCGCCAAGGGCGTGGGCGCCGCCTGGTTCGAGCACCGCTACGACACCTACACCCCCGAGCAGCTGGTGAGGATCGGCCTGGCCACCCCGCCGCCCTTCAAGCCGGGCGAGGCGTTCCTCTACTCCAACACCAACTACTTCCTGGCCGCCTTGATCGTCGAAAAGGCGACGGGCAGGACTTTCGCCCAGGAACTCACCAGGACCGTCCTGCGCCCCCTCGGCCTGACCGGCACCTCGCTGCCCGGAACCGACCCCAAGATCGACGGCCCTCACCCGGCGCACTACTCCACCCTGTTCTCCGCCGATGCCACGCCCAAGATCTACGACGCGACCGAGATGGACCAGTCCTTCGCCTGGGCGGCGGGCGGCATCATCTCGACCACCGGCGACCTGCAGCGCTTCTTCGGCGCGCTACTGGGCGGCCGCCTGCTGCCTGCCGACCAGCAGCGCGAGATGTTCACCACCGTCCCGACCACCGGCCCCGTCCCCTGGATCCCTGACACCCGCTACGGCCTGGGCGTCTTCTCCCAGAAGCTGCCCTGCGGCGTCACCGTCTGGGGCAACGCCGGCGCGACCTACGGATCGTGGACCTACGCCATGGGCTCCCGCGACGGCGAGCACCTGCTCACCAGCCAGCTCAACGGCGACTGGAGCGGCCTGAGCGTCTTCACCGACGTGCTGTCGGCCGAGTTCTGCCCGACCGCGTCCCGATAACGCCGCAGGGTTCGGGGGCGGCGCAGGAAGGCGCCGCCCCCGAATCCATGCCCGTCGCTCGAAAGACCCGAGGCTTCGGCGACCACGGCCGAGCCGCGTCAGTCCAGGCAGAACTCGTTGCCCTCGGGGTCGGCCATCACGATGAAGCCGGCGCTCATCGGGGGAGCGGGCTCGTGGCGAGCTATCCGCTTCGCTCCCAGCGCGACGAGCCGGTCGCACTCGGCCTCCAGCGCCGCCATCCGCTCCTCTCCCTGCAGTCCGGGAGCCGCACGGACGTCGAGGTGGACGCGGTTCTTGGCGACCTTGTCCTCCGGCACCTGCTGGAAGAACAGCCGCGGGCCGTGCCCGTCAGGGTCCTCGATGGCCGATCTCGTGTTGCGCTGCTCCTCCGGTACGCCGACCCGCGCGAGGAAGTCGTCCCACGCGGCAAGCGGGTCGGCGCCCTCGGGCAGGTCTACTCCGGGCGGGCCGGGGTGGACGTAGCCCAGTACGTCGCGCCAGAAGGACGACAGCGCCCGCGGGTCGTGGGCGTCGAAGGTGATCTGGATGTGGCGGCTCATCGGGGCGCTCGTTTCGTGGCGGGGTCGGTGTGCAGGTAGAGGTCGCGCAGCAGGCAGACCTCGGACAGATGATGGATCAGCTCGCGGTGGATGTGCAGGACCAGATCGGCCATGGACGCCTCGGGATACGGCTCCTTCGCGCCGACCGGGACCCGGAGCCCGGCCTCGCCGAGGTCGCGCACCCCGGCCAGCCAGACGTCGAGCTGGGCATCGAGCTGGTCGAGCGCGGTGGCCGCGCTGCCGGCGTACTCCCAGGTCTCGTACGACGCCGCAGGCGCGCCGAAGTGCGCCGCGTTGCGCGCGGCGAGCACGCCGACGATGACGTGACCGAGTCGCCAGGCGATCGTGGTGAAGGCCGGGGGGACCGGCTCGGTGAAGGCGTAGTCCACCGTGAAGTCCCCGGCACCGGCCTGCACGGGCGCTGTCGAGCTGCCGCGCGGCCGCACGCTCCAGGCGTCCGGCACCGGTGACCAGAAGTACTCGTCATCGGTGAGGCCGTCGAGCCGGGCTCGGAGCTGACGGTCCCAGTGGGACTCCCACTGTTCGCGCAGCGTCCGGTTCCAGTCGAGTTCGTCTGCATCCATGGAGCCACTCTGACACCGCTAGCGGACAGGATCGGTCCGCTATCTATGGCAGGGTGGGCGGCATGGACGGGGCGAGCGGTGAGGAGCGGGGGACGACGGAGCGGGTGCTCACCCTCCTCGGGTTGCTGCAGCAGCGCCAGGTCTGGACCGGCCCCGAACTCGCCGACCGGCTCGGGGTCACGCCGCGCACGGTACGGCGTGATGTGGAGCGGCTGCGCGCGCTCGGCTATCCGGTACATGCCAGCCAGGGTGTCGGCGGCGGCTACCAGCTCGGCCCTGGGCAGGACCTGCCGCCGCTGCTTCTCGACGACGAGGAGGCGATCGCCACCGCCGTCTCGCTGCTCGCCGGCGCGGGTGGCGCGGTCGCCGGCGCCGGCGACGCCGCGCTGCGGGCGCTGACCAAGCTCGACCGGGTGCTGCCCACCAGGCTGCGGCACGAGGTGCGCGCGCTCTCCGGCTCGGTGGAGTCCTTCGGCGGAGGCCGCATACCGGTCGACCCGGAGGTGCTCATGGCGCTGGCCAGAGCCTGCCGCGACGAGGTCGAGGCGGGCTTCGACTACCCGTCCGGTGGCGAGGTACGACCGCGACGGGTCGAGCCCTACCGCCTGGTCGCCTCCGACCGGCGCTGGTACCTGCTCGCCTACGACCTCGATCGCGACGACTGGCGCAGCTTCCGCGTCGACCGGATGTCCGACGTGTGCGCACGGACCTGGCGCTTCCGCCCGCGCGCGGCGCCCGACGCGGCGCCGTACGTGCAGGAGGCCGTGGCGAGCCGCGTCTACCCGCACCAGGCGCGCTTCCTCGTGCACGCGCCGGCCGACACGGTGCGCGCGCAGATTCCGGCGTCGGCCGCCGTCGTACGACGGCGAGGGAGCGAGCGGTGCGAGGTGCTCAGTGGCGCGGTCAGCCTCGACTTCGTGCTCATGCACGTGCTCCTGCTGGGGCACGACTTCGAGGTGCTCGACCCTCCAGAGCTCGCGAACCGCTGTCGCGTGCTGGCGGAGAGACTGCTGTCGGCCGGTGCCACGACCGCTCCGGCGCCGGACACGGAGGAGTCATGAGCCGCGACCGCGGCCTCTCGGGTGAAGGTCGGCGCTTCACGGCGGGTGCCAGGTCATGGTGATGTCGGAGGAGGCCTGCCTGTCCCCGTCCTCGGTGTCGTGCGCATCTCGGCCGACCGGGCCTGGCCGATCAGCCGGCCGGTGAGCACTGCCTGGTGGAAGCGGTTGAGGTCCTCCGGCAGCGAGGTCAGGCACCTGTGATCCTCCGTAGGACGGCTGTGTAGGTGGCGAACGCGGCCCTGCCCTCGTCGGTGAGGGACAGCGACGTGCGGGGCCGTTTTCCCACGAAGCCCTTGGACACCTTCACGTAGCCGGCCTCCTCGAGGATGAGCATGTGCTTGGACAGCAGCGAGTCGCTGACCTCGATCGTCTCCTTGAGGAAACGGAAGTCGGCCCGGTCGGCGGCGGCGAGCGCCGCCATGATCGACAGGCGGACGGGGGCGTGGATGATCTCGTCGAGTTCGTGCCGTGGATGTGCGCTCATCACGCCCTCGTCAGCCGTCGGGCGGCGTAGAGCATCGGCAGCCCGCTGGCCACGCAGAGCGCGACGCCGGCCACCGTCCACGATGAGGGGAGAGGCGCGGGCCCGTAGAGGAAGAACAGCGCCGCGGGGAGAAGGAACAGGACGAGGTCGCCGCCCGCCACCCAGTACGCGATCTGGGTGAGGCGCCGGCCCGTGACGCCGATGCGCAGCATGAGGCCGCACAGCACCAGGGTGAGCAGCATCCAGGCGAGCGTGACCGGAGTGCGGAACGTGGGGGCGAACAGCATCCCGGCCCAGTACAGCGGTGCGCCGATGCCGCTCGCGAGGCAGATCGCGCCGAAACGGCGTTCGGCGGCGCGCACGCGGCCCTCGACGCGCTGGATCTCCTGCAGTGCCTGAGCCGGTGAAGGGGCGTTCATCATTCCTCCCTTGATCATGTACTCGCCAAGCTAGCATGTACTCAACTATCGTTCAAGTAGATGCTTTGCGGTTGAGAAGTGCGCGACCGCAAGGTGGAGCCGCTGCTGTGGGACACCTGGGGGACGGGAAGGGGCGCCGACGGCGAGGTGACAGACGCGATCCGCGACCTGTACGACCACGCCTCCCTGGTGGCATGTGACGACGTCCCCTTCGACGCGGCGCGGAAGCTGTTCGCGGAGAACGAGGGGCTGCGGCCCTCGAAGACGGTGCTGTCGCTGGCGCCGTTCAACGGCCCGCGCGAAGTCGCACTCCGCTGCCAGTGCCCGTGCCCGGTCGCGGTTCCAGGGTGGCCGTCAGGCCACGGGAGGCCGCGGGATCCAGACCTTGCCGGCCCGATCGGTCTCCATGTCAGCGTTCGCCTCGACGACAAAGAAGCTCACCGATTCTCTCTGCTCCTGGCTTGACCTTGCCCCAGGGGCAACCTTCGACGATGGCTTCATGACCAACAACGCGCTGCACACCGTCGAAGCCTCCCTCCGCGAGCAGATCGCC
>NZ_JBYITD010000055.1:0-48878 GCF_057708945.1 Nonomuraea sp. bgisy101
TTCGTGGAGGACTCCGCAAAGCCGGTCTCGTCGGCGCACGTTGTTGGCCGGGACGTCCACAACCGTGTCGAGGCGGCCGTCCGGCGTGTAGCGGTGCACGGCTGCGCCGTCCCACAGGGCGACCCAGATCGCGCCCGAGTCGTCGACCGTCAGGCCGTCCGGCCTGCCCGCGCTGATCGCGATGAGGGCTCGCCGCCTTCGGGGGCGGCCGGACGGGTCGAGAGCGCAGACGTCCGTCCGGCCATGGTGTCCACGTAGAACAGCAGGGATCCGTCGGGGCTCCAGCCGAGCCCGTTCGAGACCGTGACATCCGTGATCACCGAGGTGATCGTGTGGTCATGGTCCAGCCGGTACAGCGTGGCCGCGCCGGGACGGCCGGGTGTCGCGGTGCCGGCCCAGAACCGGCCCTGCGGGTCGCACTTGCCGTCGTTGCAGCGCTCGCCCGCGGCCAGGACGGGGCTCGGCAAGGGCCGCCGGCCCTGGTCGGCGAAGCCTTCGGCTGTGGCCGCGACCGGACCACCGCCAGAACGCGGTACGGCGGCGCCGACCGGGACCGTCGAGCCGACCGGCGCGTCGTCACCGCTGACGGGGTTCCACCGGTGGACCAGCCCCGTGGTGAGCTCGAGCCAGATCAGCTCGCCGCGCCGGGCGTCCCAGCAGGGCCCTCCCCCGAGCTCGGCCTCGGCCGCGAACGCCACATCGGCGGTCAGTCGACGGACCGGCATGGTCAGCCGTCCAGGGGCGGGAGGCCGAGAGCCGCACGCGGACCCGGCCTGAGCAGCGCCCCGGCCTGGATGGCGGAGGCGCCGCCGTCCAGGGTCAGCCCGGTGCCGGTGCGCATGCCGGCGCGCGCGGACAGGCCCCACGCCGCGGCGTCGGCGAGGTCGCGGGCCTGCCGCACCGTCCACGCCCCGGCCGGCTGCGCGGCCACTCCAGACAGGTGCAGTCGCCGGCTACCGTGCTCGATGAAGACCAGCATCGTCTCGACCACCAGGAAGTCACACGCGATGATCGCGTGAGCTTGAGCGGACATGAACTGACGCCAGGTCGGCCCGGCTCGGGGACGGCGAGCTACTGATCTCCGTCGGGAACGACGTAACGGGTGTGCACACCGTCGAGCCACCCATCATCGATCTCCTTGCCGGTGATCCGCCCGATGAGGCGCAGAGCCGAGGTTATCTCCGCATACGCGGAGTCACCGAAGAAGTCCATTCCTGACAGATGGCCATCCAGGGCACCGGGGTCACTACCATCTCGTTCCTCGGGATCCCCTACGACCAGGGATGTGACCACGTCGCCGTCGACGACGTATTGGAGATCTTCGACACCATCGATTTCGTACAGCGGCCATCCGAGATACAGCAACCGGCCCCCGTCTCGGGACAGTTGCACCCAGGAGTCCCAGCGCCATAGGTGATTCCCCTCGAGTTGAATCACCAAGACCCAGCCGGGCGCATGGGGGCCGACCCAGATGACCCCGTCCCCGTGCTCGCGGTAGCCGCCCGTCACGATATCCCGCCAACCAGCGGGCTGAGCTGTGGCCGCATCGGCCCCAAGACGGCGAGCCACCTCTTCGACCGCGAGCCCTTCACACCAGACGCCACGGAAAGGAGTGTCGAAGTCGATGCCGCGCGCGGCGAGCAGCTCCCAGAGATCCTTGTCGTGATCCATCCGCACCTCCTTCCAGCCGCACATGAACAGTGGCATTGAACAGCGATAGACCGGGGGCGCGGAGGCTTGCGTGAGCGGTCCACTCGCCGGTCGGGTGGTCGTTTCTGGACGCCCGAGCCGATGCGGGGAGGTCCAGGCCCGGCGCGGCAGACGTCGATGCCACGCCGGCAACGTCGCCGGGGTGACCAGCCGATGAGCGCGCAGGACCGCCGGCAACCACCGGACCGGCGCCGCGAGAACGGCCCGATCGGCCCAGTCCGGCCGCGGGCGTCCAACCTGGCGCCGCAGCACCGCCGCCTCATGACGCAACACCGTGATCTCCGCGTCCTTCGCCGCTTGACTGCGGCCCAGCAACATCAGCCAGCCGAACACTCGAAGCGCGATCAGATAGAGCAGGCGGACAAATACACGACGCGATCTTGCCTGCGGAGACGGACTCCGTCAAACCACAGGTCAGAGCCGTCATGGCTGCGTTTCCCAGACGACGGCACGGGCGGCCACGGTGCCGTCGAGGAACGACTTGACCTTGAGCAGGGCGGTCCGCGCCTCGGAGGTCTCCAAGCAAATCAGCCGGCCCCTGGCTGTATTGATGCGAGTCTCGCCCTTGGTGGAGCTGAGGGCGGTGCAGCCCTGGCGGGTCGGGGAGCCCTCGCCCGTCCAGAGCGCGAACAGATTTCCGACGATGGTGGCGCCGTCGAACCCGACCTGGCCGTCCTCGGTGGTGTCGACGACGAGGTACCCGTAAGCCGGGACGACCATCCCCACCGGGATGCCGAGGCCGCCCAGCGCACCCAGCAGGACGACGTCGCGGTCCCCGCGCCTGAGTCCGGTCAGCGCCCCCGCCGGCGTGCGCGTCAGGCCGCTCGCCGCGACGCGGGAGAGTGCGTCGCCCTCCTCGCGTTCGGCCGCCTGGCTGAGCGCCTTGCACCGGCGGACCTCCTGTACGGCGACGCCGCGCGATGAGGAGGAACACTCCGCGGCCAGGTCGTCGTCAGCGGCGGCAGACAACCGCTGGATCGCCGACGAGTTCCTGGTCGACGTCCTCGCGGACTGATGTCGTTCACCGCGTGGACGCGACGCACCGGACGCGGCGACCCCGACGCACTTATGTCCGATTTATGACCGTCTGGGGTAATTTTCAATTAGCTGCTCTGGCGCATTCCCCCCACTGACTGGTAACGGAGGGAGAAGAAGCATGGAGATCAAGCCACAGGCAGTCGTCATTCCCAAGGAAGCCGACCACCTCGAACAGGGGAAATACGGCGCCATCTTTCCGAGGACCCCGGCCTGTTACGGGTTCACCGTCATCGCCAAGGTCAAGCCCGGCCGGGCCGAGGCGATCCGCAACTACGGCCACGCGCTGGCCAAGGCGCTGGAAGCCGACCCGGATCTGCTCGCGCCGCTGAAACTGCACTACCTGCGCTGGGTGCTCTTCGACGACGACACCCGTTTCATGTACCAGGGCATCTTCGACACTGACTTCGACAAGTACACCGAAGACGCCATCGCGCTGTTCACCAAGTCGGGCGTGAGCACCGCCTTCGAGAACCTCGAAGGGTTCCCCGAGGACTGGAGGACGAACCCCGAGGCGTTCATCAGGTTCGTCCGCGAGCACCAGTGCCCGAGCTTCATCGAGTACGGAGAGTATCCGTACGTCACCTCGGACGAGATCAAGAAAGCGCTCCGGATCAAGCGCGCCCTGTCGGAGATGCTCGACCAACTGCAGTGAGGCCGGGCCACCGCCCGCCCGCCGCCCCGTCAATGGAGACGTGATGAGCGAGTTCAGAACCGCACGTACCTACAACCAGAACCATGTGCCGCGCGAGTACACCCCCGGACGCCGACGCGTGAGCATCTACGTCGCGTGGAGCTACCCGGCCGAGGCCGGCCGGAACCCGGCCGAGCTCGACAACCGGTTCTCCACCATGACCGAGGTCCGGCGCGTGGCCTGGCCCGCGTACGAGGACCCGAAGTGGTCCGACCCGATGCGGTTCCAGCAGGGCATCGCCGGGACGCTGGAGCTGTTCTTCTGGGCCTGGGTGCCGTTCCAGCAGTTCGTCGAGGAGACCACCGGACACCCGGTACCCGTGTACCAGCGCATCGATCAGGCCGGTTTCCGCACCCCGCTTGATGAGCGGGTGCTGGCGGACACCGACACCTTGTTCGTGTTCGGGCTGGATCACCTGATCACCGGGCAGGAGGCCGCGCCCGAGGAGATCGAGGCGTTGCGGCAGTTCGTCGACCGGGAGGGAACCTGCCTGGTCCTGGGGCCGCATCACGACGTCGGGGCCTCTGACGACCTCGCCGTGCGCGATATGGAGTACCACCATCACGGCGACCTCCTGGTCCCGCGCCAGCAGCAGTTCGGCAGGTACACCCGCTCCTTGATGCAGGGGCTCGGCGTGCCGGTGGAGAACCGCTACGGGCTGCGCCCCGCGACACAGAGCCCGGGCAAGATCGCCCCGCTGTCCATCGCCCGGGATCTGGACACCAAGGGATGGCTGGAAGGCGTGTCCAGCTTCAACTTCCACATGCACCTCCCCCACTACGCGGTGACCACCGACGATCCGAACGTCATCCAAGTCCTGGGCAGGCAGCCGATCGACATGTCCAGGCCGCACCCCTTCACCGAGGCAGGGAACACCGAGTTCAACATGTTCCTGTGGATGCCCCCGGCCGGTGAGCGGGGCGGCGACGTACTCCTGGCGGACTCCACGATCTTCAGCTCGCTGTTCGGAGGTGACGAGAGCCTGCGCAACTTCTGGAGAAACATCGTCACGTCCAAGTAGTGCCGCAGAAAGGTGGTTATCCGTGATCGAGCAGACCTATGCCACGCTCGAACTCGACGACATCCAGCGCGGGGTCCTCAGCCCTCGGCCGACCCCGTACGCGGCGACCTACATCCTGTTCCGGATCGACGACCGCGCGCACGGGCGGGAGCTGATGCGGCGCGCGAGCGAGGTGGTGACCGCGGCCACCGACTCGATGAGTCCCCTGGGCGAGACCTGGGTGAGCATCGCGCTCACCTATCAGGGCCTCAGAGCGCTGGGCGTGCCGCAGGAGTCGCTTGACACGTTCGCCTGGGAGTTCCGGCAGGGAATGGCCGCACGGGCGAACACGCTGGGCGACTCTGGACAGAGCGGCCCCGACAACTGGGAACCGCCGCTGGGCACGCCCGACGTCCACGTGGTGCTGGTGGCGCTCGCGCCGGACGGCGCCCAACTCGAAGCGGCCGTTGATCGTGCCCGCCCGGCGTTCCGGCACCTCCACGGTGTGGTCCAGATCTGGCGGCAGGACTGCTACGCGCTGCCGACCGAGACCGAGCCCTTCGGCTACCGTGACGGCATCAGCCACCCGGCCGTCGAAGGCAGCGGCATCGCCGGGTCGAACCCCCTGGAAGCGCCGCTCAAGGCCGGAGAGTTCGTGCTCGGCTACCGCGACGAGCTCGGCGGCGTCCAGACCCCGCAGCCCGAGGTGCTGGGACGCAACGGCACCTACGTGGCCTTCCGCAAGCTCCACCAGCGGGTCGCCGCCTTCCGGCGGTACCTCAAAGACAGCTCCGCCGGCCCCGAGGACGAGGAGCTGCTCGCGGCCAAGCTCATAGGACGCTGGCGCAGCGGCGCTCCGTTGGCGCTCAGCCCGCTGCGCGACGACCCCGTCCTCGGCGCCGACCCACACCGCAACAACCGTTTCCTCTATGAACAGGACGATCCGGCGGGATTCACGACCCCTCCCGGCTGCCACATCCGCCGGGCCAACCCCCGCGACGCCGCGGTCGCGGGGGCGCCGAGACTGCACCGGATGATCAGACGCGGCACCGTGTACGGCCCGCCGCTGCCCGAGGGGGTCCTGGAGGACGACGGGTCCGACCGCGGTCTGATGTTCACCTTCATCGGAGCACACCTCGGGCGACAGTTCGAGTTCGTCCAGTCCCAGTGGATGAACGACGGCGTCTTCTTCGGCGCCGGGGACGCCAGAGATCCGATAGTCGGGGCCGGCGACGGTACCGGCGAGTTCACGATCCCCCGGCGGCCGGTACCGCGGCGCCTGCCACCGCTGCCGCGGTTCGTCGTCACGCGCGGCGGCGAGTACTGCTTCATGCCAGGGCTGAGCGCCCTGCGCTGGCTGGGCGATCTCGAAGACTGACGCGCCGCGGCGGACGCCTCCCGGACACGGTAGCCATCGGGGTGCATGGTCTGACGGATGCGCTGCATCTGACATTCATGGCGGGCACCGGGAACACGGGTGGCATTGACGAATGTGTCACCACCCCCGGTGCGCCACGAAGCGCTGACCTGTCCGTGCTGAGGTGAAGGACACCGCCGCTCCGCCGTCGTGGTGACATGTGCCCCGAGCACGGCAACACCCTCACCTCCAGCGGCGGCACCACCCGATGCAACGCCGCCGGGTGCGGCCGCACCTGGCGCTACAACCGCGACACAGCCCGTGCGCCGAGCCCGTCACCCACCGCCTCGCCGACGCCGAAGGAACCCAGGCGCCGGTCTGCGACGGCCACGCCATCGCCGCCGTGAGGAGGTGGTCGGCGGACGCATCGAGCCGCTGTAAGCGTGCCCGGGACTGCTCAACTCAGCCCCGGACACGCCTCTACCGATCACATCACAGGCCTGCGCATCACCTGGATGCGCAGGCCTGTTGGTCATGTACGGCCCCACAGGCGCGTACAGAACCCCCTGATCTCTCAGGTCACCGTGCGTCGGCTTGGCCCGGGTTCACCTATCACACGGCGTTTCACGGCGGCCGCTCTGCCGGGAAAGCGAAACCGTCCGCGACCATCCACGCCAGCACCCGCCTGACGCTGTCGACGTCCGCACCCGCGATGGCGGCCAGATCCTCAGCCGGATACGGCCCACCGCCGTGCCGAATGGCGACCACGCCGATCGCCCGCAAGGTCGCCAAGTCGCCCAGCGGCTCCAGCGCCTGGACCACCTCATCCAGCCACGCGACATCCTCACCGGCCCGCGCACGCCGAACGCGCTCGCGGCGCGCGTACGCCAGCAACTCGGCGGCATCGGCGGTGGCCTTGGCGACGAGCCGATCCCACTCGACTTCGTCCACGCTTCCAGGCTGCGGCTAGCCACCGTGCACTGTCCACCAAGGCCAAGACAAGCGCACGCCAGCGGTGAGCTGCGGCGGCGTGGCTGTCGGGCGGCTGCCACTCGGGCGATCAAGCATCGGTGTCAGGATGGGAGCGCCAGCCTTCACGTGCTTCACGCTGTATCTCGCGCGGGCCTGCGAACGTGCCCTCACCACGACTCGTCTAGATCATGCCTTCCCCCCGCGAGCGGTTGACTGGCCGTGCCGTCGCCACCCACTGGTGCCCGTCCAACGCGCGAGGAAATGACCGCCTGAAGCGCCCGTTCAGCGACAAGGTCCCGGATCACGCGGAGTGGTCCGGGACCTGCCGCGCGGCCATGGCCGGCTAGATCTTGCCGTGGTTTTCGATCGTCGCGACGTACTCGCCTGCGTTGTCACCGTACTGTCCGGGCTTGTCGTTGTACGCGACGGTCACCTCGCCGGCGTCCTGCGCACGGAAGGTCTGGCAGGAGCCGACCGCAAGCCACGGACCCGAACCGACGCGGGCGATCAGCGCGCCGGCCGGGGCTCCCGGCAGGAGGAGCCCCGGCGCCATGTACGCCCCGGAGTACTTGCCCTCGATGAACCGGGTCCCGTCGGGATACGTCACACCCCCGTTGTAGGACGCCCGCCCGCTCGCCGAGACGGTGATGACCTCGTCGCGCTGCACTGTAATGCCGGACTTCACCCCGCCCTCCACCTTCGCGGGGACCGTCACGACAATGAATTCATTCATGCCGACACCTCCGATAGTTACAGAATGCTTCCATGCCATCACTGTATGTTTCGTCTCGGCGATGACATCAAACGCGTCGGCGGCGGCGTGTACAGAGAGCTAGAGGCCACCTGACCGTGGCCATACGGGGACGGACGTGCCGTTGCGACGGGCCGGAACTTCCCGGGGCGGAACACACAGAAGCAGAAGAACTGAGGCCCAGCCCTTGACGGTTTCACATGTGTGAAGCGTGGCGACAGTGGACAGTCGTGCTGTGATCCGTCACACGCACCAGCCGCCCCTCCCGGCATCAACCGATCGGTTGATGCCGGAATCCACCATCCCGCTCCCCGGTCGGACGATCCGCCGCCCTCCACCCCCGCGCGATTCTCAAGGCATGTCAACACACCGGGAGCCCGCCCTCCGCGCCACCGGACTCCGCAAAGCCTTCGGCGACCACCTGGCCGTCGACGACATCCACCTCACCGTCCCCGCCGGATCCTTCTACGGCCTGGTCGGCCCCAACGGCGCCGGCAAGACCACCACCCTGGCCATGGCCGTCGGCCTGCTCCGCCCCGACGCCGGCAGCGCCGAGATCTTCGGCGTGGACGTCTGGCGCGACACCGTCCAGGCCAAGGGACTGATCGGCGTGCTGCCCGACGGCAACGCCATGCCGGAACGGCTCACCGGCCGCGAGGTCCTCACCTACCTCGGCCTGCTGCGTGGCCTGCCCCCCGCCGTCGTCGCCGAGCGCACCGACGAACTCCTCCAGATCCTCGAACTCGACTCCGCCGAGCGGACCCTGGTCATCGAATACTCCACCGGCATGCGCAAGAAGATCGGTCTGGCCGTCGCTCTCCTGCACGCGCCCCGCCTGCTCGTCCTGGACGAGCCCTTCGAGGCCGTCGACCCCGTCTCCGCAGCCACGATCAGGACCATCCTGCGCAGGTTCGCAGGCAACGGCGGCTCCGTGATCATCTCCAGCCACGTCATGGCCCTCGTCGAGCAACTCTGCGATCACGTGGGCGTCATCTCCGACGGCCGCGTCGTGGCCGCCGGACCGCTGGCCGACGTTCGCGGCGCCGGAACCCTGGAGGACGCCTTCGTCGACCTCGTCGGCGCCCGCGCCGGAGGAACGGAGGGGCTGGCATGGCTCACCTCCTGACCCCCGGCCCGGCTGCCCTGGCACAGCACATGATCCGCATGCGGCTGGCACTCATGCGCAACTCCCTGCGCGGCGACAACGCCTCCAACCTCTACACCGGCGTCTCGCTCGGGCTGATCCTGGCCTTCGGAACGATCGCCGTCACCGTCCTGTGGCCCGCCTACCTGCCCCTCGCCCTGGCCGTATGGCTCACCGGCTGGATCTTCGGCCCCATCTTCATCGGGGGCGGCAGCGAGGCCCTCCGCCCCGAATACTTCTCCATGCTCCCCGCCACGCCAGGCCGGATCGCGGCGGCACTGCTCGCCGGAGCTTTCGCGGGCCCCGCGCCCGCGGTCAATCTCATCGCCCTGCTGTCCCTGCCCGTGTACGGCTGGCGCTTCGGCCCGGCCGGAGTGCTCATCGGCCTGGCAGCGGCCGTCACCACGCTCATCACCATGGTGATGATCTCTCGCGTCATCGTGGCGCTCATCGGGCTGTTCGTCAGATCCCGCGCCACCGCGGCCGCCGTCGGCATCGTGACCGGCACCGCCATCGCCCTGTGCAGCAACGGCTGGGCACCCGTCGCAGCTCTGGGCGGCACCGACACCGCCGCCTGGTCCCAGGTCCTCGTCCGCGTCCTGCCCTCCGGATGGGGCGTGGCCGCCGTCGAAGCCCCCTGGCCCCTCGCCCTCGCCATCCTCGCCGCCAACGCCGGCGTGATCGCCCTCCTCCTGGCCGCCTGGGCCGGCCTGCTGTCGCGGCGCGTCGTCTCGGCCGCACGCGGCGGTGTGCCGCCCCGCCGCGGCACGCCCCGCCCCTTCCCCAGCACCAGCGGTGCCCGCATCGCCGCCGCCAAGGAACTGCGCGCCTGGTGGCGCGACCTCGTCCGCATCCAGCTCCTCGCTACCGCCTTCTCCTACGCCATCGTCACCCCCCTCCTGCTCGTCACCATCGACGCTTGGATCATGGTCCCCTTCGCGGGACTCATCGCGATCGTGATGGCCGCCGCGTCCTCGGCCAACCTCTACGGCGCCGACGGAACCGCCCTCTGGCTCACCCTCATGAGCCCCGGCGCGGAACGCGCCGACGTCCGCGGACGCCAACTGGCCTGGCTCCTCATCGTCGGCCCAGCCGCAGTGGTCCTCTCCCTGGCCGGCACCCTCGTCAGCGGCCAGACCTGGGCCTGGCCGTGGGTACTCGGCCTGCTCCCCGCCCTCCTCGGCGGCGGCGCCGGGATCATCGTCCTGCTCGCCGTCACCTCGCTCGTCCCCGGCACCGACCCCCACAAGCGCGGCGGCAACCCGCTCAGCACCGGCGCCGACGAAACCGCCGAAACCAGCCTCGCCTGGCTCGTGCTCGTCGCGGTCCCCGCCACCGCCCTGCCCGCGGCCGGTGCCGTCCTCCTTCACCCCTGGGCCGGCATCGCCACCGGTGTGCTGACCGGCGCCCTCAGTGCCTGGGGACTCGGCAAGATCGCCTACCGCGCACTCGAGAACCACGGGATCGATCTGCTCAACCTCATGAAGCACGGCCCGGCACCACAGGCCGACAAACCCACCACCGCGGACCTCCCCATCCGGCACCGCATCGGCGTCACGATCACCTACACCATCGCCTGGCTTCCCCTGTTCCCTCAGGGAGTCGCGCCCATGGTCATGAAGATCGTCGGCATCGAGGACCGCGTATGGTTCCTCGCCCTTCATCTCCCGCCGATCTGGCAATGGCCCACCATCATCTTCATGATCGCCCTTGGGCTGCTCATGTACGGCTACGCCATCCTGATCCCCATGCGCCTATCCTCATCCTCGTCGGCCATCACCAGGTGAAACCCGTCCGTACCCGAGAGGAGGGGCACGCCCCGGATGAACGACCCCTTCCCGCTCTCCACCTGGGAACGACGCTTCGAGCGCGTCGTCGAGATCGTCCCCTACATCACCCTCGCCGCTTCCCTCGCCATCAGCCTGGCCTCACCCGACCAGCCCGAAGGCGGGATCCCCCGCACCCTCGCGCTCACCGCCCTGGCCCTCGCCTGGATTCTCGGCGCCCACACCCTCCTTCCCGCCGCCGTGCGCCGACGGAGGGTCACCGTCACCGTTCACTTCGCCGGCGTCCTGGCCACCGCCGCGCTGCTGACCTTCCACGACCCCATCTTCATCATCTACTGCATCTCCGGCTTCTTCCTCGCCGCCAACTTCGCTCCCTCCAGGTGGACCTTCGCCGCCGTCGCCGCCACCTCCTTCGTCCTGTACGGCTCGGCGCTCGACTGGGCTCAGGCCACCATCCAGCTCATCGCCTTCCACCTGGCGATCATCGCCGTGCAGACCATCGCCATCGGCGGCGGCCACATCGCCGGCATCAGGATCGAGGACCGGCAGCGCAAATACCGGAAAGCAGTCAGCGACCTTCAGACCGCCCTGGAGGAGAACGCCGACCTCCACGCCCAGCTCCTCACCCAAGCCCACCAGGCCGGCATCCTCGACGAACGCCAGCGCATGGCACGCGAGATCCACGACACCCTCGCCCAAGGCCTCACCGGCATCATCACCCAGCTACGCGCCGCCCAACGCGTCGAGGACTCCCACACCCACCTCGAGCTCGCGCTCAACCTCGCCCAGGACAGCCTCACCGAAGCCCGCCGCTCCGTCTCCGCTCTCCAGCCCCACCAGCTCGAGGACGCCCACCTCCCCGAAGCCATGGCCACCCTGGCCCGCAACTGGACCCAGACCACCGGCGTCGACCTGCACGTCGAAGTGACCGGCGACCGCGTCCCCCTCAGCCCCGCCATCGAGGTCACCCTCTTCCGCGTCGCCCAGGAAGCCCTCGCCAACGTCGCCAAACACGCGGGCGCCACCCGCGCCGGCCTCACCCTCTCCTACACCGGCGCTGTCGTCCTCCTCGACATCCGCGATGACGGCACCGGCATCCACAACCCCGACAGCAAAGGATTCGGACTCAGCAGCATGAGACAACGCGTACGCGGCGTCGGCGGCTCCCTCGAAATCGAGAGCACGCCCGGCGAGGGCACCGCCGTCAGCGCCACCGTCCCCGCGCTCCAAGGAAACCCCCGGTGATCCGCCTCCTCATCGTCGACGACCACCCCATCGTCCGCGACGGCCTGCGCGCCGCCTTCGAAGCCGAACCCGACATCCACGTCGCCGGCGAAGCCGCCAACGGCCGCGAAGGCATCGACCGCGCCGCCGCACTCGAGGTCGACATCGTCCTCATGGACCTGCGCATGCCCGAAATGGACGGCGTCACCGCCATCACCGCGCTGCGCCACTCCCATCCCCACATCAAGACCCTCGTCCTGACCACCTTCGACGGCGACTCCGACGTCCTGCCCGCCATCGAAGCCGGCGCCACCGGCTACCTCCTCAAAGACGCCCCCACCGACGAACTCCTGCGCGCCGTCCGCGCCGCAGCTGCCGGCGAGCCGGTCCTGTCCCCCTCCGTCGCCGGCCGCCTGATGGGCCAGGTACGCAGACCGGTCAAGGCTGCCCTTACCGACCGCGAACTCCAAGTCCTCGCCCTCGTCGCCGACGGCGCCTCCAATCGCCAGGCGGCCGCCAAGCTCTTCATCAGCGAGGCCAGCATCAAGACCCACCTGCTGCACATCTACGACAAACTCGGCGTCCGCGACCGCGCCGCCGCCGTCGGCGAGGGTTATCGACGAGGTTTGCTCAGTTAGTCGACCAACAGCCCGCCTTTACCGAGCCCACCTCCGCCTACCTGCAGGAACGCCGCAGATGGCGGCTGGTGGAGCCGACCTTGTCAACAGGCCGACACCGGCCGGGCCCACGCGGTGCGGCTGCAGCCCGGACAGGTGCGGTGGCTTGCCCGCCTGATCGAGCGCGAGGCCCGCAGCAACGAGCACGCCCACCAGGGCGGCACCGGCCAGTGCGGGCACTGCGGCCGCCACCCCGAGGCGGACGGAGCGAGGGCGGACCGATGAACAAAGACGACCGGAACCCGCAGTCCTCCGGCCCCCGACATCTGCCCCGCGCCGGACCGCGCCTCGGCCACGACCGCGCCCGCGTCCTCAACGCCTACGCCGGGCTCGGCCTCCACCAACTGCGCCACTCAGCGGCCACCCGTCTCGGCGACCCAGAAGCCCCCTGCAGCTGATCATGGACAAGACCGGCGCAAGAACACCCGCACCGCCTGCGCCACGGCAACCCGGCAGCGCGGCCATCGCCAAGATCACCGAACACAGGCTCGGGGGCGCCGCACATGCTCGGAATCCGAGCATGTGCGGCGGCCGTGGAGATGGGCCACTACTGGTGCATCACGGACCGGTCGCCAGGCGTGCGTGACCTTGTGGCCGGCGATGTGCTGTGCGGTTGGCCGGGATCGCAGTCAGCGGCGGAATGGCGGCGGCGCGCCCGCGGCGGCGCCGGGTTTCGGTCTGGGCAGCGAGGGATGAGTCAGACGTTCGCTGGGTGATAACGAGTGAGAGGCGCGTTCGCGCAGGTCGGGTTGCTCGTTAACAGCTTCTGTGTCGACTCTCCCAGGAGCTCCTGGTTACGCGCGGTCGCTTTGGGCCGTGTGGATCAGCTCTCACCGGCACCCCGAGGAAGATCCCGAGCTTGGCGGCGGTGAACCAGGCGGGCACCGGTCGAGCGGTCACAGCACGTCCACGAAGACCGGGTTGGCATAGAACCACAGGTCGTTCCAGGGATTCTCGTTGGGACCAGTGTCGGCGGCCGGCTCAAGGCCCCCGGCCGCGCTGCGCTTGCCGTCGGTGCCGCGCAGCCGGAAGTAGAACGGCTCACGGACGTCGCGGAACCTGTAGTGGAACTCGGCGACCCGGCCTCTGCCGCGCGGCGTGAACGACTCGACGATCCGCATGTCCGGGGCGGTGAAGGTGTCGGGGTCCGCGGCGGAACCCGTGACGGCTCCCCGGATCAGGTCCAGTCTGGCCAGACGGGGCACGTCGTCGTTGGCGTTGGGGCGACCCGCCAGGTCGACGGAGATGGTGACGGTGACGTCGTCGCCGCGGCGCACCGACAACCGGCCGCCGAGGGTGGCCGGGGCGTTGCCGGGGGCGTGCGCGTCGACGTGCAGGCCGTCGATCAGTCCGCCCATCGACACCCAGACACGACCGGCCTTGAGTGCCTCCATGACCGCGCCGTGGCTGCGCGAGGCCGCGCCGACGACGGTCCTGCTGAACTGGCCTGGCCAGAAGTCGGCGTGCCTGATCGGGACGCCTCCGTCGATCGGGTCCGGGTACTTCCCGTGCTGGTCGTACCAGTCGCCGGGCCGCTGGGGCTCGACGGTCGTGTCGTTGTTGTAGAAGTGGCCGTCGGAGTTGGCGGTGATCCACCAGCCCTTGCCCTCGGCGAGCATCGAGTCCCACATGCCGCCCAGGATGCCGGTCATCGAGTCGAAGCCGCCGTAGGTGGGATAGTGCTCGGGCCGCCAGCCGGTCCACGAGTTCGCGTCCGCCGTGTTGTTGAAGTCACCGCGGGCCCTGGGCTCGTTCTGGGCGCCGGGCGCGCCCTCCATGCCGACAGCGATGCCCGGGGCCGCGTCGCGGAAGGCCCGCAGGTCGCGCGGCGAGAACCGGCCGCGCCGCATCACGTGGTTGATCAGGAACAGGGCGGAGTCGGCCGAGCCGGTCTGCAGGGCGGTCTCGAGCCAGCCGAGCGCCTCCAGGGCCTTGGCCTCGTTGGCCGGGGTGCTCGCGCCGGTGCCGTTGATCCTGGAGTCGAAGAGCCGCTCGAAAGCGCGCAGCAGTTGGATCTCGTCGCGGGCGCCGTCGAAGAACACCGTGGCGTGCTCCCCTCCGGGGACGTTCCACTCCAGCCCCTGCCACAGCAGCAGCTCCGGGTGCCTGGCGCGGGAGGCGACGATGTCGGCGTAGGTGGACTCGACCGCGAACTTCTCGTGCGCGGCGTGCCCGTGGTCGGTGATGACCAGCCAGTCCACGCGACCGTGCTTGATGGCGCCCGCGGCCTGCTGCTCGATGGTGTACATGCCGTCGTAGCTGTACTGCGTGTGCACGTGGTGGTCGCCGGCGAGCCACTGGTAGTAGCGCGAGCCCCCGGTGGTGGCGGCGGCGGGGCGCGCGGCGGCGAGCCCGCCCAGGGCGGTCACCCCCAGGGTGGCGGCGCCGAGCAGGCCGCTGTTCAGCAGGAAGCGGCGTCGGCTGAGGTCGCCGGGCGACAGCTCGTTCTCCGGCACCGACAGGTCCGCGAACGCGGCCGTGCCTTCGGGAACGTGGGCATGCTCATGGGAGTGAGCGGCATTGCGGCACATGGGGGATACCTTCCTGGAGTGCTTCATTCGGAGATGCTGGGAGCGCCGTTCTCGATGTGGCCCATGAGCCGGCGGAGGAAGTGGGATCCTCAGGGCAGGTGGTCAACACCTCCTACCAGCCGTGCGCATCCTCGCAGCGGATCGTGACGGTTTCGGGCCGGTCCGGGTGAACGGTGAGTGGGTCGCCGGCGATGCGCACGTGAACGATGTGTCCGGTGAGGTTCTCGGTCTCGAGCGTGGCCGCCCGCGGGTCCGCCGTTCTGCAGCCGCGGACCGCGACGAGGTCTCCGGACGAGCCGCGCAGTCCCCGGCGGAACCCGTTCGGCCCCGTGAGCACCAGGTCGAACTCGGGCGCGGTCACCGTGACCGACGTCCCGCCGAGCACGTCGAAATGCCGCGGAAATCGGCGCAGGATTTCCTGCCGCACGCGGTGAAGACCATGGACCTGCGCTATTTCCTGGAGTTCTACGCGCCACGCATCACCGCGGGCAACCACGAGGGGGACGTCGAGCGAATCTCCATGGGCGCGGTGCAGCGCCCGCAGGCGAAGCCGAGGACGAACGATCTTGACGCGAGACGAGCAGTGACCATCAGCCCCGTGCCGAAAAGTACGGCAGCACGGTGGACAGGCGAGCCCAGCCGCAGATCAGCTGAGCGTCGCCAGAGGCGTGGCCTTGCTCAAGGCATACCAGCTGTCGCCAGGAACGACAGCACCGTCGGCAGCACGTCGGTCGATCTGTCCCAGCAGCCCTTGTGATCCGCGTCGGAGATGGACAAGAAGTTCGCGCCTGAGCGCTCGGCGAAGGCCCGCATCGGCTCGTGCCAAGGGTCGGCCGTGCCCGCGTACAGCAGCGTCGGCACGCCGGAATCGGCGAGTTCCTGGTGGAGCCCAGGCTCACGAGAGAACGCCTCATAATTGGCGCGGAAACCGGCAGGATCACCCGCCTCAATCAGGGCGGCCTGATACGGATCGGCAGCGGCGCCTTGCTTCATCAGCTGGTACGCGTCGGTGTCGGCGGGCAGGCCGAGCAGGCGCAGCGTAGGACCGACCGCCGAGCGGAAGCCGTCGATGGGATCGAACCCGCCGGCCACCAGGCAGGTCAGGCGGCTGGGCGCATGCCCCTGACGATTGCCCGCTCCCCGAGGTCCTGGCCTTGATCGGCGGCAAGTGGAGCGCTCAGGTACTGGTCGAACTCGGCGAAGGCCCACGCCGCTTCACCCAACTGGAACGCGCGATCACGGGCATCAGCCGTCGCATGCTGACCGTGAGCTTGCGCGATCTCGAACGCAACGGGCTCATCACCCGAACCGTGTACCCGGATTCCCCGCCACGAGTCGAGTACGCCACCACATCGTTGATCGAAGACATACGCGAGCCCCTGGAAGCGCTCACGGACTGGGCCCGTCTCGCCGCCCCTGCCATCACCGCAGCCCGCCGAACCTACGACAGCTCAGCCGATTCACATCCCTGATGCGCTGTCATTTCCCACCGACATCACTGGCGGGTACTGGAATCCAACGCTGTCCGAACTGACCGGCAACCGCTGCTTCTCGTCACCGACGAAAGTCGAACCCAGCGGACAGCCGTTGGTGGCCGACTGGGGCCGCGACGCCTGAAGCCGCTCCACCCACGGCGAGTCCTCCTGGTACGCCGCGTGAGGTGCCGAATCCTGCATGTACGGCCTGAGCCGCGGTTCCGCGAATCGATCAGGCGGCCGGTCGTGGTCCGCCGGATCCGGGCCGTCAGATCGGCCACGTCGCGAGGGTCGAACGTCGTGTCTCGATCTCCATGACGAGCAGCACGTGCAGGCGTGTGAGGAACACGGTGTCCACGCGGAGGAAGTCGCATGCCACGATGCCGGACGCATGGGAGACGAGGAATCGGCACCAGGTCGGTGAAGCGCGGCGTGGGGCGGGGGCCCAAACCGGCTACAGCCAGGACCCGCGGACGGTGGTGCCCGGGGCCGAGAAGTTCGCCCTGGATAGGTCGATATCCCCGCCGCGGATTCTCACGCGCCTGCCCTGCCCGGATCAAGACGGGGCCGGCAGGTTCCGGTGTACCTGGAACGGCGCAAAGCTCTGGGCGACGGGCATGAGCTCGATGACGTTGATGTTGACGTACGCCGGCAGCGACGCCGCCCAGGACACGGCCTCGGCGATGTCGGCGGGGCCGAGCGGCCGCATTCCGGCGTAGACGGCCTGGGCCTTCTCCCGATCCCCGTTGAACCGTACGGTGGAGAACTCCGTGTCCCCGCACATGCCGGGTTCGACGCAGGTGACGCGGACGCCCGTGCCGTGCAGGTCACTCCGCAGGTTCTGGCTGAACTGGTGGACGAAAGCCTTGGTCGCGCCGTAGACGTTGCCGCCGGGGTAGGGATAGGTGCCGGCGACCGAGCCCACGTTGACCACATGGCCATGGCCGCGTGCCACCATGCCAGGGAGGACGGCTCGGGTGCAGTACATGAGGCCCCTGCAGTTGGTGTCGAGCATCTGGTCCCAATCGTCGAGGTCGGCGTCGTGGGCGGGTTGCAGTCCCTTGGCGACGCCTGCGTTGTTGACCAGCAGGTCGATCTCGGCGAACTCGGCGGGCAGGGTGGCGATCGCGTGCTCGACTGCGGTCCTGTCCCGGACGTCCAGTTCGAGCGGGTGGACGGTGCCCGGGTGGTCGGCCGCCACCTTGACGAGCAGGTCCGCTCTCCGCGCCGACGCGACGACGCGGGCGCCGTCGGCCGCGAGGCGGCGGGTGATCGCGGCGCCGAAGCCGGTGCTGGCGCCGGTGACGAACGCGGTCATGGTCATGGGACTCACTGCTCCTGGGGAATCGAGTCGAGGAACTTCTGCAGCGTCTCGTTGAATTCGGCCGGCCGCTCGAGGTTGGGCATGTGCCCGGCCCCCTCGACGACGGCAAGCGTGGATCCCGGGATGATCCGGTGCATGAGCCGGGCGTCGGCGATCGGGGTGAACTCGTCATCGCTGCCGACGACGATGAGCGTAGGCACACGGACGCGAGACAGTGACGCGACATAGTCGGGGCGCTCGGCGCGGCCGCGCAGCGCGGCGGCCGCGCCCTCTGGGGGCGTCCCCCGCATCATGCCGAGGACGTGCTCGGCCACCGCGGGGAACCGCCGGATGTTGGCCGGCGCCACCATCTTGGACAGGACCTCGTCCGCGTGGGGGCCCATGCCCTCCCGGAGCAGCCGGTCGGCCATGGCGTTGCGGGTCCGCCTGCCCTCTTCGGTCTCCGCCTGGGGGGCGGTGTCGGCAAGCACGAGTCCGCGCAGCCGGTCCGGGAACAAGCGATGGAACTCCATGACGATCTGTCCACCCATGGACAGGCCGCCGAGGACGATCTCTGCGACGCCGAGGTGGTCGAGAAGGTCGGCGATGTCCTGGGCGAAGGTCCGAAGCGGCGTCTTGCCCGGGACGACGGTGCTCCGGCCGTAGCCGCGCAGATCCGAGACGATCACCCGGCGCCCGTCCCGGCCGACGTGCTGGACCTGGGGTGTCCACATCGAGCGGTCGAAGGGGTGGCCGTGGACGAGCGCCAGCGGCGGCTTGGTGCCCTCGGGGTTGTGGTCTTCATATTCGATGGCGATCTGCCCGGTGATGAAAGTGCCCACCGTGAACCTCTCCTGTTCGGCCCGGCTTGACAGTTCGATGCTATTGAGAGGAATATCTCGGTGCAATAGAAAAATTGCACTCGGAGCAATGTCGATCGGAGATGGGATGGACGACTACCGGCGGATCGCGGACGCGCTCGCGGCGGAGATCGCCTCCGGTCGGCTCAGGCCCGGGGACCGGCTGCCACCGCAGCGGCAGTTCGCCCGCAGGCACGGCATCGCCGGCTCCACGGCGGCTCGGGTGTACGGCGAGCTGATCCGCCGCGGCCTTGCGGTCGGCGAGGTGGGGCGCGGCACGTTCGTCCGCGCCGCCGTACCGCCGAGCGAGCCCGCACTCGCCGAGCCGGCCCACGCGCGGGTGGACCTGGAGCTGAACTTCCCCATGCCCCCAGAGCAGCCCGCACTCCTCGCGGAGAGCCTGAGCGGAATGCTGCGTCCCGACGTGCTGGCGGGTGCGCTCACCCCCATGCGTGCGGGAGGCACGCCGGCGGTGCGGGAGGCGGCGGCCGCGATGCTGTCCCGTCCGGGCTGGGTCCCCGATCCCGGACGCCTGCTGCTCGCGGGCAACGGACGGCAAGCGATCGCCGCCGCGCTCGCGGCCCTCGTCCCTGCGGGCGACCGCGTCGGCGTCGAAGAGCTGACCTACCCTCTGGTCAAGGGCATCGCCGCCCGCCTCGGCATCACGCTGGTCCCGCTCACCATGGACGAGTGCGGGGTGCTCCCGGAGGCCATCCGGTCGGCCGGGCCGCTGCGTGCCGTCTACCTCCAGCCGACGCTGCACAACCCGCTCGGTGTCACCATGCCCGAACAGCGGCGTTCCGACATCGCGGACACTCTACGAGATCTCGGGATCTACGCGGTCGAGGACGGCATCTACGCGTTCCTTCGCGACGACCCGCCGCCGCTGGCCGCGTTCGCGCCGGAGCACGTCATCGTCGCCGACAGCCTGTCGAAGCGAGTCGCCCCGGGTCTGACCGTAGGGTTCGCGGTGACACCGCGGGCGATCGGCGACCGGGTCGCCTCGGCGCTGCGCTCAGGCGGGTGGACCGCTCCGCGCTTCGCGGTCGAGGCCGCGACGCGATGGCTCACCGACGGCACGGTCGCGGCCCTCCAAGAGATCAAACGCCGCGACGCGGCGGCACGCCAGCAACTCGTACGCGAGCACCTCGCCGGGTTCGCCGTCGAGGCCGATCCGCATGCCTACCACTGCTGGTGGCGGCTGCCCGACTCCTGGCGGGCCGACACCTTCGTCGCGGCCGCCGCCCGCCGTGACATCGCGGTCACCCCCGGCGCAGCCTTCACCATCGTGGCTGCCCACGCGCCCAACGCCGTCCGTCTCGCCCTGTCGGCACCACCGCTCGGCACCCTCGCCACGGCGCTGGCGACTCTCGCGGCGCTGGCCAGAAGCGTTCCCGAGGACACCGAGGTCGAGTAGGGGCCGGCTCGCCGGAAGAACTCAATGCGCTCATCGGCGGTAGTAGGCCGCGCGGTAAGCGATGGCGTCGGGCCTGAGTGCCCGAACGAGCGCCCCGCACCCGGGGGCTACCCGAAACCCGTGCCGCCCTCCGCGGTCGACACCCAGTAGCGACGCTTCTGTGCGGTGATGTCGAGAAGTTCGCCACCGTTGGCTTCGATAACTCGCTGCGAAGCGGTATTCGTCCGGTCGCACATCACCAACGCCCGGGAGATGCCCAACAACCGCGCGATCGGCAGCGCGGCCGCGAGCATCGCCGTCGCGTGTCCCTGACGACGTGCGCTGGGGCGCACGTCGTAGCCGATATGACCACCGAACTCCATCAACGCCGGGGTGAGCCGATGGCGGATGGCCAGTCTGCCCAGAAATCGCTCGGCGTCGACCCACCACAGCGTGGTCATCGGCACGAATCCGCTTCGTACGCCCGCCTGGGTCCGCTCGCCGAGCACACGCGCGACATACGCGTCGAAAGCCCACGAGTCTGCCAGGGCTTGTGGGTCGACATCGTCGACGAACCAGGGAACCGGATAGTCAGGGTCGGTCCGGAACTCAGCCACCGCGGACAGAAAGGACTTCCGCAACTCGGCCGCTGGATCGATGAGCCCTGGCATGACGACCATGATGCCCGCGGATGTACCTGCGGCTCAACGTTGCCGCCAGCCCTTCCCCATGCCGGCCCGTCCAGGTGCGTAAGCTCGATGACCCGCACCATCAGGAGTGCGGCGGCGCTGATGCCGGTCCGGGCGCGTGGCCGGAAGCAGCGGGTACGGCCGGCCATGGCCCTGGTGTCCGGTCCCGACCCGCTGATGCTCCCCGGCCGTGGAGGTGAGCGCCCTGCGTGAATCCGGGTGCCGGCAGGGCTGCTGTCAGTATCCGGATACACGCGAGCGACCCTGAGCAGGCATCAGGCTCTGACAGCGCGCCCGGGCAGGGCGGTCGGCAACAGACACTCGTCGCGTACCACGAACTGGCCGCCGACAAGGACGTGGACGAAACCGGAGGAATGCCTGACCGTCTCGGTGTAGGTGGCACGGTCGCTGACGGTCTCGGGGTCGAAGACGGTCAGGTCGGCGTCGCAGCCCGCCTGAACCCGGCCCTTGCGCCGCATCGCCGGGACACCCGAGCCCACCACGTCGGCGGGGACGAGCGTGCACCGGCGCACAGCCTCGGGCAGCGACAGGACGCCGTTCTGCCGGACGAGCCTGCGCAGCGTCCGGCCGTAGTGCCTGCCGTACGGGGGTGGGTGACGGCGTCGGGCCCGAGCGGCCAAGAGAACGGGTCGGGCGCCCCTGAGCGCCACAGGAGGGGTACGGCGTCGGTGGCGACAGCGGCGTCGGTGAAGGTGAGGGCCCGCTGGATGTAGTCGAACTGGGAGGGGTCATCCTCGTCGAGCAGGTGGACGAAAGCCGCCGAGCCGGGTTCGCTCTCGCGGACCCGGCGCAGGGTGTCGGCGTCGGGGATACGCCCCTCGGCGCCGAGCAGGCCGATGGAGTGCGGGGTCAGCCCGCGCCGGTGGAGGAGTTCAGGGGCGAGGAAGGCCGCGCCGACGCCGGTCATGCCCGCGCCGTAGGGGTAGGCCTCGGTGGTGACTCGCGAGCCTTCGGCGCGCACCTTCTCCACCAGGCCGAGCACGCGGTCGACATGGCGGATGGAGGTGCTGTTGACGTGGCAGTAGTGCATGTGCGCGCCGGTCGAGGCGGCGGCGCGGACGATCTCCTCGGCGCCGTCGACGGGAGTGGTGGGGTCCATCTCGACAAGTTCGCGGGCGTGGGTGTAGGTGGGCAGCCCGACGCGGGCGGCGAGGGCGGCCACAGAGAGATACTCGGCGGGATCGATGTGGGGCGCGTAGCCGACGAGGATGCCGATGCCGAGCGCGCCGTCGCCGAGGTCGCGCTCCAGCATGCCGACGATGCGGTCGACGACATTTCGCGGAGCGGCGCGCTGCCATTCCTCGCGGCCGATGTTGGCGAGGAAGTCGTTCCTCAGGTCGCCGCTGGTGTCGAGGCCGAGGAGGACGGCCATACGGGCCACGGCCCAGGAGGTCGCGAAGCCGTAGTTGAGGGGCCTGCCCTCGATCTCGGCCCTGCGGTAGGCGGCGGCGACCGGGTAGGCGCCGGCCTCGAGTTCCAGGACGGTGGTGACGCCGTCGAGCGCCTGCAGGCGATGGCCCGCGACGTCCATACTGTGGCTGTGCAGGTCGATGAAGCCCGGACTGACGACCAGGCCGGTCGCGTCGACGCTGGTGAGGCCGTCGAGCGGCTGGTCGGAGACTGCCTGGATGACCCCGCCGTTGACGCCGACGTCGCGTACGGCGTCCAGACCGGTCTCGGGGTCGATGACCCGGCCGCGGGCGAGGACCAGATCGTATGTCGTCACGCGAGTTCCTCCGTTCCGAGGTTGAACTGCTCAGGGCGCTGGGGCACGATCAACGCGATCAGCGCGCCGAGGACGGTGGTGGCGATGAGCAGGCCGAAAGCAGCGGTGTAGGAGAACGTGTCGACCAGGAAGCCCATGAGGACGGGGGCGAGGACGCCGGCGATCTGACCGCCGACGTTGACGACGCTCATGCCGGATCCGATGACGGCGGGCGGCAGGGCGCGCACGGGCATGCCGAGGATGCCCATCGCGGAAAGACCCGCCACGCCCATGGCGAGGGTCTGGTAGATGGTGAACCCGACAGCGGAGTCGGCCATCAGCATGAGCACCAGGAGCACGGCGGTGACCAGGAGCAGGGGGATGACGTAGAGCCGGGCTCTGTCGTGGAAGAAGCGGTCGAACAGCCAGCCGCCGAGGAAGACGGTCGTGCACGCGACCAGGCCAGGGATGGCGGACATGACGCCGGTGTTGATGAGGGAGATGCCGCGCTCCTCCAGCAGGTAGCTGGGCACCCAAGTGATCAAGCCGTAGCCGAGCATGTTGGTGGTGCAGAAGAGGGCGGCGAACTTCCAGACCGATGCCGAGCGCATGACGGCGCCGAGGCTGGTCCCCTTGTCCTGAACGACGTCGGAGCCGTTGAGGTGGGCGGGCAGCGCCTTGGGCAGCAGCTTCCAGAGCAGAACGCCGATGGCGACGCCGGCGGCGGCGGTGACCCAGAAGGTGTGGCGCCAGCCGAGCACGAGGATGAGCGGCGCGACGATGAGCGGGGCGACGCCGGCACCGAGCTGGTTGGAGGCGAGCATGGCACCGGCGGCGGTGGCGCGGACGGTGGGGGTCGTGCGTTCCGCGATGGCCTTGAAGGATGCGCCGGGGAAGAGTCCCTGGCCGACGCCGAAGAGAGCACGGATGACGAGGAGGGATGCCAGACCCCAGGCGACACCGGTGAGGGCGGTGAAGACCGACCAGAGCAGCAGAGAGACCATGAGTTGGCGGCGGGCGCCGAACTTGTCCGCGAGGATGCCACCCGGCACCTGGCACAGCAGATAGACCAGGGAGAAGGCGGTGATCAGCCAGCCTTGCTCGGTCTTGGTGAGCGCGAACTCCTCGCCGATGAACGGCAACGCGACGGCCATCATCACCCGATCGACGTAGTCGATCACCCAGACGCCCATGAGCAGGCCGACGGTGACGGTCGCCGTTCTGCGTATTCGCGCGGGCGACAGCGTGGGGGTGTCTTCGACGAGTCCCATTCACAGGCCTCCGGAGCTTTCGGATCAACGTTCCGGCAACCCTCCATCACGTCACGCGGGAGTGCATCGTGCGGGAACATGAAGTCAGGGGCCGCCGGCGGTGCGATTGCACCAAGATCTGTCCACTGGTGGTGAAACGCCTCGATGGTGCTCCACCCGGGTCCAGGCGATGAGGAGCTTAGGTGTCAACCCGCACCGCGGCGCCGCGTTCACCTTCTTTGATCATCGTGATCCCCTGAACCCGGCGAACCGAGGCGACGTTGGAGACCTCGGTTCGCCGCGCGGCCGAGGTCGGGGCGACCTCCCCCGACACCGTCAACAGGCGGGTCCAGCGGACGCCCGCCGGGTTGACGCGGCCGAAGCCGATCGAGGTGTCGTAGGAGCGCGACTCGCTGGTGCGGTAGGCGGCGACTTCGACGAGGTGATCCTGGAGGCTAGCCCTTGGGGCACGGATCGGAGTAGGGCACGTCCTTGCCGACCAGGCTGTTCCAGTCGGCCCGCGACAGCGTGCCGCCCGCCCGCTCGCACACCAGGGGCGCGGCGCGCTCCCCGCTGACCGGCAGGTCGCGGACCCTTCCGTCGTGCGCGAGCACCCGCAGGTCGCCGCTGGGCATGAAGACCAGCTTCGGCATCTGGTCGCGGAGGTCCACGTCGTCCATCGTGGCCGACACCGGCTGCGGGCTGCCCAGCTGCCTGCCGCTGACCAGGTCGAACAGCGTCACCCTGTCGTCGTGGGCGACCGCGAGCGTCTTACCGTCGGGAGAGAAGACCGCCCCGAGCACATCGCCCGCCACCTTGAACAGCTGCCCGGTCGGCTCCCACGTGGTGGCGTCCCACAGGGCCACCCCCCGGCTGCCGTACGGCGAGACCGCCCGCCGGCCGGTGCCGTCGTAGGTCATCCAGTCGTGCGCCATCGTCCCCGGCGCGGCCGAGACCGGCAGTGTCGTCATGCCGGCCAGGTCGATGACGTCCACCCCGGCCGGGTCGCCGGTGGTCAGCCACCTGCCGTCGGGGCTGAACGACATCTCGCCCGCCGAGATGTCGTTGAAGACCTTGGTCACCGCGCGGCGGGAGAGGTCGACGAGCAGGACGCTGCCCGCGCCGTGGCCGTCGTTGGACATCGAGAAGGCGATGGCCAGCCGGCGCCCGTCCGGGCTGATGACCATGCGCTCCATGTTGTCGGCCCTCGGGGTCGCCGCGGTGATGTCGATCTTCGCCAGCCTGCGCCCGGTGGCCGTGTCCCACAGCGTGTAGGGGCCGCCGACCCAGGTCGGCTCGGTGGTGACCATGGTCTTGCCGTCCGGGCTGACCGTGGCGGCGATCATGTACTTGGGCAGCCCGGCGTCGACCGAGACCTTCGGTGTGATCATCCGGCCCGACGGCGTGAAGGCCGGCACCTGCCAGGAGCGCACCCGCCCCGCCAGGACGGAGAAGGCGGTGCGGCCGTCGGGGGCCAGCCACAGGCTGCCCGAGCCCGCGGGCGCGCCCGGTCCCGGAGCGGTGAGGCGGTCCAGGTCGTAGACGGTGGCCTGGCCGGTGTCGTCAAGCAGGGTCAGGCGCCGCGCGTCGGGGCTGAGCGCCGGACGCTGGGCGGCTATCGACGCGGCGGTGAAGCGCAGCAGCATGGCGCGGTCGGCCACGCGCCAGAGCGTGACCGTGGGCGGCGGGGCGATGCTGCCCGAGCCGCTCAGGCCGCTGAGCGTGACCATGTACTTCCCGTCGGCGGAGAAGTCGGCGGTGGCCGCGGTGCCCTTGAATCCGAGAGGGTCAGGGCGGGCCGTGTCCAGGTTCCAGAGCCGCGCCTCGCCGCCCTCCTGCACGAGCACGCGCCGGCCGACCGGTGAGGCCCCGGACACCAGAGTGGGCAGGGACGCGCGCATCGGCCTGGCCTGCCCGCCGGGCAGGTCGCGGACCAGGGTCGTCTTCCCGTCGCCCTCGTAGGTCGGGCCCACCACGACGTAGCGGTCTCCCGGGCCCACTTCCAGGTCGCCGGTGCCCGCGTACAGGAACTTGCCCGCCTTGGTGTCCCAGAGCCCGCTGAACGGGCCGCCGAGGTTGGCCGACACCTCCAGGTAGCGGCCGCCCGGCGAGAAACGCATCGTGCAGTTGGCGTGGAAAGCCGATCCCCACGCCTTGTCGGTTCCGGTGGCGATCTGCTTTCCCGTCCGCAGGCTCCACAGCCGCAGCTTGGAGTCGGCGGCCAGCGCGAGCGTGTCGCCGTCCGGGCTCAGCGCCGCGCGGAAGGGACCGAAGCCGACGCCGGTCAGTCGCGCGGTCTGGCGTCCGGTGCGCACCTCGTAGACCCTGACCTCGTTCTCGCCCGCGCTCACCAGCAGCGAGCCGTCGGCGCTCAGGGCGCGTCCGTTGTTGTTCAGGTTCGGATCCTTGAACATGCGCTGTTCCGGCTGGGCCAGCGAGCTCAGCACCGCCGCCCTCGTCTCCGGCACGTCGGCCGTCCGGTACGCGGCCACGCTCAGCGTCATCGCCCTGGCCGGATCGCTCTTGCGCAGAGCGTCGGCCTGGAAGGCCAGCAGCCTGGCGCGTTCCTGGGTCTGCTTGTCGGCCAGTTGCCGGCCGCTGGCCTGGCTCAGGCGGGTCTGCTGCCAGGCCACGATCCCGGCGATCAACGCGGTGACCAGCAGGACGGAGATGCCGCCGCCGACCAGCCTGCGCCGCCTGGCCCGGCCGGCCGCCTGGGCGGTGCTGGCCTCGACGAAGGCCCGCTCGGTGGGGTTCAGCGTCAGGTGCTCGGGGGTCTGCGGCGCCCAGGTCATGACCTCGCGCAGGGCCGTACCTTGGAGCAGGTCCTCCGGCAGGCGCCCGTGCACCGCCCATCGGCGCGCGGCCTCGCCGAGCCTGCGGTGGCGCGAGAGGGCCTCGCGGTCGCCGCTGACCCACTCGTGCAGGCGTGGCCAGGCGCGTAGCAGCGCGGCGCGGCCCATCGATACGGTGCCGGCGCCGCGCTCGACCAGGCTGGCCCGCTCCAGTTCGGCCAGCAGCCGTTCGGCCTCCGGGCGGCCTTCGACCAGTTCCTCCGTGGCGGCGTGGCGGATGGAGTCCTCGCCCTCGCGCACGTCGACCAGGCGCAGCAGAAGCTGCCTGGCCAGGTCGCGCTCGTGCGGCGGGAGCGAGGCGTAGAAGTGCTCGGCGACCTGGCCGAGCGCGGGCCGTCCCGCCAGCGACTCGGGCGTCCGCATCGCCGCCGCCGCGTGCGCGGCCGCGGCCATCGGAGCCTGCTCACCGCCGTGATCCAGCGGCCGGCCGCCGCTGAGCAGGGTGGTCAGCAGGGCGTGCGCGGTGGGCCGGTTGGCCGGGTCCTTGTCCAGCGCGGCGGCCACCGGCTCGCGCAGCGCCGGGGGCAGCGCGGACAGGTCGGGCTCGTCGGTGAGGAGCCGGTGGATCACCGCGACGGTGGTCGGCGCGTGGAACAGGTCGCGGCCTGTGGCGGCGAAGCAGACCAGCGCGCCCCAGGCGAACACGTCGGCGGGCGGCTCTGCCCGGCCGCCGTCGAAGACCTCGGGCGCCATGTACATCGGCGTGCCCGTCAGCTCCCCCGTCGAAGTCATGGACAACCCGGCGGCCCTGGCGATGCCGAAGTCGATGACGCGCGGGCCGTCGGGGCCCAGCAGGACGTTCTCCGGCTTCAGGTCGCGGTGGACCACCCCGGCCTGGTGGATGGCGGCCAGGGCGGTGGCCACGCCGAGCGCGAGCCGGTGCAGGTCGTCGCCGGAGAAGGGCGCTGCCCTGCGCAGGCTCGGGCCGGAGACGAACTCGCTGACCAGGTAGGGCCGCTCGCCCTCCAGGTCGTGGCCGATGATCCTGGCCGTGCAGAACGACGCGACGCGCTGCGCGGCGGTCACTTCCCGCAGGAAGCGCCGCCGCAACGTCGAGTCTCCCGAAAGGTAGGCGTGCAGCACTTTGACCGCGACGCGGTTGGCCGCCTCGTCGTAGGCCTCGTAGACGACGCCCTGTCCCCCTGCGCCCAGCCTGCCGGCCAGCCAGTATCTCCCCAGCCTTGACGGCTCCCCGTTCATGCGAGGTTAGATGCCGGATCAGCCCTTCAGGTTGTCGACGAAGCGGCACCGCCGGTTCTCGCCCGGCTCGAAGGACCGCATGAGGGCGGTCGGGCACCCGCAGGCCACTACGACGGCAGGCGCAGGGCGAACGTCGTGCGGACCCCTGGCACGCTGGCGACCGTGGCCGTGCCGCCGTGCGCCTCGGCCAGGTTGCGCACGATGGCGAGCCCGAGCCCGCTGCCGCCGGTCTGGCGGTTGCGGGACTTCTCCGCCCGCCAGAAGCGGTCGAAGACGTGGGGGAGGTACTCGGCGCGGATCCCGATCCCCGTGTCGGTCACTTCGACGACGACCTGGTCGCCATCCTGGCGGGCGCCCAGCGTGATGTGCCCGCCGCGTGGCGTGTAACGCAGGGAGTTGGTCACCAGATTGCCGACGGCCTGGCGGAGCCGTACCGGATCCGCGGTCAGCCGGGGGTCGTCGGTGACCACGGTGGTCAGCGTGAGCCCTGCGGCTTCGGCCCTGCCGCGGTGAGCGGTGGTCACCTGCTCGAGAAGGTCGCCGAGGTGGACGGGTTCGACATGCAGACGGAGCATGCCGGCGTCGGCGAGGGCGAGCTGCTGAAGGTCGTCGACGATGTGCTGCAGCAGCAGGATCTCCTCGACCAGCGAGGCGATCAGCGCTGGGTCCAACTCGGCGACGCCGTCCTGGGCGGCCTCCAGCCAGCCCCTGAGGTTGCTCAGCGGTGTGCGCAGCTCGTGGGAGACGTCGCTGACCATGGCCTTGCGCTGCTCCTCCATGCGCTGGAGATGTTCCGACATCTCGCTGAACGCCGTGGCGAGCTCGCTGATCTCGCCGGTGGTCCTGACTGTGACGCGGGCGGAGCTGTCCCCGTCGCGCATCCGCTGCGCGGCGTGGGTGAGCGCGTTGACGGGCCTGACCAGGCGCCTGGCCGCCATGACGCTCACGCCCACGGTCAGTACGAGCACGAGGAGGGCGGCACCGGCGATCGAGGGCAGCGGGATGCGCTGGCCGGTGGCCTCGACGGGCGAGCCGATGTACAGGTACGCCGCGGGGGCGACGTAGGGATCGAGTTGTTCTTTGCGTGCCGTGACGATGCAGGAGGAGATGACCTGATCGGGTTCGGCGGCCGGCTGCACCGGCTGTTTCTCCTTGGGGACCCAGGTGAGGTCGAGGCCGACCGAGCCCCTTCCCGCGCCCTTTCCCTTGAGGCACTCGCTGACCCGGAGGTTGAGTTGTCTCAACGCGGCTTTCTCGGTGCGCGTCGGCGTGCTGAAGGCGGTGTCGTCGCAGCCGCCCATCACGACGGGGGCCGCGGTCGGCATCGGGCTCGGCATCGGGCTCGGCTCCTGACGGGCCCCCTGGCTGAGCGTCGTGACGAGCGGCCTGACGAGCGGCCTGCCGGTGTTCGAGACGGTCACCTGTACGGCCTGCCCGGTGCGGCCCGCGCAGACCGCGTAGGTGTCGGCGGCCTTCCTCAGCCGGGCGCGATCGCGGGCGGACAGCAGGAAGGGACCCACCGCTCGGGGATCGATACGGTCCCTGGCCGCTCCCGGCACCAGGGTCACGTCCACGGCCAGCGGGTCGACGACGGCCGACACCTTGGCGGGCAGTGGTGTCCCGGCGGTCGCCGAGTCCGCGATGAGGGTGCCGTTCTCGGTGGCCAGGGCGATGCGGCGGCTGTTCTGGGCGGCGAGGTCGCGCAGGGTGGCGGCGACGCCCGCCCAGTCCGAATGGCGGGAGGCGTAGCCGAGCAGGCTGTTGTTGATCCGGGAGTCGCTGGCCAGCGTCTGGCCCTGCTCGCGCTGGATGGCGCCGGAGGTGCTGCTGGCAGCCAGCCACGCGGTCGCCGTGATCGAGCAGACCGCCACGACAGCCGAACTCGTGAGCAACCTGACGAACAACGACCTCATGCGTGGGTCAGTTTGTAGCCGACGCCGTACACGGTCAGCAGCCGGACCGGGCGGCGCGGATCAGGCTCGATCTTCTTGCGCAGGTTCATCACGTGCACGTCGACCGTGCGTTCGGTGATGAACCTGTCGAAGCCGTGGATGCGCTCCAGCAACTGCTTCCTGGTGAACACCCGCTCCGGCTCGGCGGCCAGCGTCTCGATGATCCGGAACTCCGCGAGTGTGCAGTCCACCAGCGTGTCCGCCGCGGTGACGGTGTGCCTGACCGGGTCCACGAGGAGATCGCCCGCCTGGAACACCTGCCGATCGGCGTCCTGTGACCTCCTGGTACGGCGCAGCAGGGTCCGCACGCGGGCCATCAGCTCACGCGGGCTGTACGGCTTGGCGACATAGTCGTCAGCGCCGAGGTCGAGCCCCAACAGCAGATCGTCCTCGGTGGACCTGGCGGTCAGCATCAGGATCGCCAGGTCGGACTCGGCACGCAGCACCCGGCAGACGTCCAACCCGTCGACCTTCGGCATCATCACGTCGAGCACGACGAGGTCGGGATCCGCGCGCCGTGCCTCGTCGATCGCGGAACGCCCGTCGTGCACGACGAGGACCTCATGGCCCTCCCGCTCCAGATACCGCCTGAGCAGTTCGGCCTGCTTGGGATCGTCCTCGGCGACCAGCACGTACGCGCACATGAGCCGAGGCTATGCCCATGCCAGGGGTGCACATGGGATCCGCATGACAACCAAACAGGTTTCACACATTCTGTCGCCAGGCTGCGGCAGGTGAGAACCAACCTGCTTCGTACGGCTGCTGCGGCGACGCTCGCCTTCCTGCTGACCGGCTGTGTGAGCAGCGCCGGCAGCGCTGTACGGCACGAGCCGGCTGCCGGCGCCGCTTCCGCGAGCAGCGCCGTACGGCCTGAGCCGGCGACCGGCGCCGGTTCGAAGATCGCGACCGTCAAGGGATCTCGGATCAGTGTCTATGGAAACAAGGAGGGGCTGGCACAGAGGACGATCACGAGTCCCAATGACTACGGCGCGGCGCGTGTCTTCCTGGTGGAACGTGACGAGGGCGAGTGGCTCCAGGTGCTGCTGCCGGTCCGGCCGAACGGCGGCAAGGGCTGGATCAAGGCCACCGACGTAACGCTAGCGGAGACCTCCTACCGGGTGGAGATCGATCGCGGGGCGTTCAGGTTCACGGTCTATGACGGCGACAAGCCCGTCAGGACGGGCAGGGTCGCGACGGGCGAAGCGGGCACACCGACGCCTCCAGGTCGTTACTTCTTCACCGAGCTGGCGAAGCCCGCCGACCCGGGCGGGGCCTACGGCGCCTACGCCTTCGGGCTGAGCGGCTTCTCACCGGTGCTGAAGAGCTTCGCCGGCGGCCCAGGCCAGCTGGCGATCCACGGGACGAACAAGCCCTCCGCCATCGGCACGCGGGCCAGCCACGGCTGCGTCCGGATCAGCAACGACGACATCACCTGGATGGCGAACAACCTGGCGATCGGTACTCCGGTCGTCGTTCAGGGCTGAGGCCCGACGTGAATGAACAGGGGAATCATATGAAGATCAAAGCCACGCTCTTCGGCATCGGCGCTGTGCTGGCGCTGACCGCGGGCCTCGCAGGCTTCTCGGGCACGGCCACGGCCGATCCCACGAAGCCGTCCGCCTCGCCCGCCCCTGCGCCGGCCGACCAGCGGCCAGCGGTGAAGACGACGGCGGGCCCTGAGCCCGTCGTCGCCAGGCCGGCCTACACCGGCTGATCGTGGTGCGGCGCCGCAGCCCCGGGTCTGCGGCGCTGTCCCTTGGCGTCCGCGGTCTCGCCGCGAGCGCGACGGCGCGGCCATACCTCCTCTCCTGTCCGCGGTCGCGTCAGCGACCAGGCCATCGCGGGCAGGAGCAGGACCCGTGCGCCAACAGCGCCTGTGCGGGGTCGCCCCGAACATGCCGGCCGCTGCAAGGCAGCCGGTCCTGCTCGCCGCCGATCGCCTCCAGGCGTTGACCTTCTCCCGATCAGCAGAGGGTCGGTCTTCAGACCGGCCCGGCCGGGACGACGATGACCGCCGGGATGCGGGGCGCCGTGCCCTTCCTCCCGATTCCCGCCTTGGTCGATGGCGGCTGCTGTCAGGACCTGGCTGATCCCCCTGCGGGCTCCAGCCAGAGCCGCGTGCGAGGGATGGCGCTTGCCCCTTCACGATCAGCTGGAATGGTCAGCTGTGGGCGCCGTGCCGGCCCGAGTCGAGCGGCATGCCGGCGCCGACCTCGCAGCGTTAAGATCGCGTCCCGTGCTTTCGGATGGTTTCTGGCGGATTATCAGGACTGGATTAGTAGGTCTGGTTCTTGCGGCGGCGGTCGCGGGCCTGATGCTCGGCGACGCCTGGCTCTGGGTGGCCGTCGAATGGTCGCCGCCGGACTATGCGGAGGACTACGCACGCGGCGGGTTTGACGCCCTGACGACTGTGACGCTGCTCGTGGCCGCCCTGGTGAAGGCCGCGTTCCTGTGGCTGATCCTGCGTGCCCCCGCGCCTGGACCGCTGGACCGCCGGGCGAGGGCGCTGCGCCGACTGCTGTATCTGGCGGTGGCGTACACCCTCGTGCTGTGGTACCCGATCGCGCTGCTCTCCGACGCGGTCGACTCGGCACTCGGGCTCGCGCTGTGGACCGCGATCGATGTCCTCTACCTGCTCGTTATCCGCTGGCGGTCCCGCATGCTGCGCGCGGCGGCCGGAGCGATGTTCGCGGTCGAGCTGGCCGGGATGGCCGACGAACTGCTCGACGAACTCGACCTCCCAGAGCTCGGATCGGGCGGCATCGTCGGACCGGGCTTGGTGCTGGGCGGAGTGGCGGCGACCGTCATCACGGTCGTCGGGCAGCGGCGCGACGGCCGGTGGAGCCGCGGAACGCAGACCGCCGGGTGGTTGTCGGTGGGCGTCTACGCGCTGGTGATCCCGTTCAACGTTCTCTTCGGAAGGTTCTCCAGCGGCAATCTGGCGATGCTGGTCATGATGGACGCGGTGGGGCTCGTCAACACCGTGTGGATCGCGGCGACCGCCCGTGAACTGCCCGCCGAGGGCCGCCCGGCGGACCTTCCGCCCGCGCGGCGGCGCGTGATCCGCGTCGCGGTGGCGGCCGTGGCCGTATTGCCGATCATCGCACTGATCCACCCGGAGCAGACCCCGCGCCTCGCCTACACCGGCTGGTCGACGGACTGCTACGACCGGCCCAACTTCGGTGACCTGAAGCCTGCGGAACGCGACGCCGCGTTCCTGTGCCTGGCGCGGAGCACGGAGGGCGGAGCCCCGCCCATGTTCCCGGACAGCCTGTCGGACCAGGAGGTCCTCGCGTACGGGCGGGCGCTCTGCCGTACGAAGGACGGCGACGAGCAGGAGGCGATCCTGACGCGGGCCGGGAGCGCGCGGCCCGCGTGGGGCGCGGACCCGAGGGACCTCGTCTACGTCTGCCCGGAGATCGTCGGCGCAGCCCATCCCGAGCTGCTGCGGTCGACGACGGAGGAGGAAGCGGCGAACACCGCCTACATCGCTGAGGAGAACGCCAAGTGCCGCGACCCGTGGCCCCGGACGAAGGGTGTCGTCCAGGCCACGGCCACATACTTCCTGTTCGTCGATGGCGATCCCGGCTATCTGGTCCACGACCCCGGAGACGAAGCGGCTGAGGAGGCGGCGGAGCAGGCGATGGACAAGGTCTACGACGACAGCACCCTCATCGGGGTGGCCGGCAGCGCGGTGCTCATCGGGCACGTCGAAGACGTCGTTGATCTTTGCCTTACCGTGAAGTCCTTCCGCACCGCGCCGCCACGGCGGCCGGCCGGGTGGGATCAGGTCAACGAGGTGCCGATCGTCAGCCGCAGCGGCCGGCTTACCGTGCCGGAGATGGGCGAGGGCGGAGAGGTCGGCGCGGGTGCCCCGATGCCGAACCTGGCGATCGCGGGCAAGGGCCGCTACCGGCTCCGTGTCTACGTGCGAGTCGACGATGCAGGGGAAGA
Source organism: Nonomuraea sp. bgisy101 (assembly GCF_057708945.1). NCBI lineage: Bacteria > Bacillati > Actinomycetota > Actinomycetes > Streptosporangiales > Streptosporangiaceae > Nonomuraea > Nonomuraea sp. bgisy101. Next base: position 33,543 of record NZ_JBYITD010000055.1, read on the forward strand.
ACAGCACCTGGTCGCCGTGTTCCCGGGTGCGTCGAGGAAAAGGCTCAAGCTGACGCCGTGAACGGCGGGATGCGCACTCTCCTCCGTCGCCCTCCTACCGGCGGCCGGAGACAGCCACCAGGACGGCACGACCGGGACCGCCTGTTGGAGGGCCTGCGGTCACTCGGAACGCTGGAGCCCTCCCCCGGACAAACCGAGCGCGCGGTAGTTCACGTCGCGCCGTTGCCCGGTGCCCGCGGACTCTGCAGGGGCTTTCGGCGCTCACCGCGCGTCCGCGGACGGGGTGTGCGCCTGGGGGCTGGGGGTGGTCCAACTGCTCAGCAGCCGCAGGGCCTCGGCGGTGGCGGAGCCGGGTTCGGGGTTGTAGACGCACAGGGTCTGGTCGGGGTCGCCAGGAGGCTGGAAGGACTCGTAGGCGAAGTGGAGATCGCCCACGACGGGATGGTGGTAGTGCTTGGTGCCGTGGGTGCGGCGCAGGACGCGGTGGTCGTTCCACCAGACGGTGAATTCGGGTGACCGCAGGATGAGCTCGCCCACGAGGTCGGCGAGCCGCCGGTCGTGCGGGTGGCGGCCCGCCTCGAGGCGGAGGATGGCGACGGTCTCGGCGGCGATCTGTGCCCAGTCTCCAACGCGGTCACGGGCCTCCGGGTCCAGGAGGTAGTAGCGGGCGAGGTTGCGCTGCGGGACGGGGAGGGCGTCGAAGTCGGTCAGGACCGCGCGCGCCAGGCGGTTGGTGGCCAGCACGTCGGTGCGCCGGCCGAGGATGAAGGCGGGGACGTTCTCCAAGGTCTGGAGCATGAGGTGCAGGCCTGGGCGGACCCGCTGCGGATCGGCAGGGGCACGGCGGGCGGGTGTGGGCCGTGCCAGCAGGTCGGTGAGGTGCTCCCGCTCCGCGAGATCGAGCTGGAGGGTGCGTGCGAGGGCCTCGACGACCTCCGGGGAGGGGTTTCCTGCGCGGCCCTGTTCGAGACGGGTGTAGTACTCGGTGCTCACGCCTGCGAGGCGGGCGACCTCGTCGCGGCGCAGTCCGGGCACCCGCCGGGCGCGGCCGTCCTCGGCCAGCCCCGCGCGATCGGGGGTGATCCGGGCGCGACGGGAGCGCAGAAAGTCGGCGAGCTCGCTACTACGATCCATGCTCCCAGTGTGGCGCGGCCATGTATGGCGCACTCCTTCCGGGGTGGCCCTGCCAGTACCTGCCTTTCCGGTACCTGCCTGCTCAGGGCCTGCTCAAGCCCCGTAACCGGAGCTCAGGGGTGGTGTGCTGGAGATGCGGCCGATGACTGTCGGCCACGGTCCCACCCCTTGATTCCTCACCCTTCGGAAGGTGTGCACCCATGTCCACGCAAACCCTTACCAAGCCCCTGACCGGCCGCGTGGCAGTCGTCACCGGCGCCTCCAGTGGCATCGGCGAGGCCGCAGCCGAACACCTGGCGGGGCTGGGCGCGCGCGTCGCCGTCCTGGCCCGGCGTGCGGACCGGCTGGACGAGCTGGTCTCCCGGATCGAGAAGCACGGTGGCACCGCCCTGGCGATCGGCGTCGACGTGACCGATGCCGCGGCGGTGCGATCGGCTGCCGGCCGGGTGGCGGCCGAACTGGGCGGCGCAGACCTGCTGCTCAACAACGCGGGCGTCATGCTGCCCGCCCCGATCGAGGAGCTGGCCGCCGATCAGTGGCAGCGTCAGATCGACCTCAACATCACCGGGCTGATGAACGTCATCGGCGCGTTCATCCCGCAGCTGGTCGAGACCGCCGGCGAGCGTGGCGTGGCCGACTTGATCAACACCTCGTCGATCGCGGCGCAGAACATCTTCCCGAACTTCGCCGTCTACTCCGGCACCAAGGCGTACGTCACCCACCTCTCGCGTCATCTGCGTGCCGAGCTGGGCGCCAAGAACGTGAGGGTGTCGGCGCTCGAGCCGGGCATCGTCGGTACTGAGCTGCAGAGCCACGTCACCGACGACGGCGCGCTTCAGTGGCTGGAGGGCTCCAAGGAGACGATGGAGTGGCTCACGCCGCAGGACATCGCCGAGACCGTCGGCTTCATCGCCACGCTGCCGCCGCGCGCGAACCTGCAGCAGGTCACGATCATGCCCACTCGCCAGCCCAGCTGACCCTCCCAGCCCCCGCCGGGGCCCGCCGGCGGCACAGGCGGGCCCCGGCGCGCGGTCGATGCCGACCACGCCGTGAGAGAGAGCCGGCCCGCCGCCTGGCCATGGTGGCGGGCGTGACCGGCCGGTAGCCCACTTTTGTCAAGATCATTCCCGGCGCCAACGGCTGGTACCGATGTTCCTCAACCCCGGACTACCAGCGCCTGATATAAGAAGGTGCATGATCGCCGAACCCTCCCACGTCGGCCCCTACCGTTTGGAGGGGCTGCTGGGCGAAGGCGGGCAGGGCGCGGTCTACCTCGGCGTCGACCCTTCAGGCGGCCGGGTGGCGATCAAGCTCCTGCACGCCAGGCTGGCCCACGACGCCGGCAACCGCCGCCGCTTCCTGCGCGAGGTGGAGGCGGCCCGCCGGGTCGGGCCCTTCGGCACCGCCCAGATCCTGGACGTCGACGTCCAGGGCAACCAGCCCTACATCGTCAGCGAATACATCCCCGGCGAATCGCTCCAGCAGCTGATCGCCCGCGAGGGGCCGCGCGCCGCCGGCGGCACGCGCCGCCTGATGCTCGCCACCGCGGCGGCGCTGAAGGCCATCCACGAGGCCGGGATCGTGCACCGCGACTTCAAGCCGAGCAACGTACTGCTCGGGCCGGACGGGCCGCGCGTCATCGACTTCGGGATCTCCCGCGCGCTGGAGGGCACGACCATGCAGTCCAGCGCCGTGGTCGGCACGCCGCCGTACATGTCGCCCGAGCAACTGCGCGGCGCGGCCGTGGGGCCGGAGTCGGACGTGTTCTCCTGGGCGGTCACCATGGTGTTCGCCGCGACCGGGCGGCCGGCGTTCGGCCAGGACAGCATCCCGGCGGTGTTCAACCGCATCCTCAACCACGAGCCCGACCTTGCCGGCGTCCCGCCGGAGTTACGCGGCCTGCTGGACGCGTGCCTGGCCAAGGAGCCGCACCACCGGCCGGACGCGAGCGGGCTGGTGCGGCTCATCGTCGGCGAGGAGGCCGCGCCGCCCAGATCGCAGGCCGTGACCCGGGTCCAGGAGCCCGACCCGGCCGGCGAGCGGCCCTGGGGCCTGGCCTTCGCGGCGCAGATCGTCACGACCCTCGCCGCCGCGGTGGTCTTCCTGATCGCCGCGGAGCTTGACTCCCGGCAGTGGCCGGACATCCCCGTTCCCGGAACGGACGGCCTGTCGTTCTGGCCCGTGACCCTGACCGGCCTGGCCGCGGGCGGCGCGATCGCGCTGGTGCTGCACCTGCTGGCGAGACGGAGCTGAGCATGGACTTCCCCTCGATGCTCGCCGTCCTCTTCGCCGCCGCAGCGGTGGCCGTCACCGCCCGGATCATCGCCGTGCGGGGCCGCACCTTCCTGGCGCGGCACCGCCTCCTGCTGGCCGTGACGCTGCTGCCATTGCAGCCGGTGCTCGGCGTTGGCGTCGGTGTGCTGCTGATCACCCAGTGGGAGCACGTCGACGGCAACGGCGTGGTCTTCGGCGTCATCGCCTACCTCGCCGGGTTGATCGCCTTCGGCATCGTCACCGGCGTGCAGGAGCTGCGCCGGGCCCGGCGCCGCTGACGGCCAGGCCCGAGCGCTTGCTGAGGCCCAGCCTGTGGCGCTGATGCAACCGTGAGAATGACGTTCCCGATCCGACGGTCGCTTTCGCAGCCGCCCGACGTTCTGGCGCCTCGGCGATAGGGGCCCCGCTGGTCGAACTGGGGGCTAGGCGGATCGGGCTTCCATGTCGGGACCACAGAGGGGTTCGACGTCGTCCGGCACCTCGCCCTCGTGACCGCTCGGTACGCTGTGCGGTGATCTTCCGATCGGTGAGAGGTGAGGGTCGTGATGTTGCCTGCGGACAGTCATGTGCACAGCGAATGGTCCTGGGACGCGCCGCTGGGATCGATGGAGCGCACCTGCGAAAAGGCGGTCGAGCTCGGCCTGCCCGCGATCGCCTTCACGGAGCATGTCGACCACACCGTGTGGATGGTCAACCTCGACGGGTTGCCCCCGGATGACCACCTGGCGACCGTGTGCTCACCTGATGGTGAACTGACTCCGCCGAGGTTCGACGCGGCCGGATACCTGGAGGCGATCGAGAGGTGCCGAGAGCGCTTCCCGGAGTTGCGGATCCTGAGTGGCATGGAACTGGGCGAGCCGCACCGGCATGCCGAGGAGATCGCGAAGCTGCTCTCGGTAGGGCCGTTCGATCGGCTGATCGGGTCGCTGCACTGCCTCCCGATCGGGGACAGGTTCACCGAACCTCCAGGGCAGTTCGCGCGGCGGCCGGCGGCGGCGGTCATGCGTGACTACCTGGCGGAGATTCCCCGACTGATCGCGCGGAGCGAGGTGTTCACCGTGCTGGCGCACATCGACTATCCGATCCGCTACTGGCCGACGCAGCAAGCGGGGGCGTTCGATCTGCTGGAGTTCGAGGAGGAGTTCCGGCACGCGCTGCGGGTGACGGCGGAGTCGGGCAGGGCTCTGGAGATCAACACGCGCCTGCCGCTGCACTCGACCATCCTGCGCTGGTGGCGCGAGGAGGGCGGGCAGGCGGTGACGTTCGGGAGCGACGCGCACCTGCCGTCGGCTGTGGCCCACGGGTTCGAGGAAGCGGCGCACATGGCGGAGGCGCACGGCTTCCGCCCGGGCAAGGACCTGCTGGGCATCTGGGGCCGGGTGGACTGACATGGTGTTGAGTGCGGAGACGTTGACAGCGGGATGGGGACGCGCTGCTCGATGAGGTGGAACGCACCAGGGGCAGGGGCTCGGGTGTAGTGAGGCCCCGCCGCAGCCATCCGCGACACCGGCTCGCCGGTCGTTCGGTGCGCCGGCGGGCGACCAGGTCGGGTGGCTGTGCGACCTGACGGCGTAGCACCGTCGCTGACCTGGGCTCTCACGGTGCGCTCACGGTGCGCTCACGGTGCCCACCCCATTCTGAGGCCACGTTCGGCGAAGGCCGCAGAGCGTTCCGACACCAAGAAGGACACATGCACTCTCACAAACTGATCACCGCACTGGCCCTGGCCGCGGGCCTGGTCGCACCGGTGGCACTGGCCGCGAGCCCAGCCGCCGCGACGGCCGGGTCGTGCCGCGTGGAGCTGTACGACATCGACGCCCTCAACGTGGGAGAACGGGACGGGCATGACGAGCTCCGCTTCCTGGTCGGCGGGAACCTGTTCCCCAACAACGGTTGGTTCACCATGGATACCGGAGACGACGGAGACCCCGCCGACTTCGGGCACCCGTCCACGGTCGTCACGAGCACCGGGACCGCGTCCTTCAACCTGCGCGAGGTCACCCCGCCGTGGGTCAACTCTGGTGACAGCCTCGGCTCCGTGATCGCCCACGGCTCCACGTGCGCCCCGCTCGGCGTCGGCGCTGTCGGCTACGAGGAGGACTTCATCGAAGGAATGAACGGAACCTTTTACTCCTACAAGGTCAAGCTCAAGCTGACCGGGCTGTAGTCGACCCGGCCGAAGGCCCCGCCGAAGGAATCGGCGGGGCCTTCGGCGGCCACGCTCACCTGGACGCCGAACAACACGCGCCAACCGTGCCCCCACGGCGAGCCGGCGGTGCCGAGCCAGCCGAGCACGAGTCAGCCCCGGCGACGGGACGGCCCTCCCCGTCGGCATCCAGATCGTCTACCCCGGCGCAAGCCCTCGCCTGCGAATGTTCCACCGGCCTGAACCCCCAGCTGCTGGGTTGACCCGCGGAGCCCGGCCCCGACCGGACTCCCTATATGCGGACAATTACCTCTTCGTAACCCCTGCGGAAGCTTACGATCGTGGCGTTGTCACGGGGGCCGTGCCGACAGGGGGCGCCGGATGGACGAGTTGCGCGTGCGCGTACTGGGGATGTCCTCGATAGCCAGGGGAGACGGTCACGTCGTGCCGGTGAGGTCGGCCAAGGCACGGGCGGTGCTGTTCTACCTGATGGTCGAGGGCACGCCGCACACCAGGTCGGCCCTGGCCTGCCTGCTGTGGGGTGAGCGCGCAGAGGCGAAAGCGCGTGGGAGCCTGCGGCTCGCTCTGATGGAGCTGCGCCGGGCCGTGGGCGATCACCTGGCGATCACCCCTGCCCAGGTCGCCTTCGATCGCGGCCGTCCGTACTCCCTCGACTGGGACGACCTGGTCGGGGGCGGCTCGGTGCCGGAAGCCTACCGAGGCGGCTTCCTCGACGACTTGACGATCCCCGATGTGCCCCGGTTCGACGACTGGATGGCCCAGCGCCGCCGGCAGGCGGCGCACGCGGCGGCGCGAGTGCTGCGTGAGCGGGCGCGCGCTGCGCGCGAGCGGGGCGACTGTGAGGACGCGGTACGACTGGCGCGCAGTCTGCTGGAGATCGACCCGCTGGACGAGTGCGCCCATCGGCTGGTCATCGAGGCCCTGTCCGCGATGGGCGACCGCGCGGGCGCGCTCGCCCACTACGAGACGTGCCGCCGGGTGCTGGACCAGGAACTCGGCGTGCCACCCGACCAGAGCACGCAGGCGCTCCTGCGGCGGATCGCGCCCGCGGGGTCCGGAGCGCGCGTGGTGGCGAAGGCGGATGCGCCCGCCGGGTCTGGAGTGCGCGTGCCGGTGGCAAAGGCGGATGCGCCCGCCGGGTCTGGAGTGCGCGTGCCGGTGGCAAAGGCGGGTGCGCCCGCGAGGCGTCGCCTGCCCTGCCCGCTGACCGGGTTGATCGGCCGTGCCGACGAGATCGAGCTTGCGGTGGCGCGACTGCGCGATCACCGGGTCCGGCTGCTGACACTGACCGGTCCGGGCGGTGTAGGCAAGACCAGGCTGGCCATCGCCATCAGCGAGCGCTTCGACACCGATGCGCTCTTCGTCTCGTTCGCCGGTTTGCGCCCACCCGAAGACCGCGCCACCGCGACGGAGACGCCCGCGGCTGAGGCGGACGCTGTCGTGATCACGCTGGCCAAGGGGATCGGTGTCGACCTCACGCCGCCAAGGCCCCCGCGCGACCTGCTGCTCGCCGCCGTACGCCACCGGCGCATGCTCCTCATCCTGGACAACCTGGAGCATCTGCCCACCATGGCGAGCCTCGCCGAGGCGATCCTGGCGGCGGCGCCCGACGTGCGGATCCTGGCCACCTCGCGGCGCAGGCTGGGCATCTGCGCGGAACACGTCCACGAGGTGCCGGCTCTGCCCGGCACCTCGGCGCGAGCACTGTTCGTGGAACGGTCCAGACGGCTCGATCCGAACTTCGACCCCGAACCTCACGCGCTGGCCCGCATCTGCTCGGCCGTCGGCGGGCTGCCCCTGGCGGTCGAGCTGGCCGCGTCCCTGACGCGTGCGCTGACGTGCGAGGAGATCGCGGATCGGCTGGCGCCACCCGGCGATCCCTGCAGGCAGTCATCGCCCGCGGACCTGCTGGAACATCCGGTGCCCGCAGTGGGCAGGCACGCGAGCATGAAGCAGGTCTTCGACGCTTCATGGCGACTTCTCACCGTGCCGGAGCAGCAGGTCCTGGCGGGCGTCTCGGTGTTCGCCGGCGGGTTCACGCTCGCCGCCGCGCTGGAGGTCGCGGCCACCACCGCCGTGGTCATCGCCAGACTCGCGGATCATTCCCTGGTGCGCCGCGACCGCGACGGCCGCCACCGGGTGCACGAGCTCGTACGGCAGTGCGCGGTCGCCCGGCTCGCCGACGACGCCCCGCGGGCCCGGCATGCCGCCTGGTACGCGCGCTTCCTCAGCGAACGGGCCGCCCGGCTGGGCGACCACGCCGATCGGGCCGTGCTCGACGAGATCGACCCGGAAATGGACGACATCCGTCTGGCCTGGCGGCACATCGGCCTCGGTCGGGCGGCGTTCGCGGAGAACTACTGGACGCTGTGCCTGCGCAGGCACTATTACGCCGAGGCGCTGTCGATCGCATCCGACATGATCGCGAGCGGGCAGGTTGCGGGTGCAGGGGCGGGGCGGATGGAGTCGGCGCGGTGGCACCGGCTGGCGGGGATCGCTCACTTCCAGTTCGAGCGAGGCGGCGACAGTCTGGTGTCGTTGACCGATGCGTTGGCCGTGGCCGATCGGCCGCTGCCGGCGACCCGGCTCGGTAGGCTCGGGGCGCTGGCCGGGACGGTGACCCGCCAGGTGGCCTACCGCATGACGCCCCTTGACGGAGCGGCCTGGAGGGCATCTGAACGCGCGCTTGCCGCCGAGGCCGCGCGGACGCTGTCGATTCTCGCCGAACTCGGCTACCACCGGCAGGACCAGAGCACCATGTTGCTTGCGGTCCTGCGTCACCTGGACGCGGCGGAGCGGGCGGGCGGGGCCGCCGAACGCGCGGAAGCCTACGCGAACTTCGCGGTCGTCGCCGGCCTCGCCGGGTTCGAGAGGGTCTCGCGCCACTACGGCCGCCTCGCCGACGAGGCCGTCGCGGCGGTGCCCGACCCCGTCGCCGTCTCCCGCGCCCGCCTGGCCCGAGGGCTGCGGCTCGTCGCAGAGGGCCGGTTCGGCGCGGCCGAGCGGACCCTGACGCTGGCCTGCGGGCATCCCGCCGATCCTCGCCTCGCCGAGCACTGCCAGGGACTGCTCGCCGAGTTGGAGGTCCAGCGTGGCCGCTACGCGGACGCCGCGCCGATGCTGGCGGCGGTGGCCGAGATCTCGGTGGCGCGGATGGGCGATGAGCTGTCCGGCTACTGGTGCCTGACCGGTCAGGTCGAGGCGATGTTACGGCTGGCCGACCGTGAGCCGGCCGAGGTGGCCACGGTACTGAAGGCCGCGCAGGAGGCGACCCTCGCGCTGCCCACGCTCGACGAGGACCACTTCGCGCGGGCCGGCGGCAAGATACAGGCGATCCAGCGGCTGCGGCTCGGCACGATACAGGCCCGGCTCTGCCTGCTCGACGGTGACGTGACCGCCGGACGGCTGGCCGTACATGACGCGTTGAGGGCCGCGGACCAACCGGACATGCCGCTGCGGGGAACCCTTGAGGCGTGGGCGGGGGTGGCGGAGGTGCTGTGGACGCTGCGGATGGCTGATGCGACGATTCCGAGACTGCTGCGCCACATGGGCGAGTTGGCCAGGCGGACCCCTTCGGCCGCCGCCAGGATGGGCTGGGCCGCGGCGCTGCTGCTCGACCTCACCGGTCGGCGTCCAGCGGCGAGACGAACCGCCACTCGGGCGCTGGCCGCCGCTCGCCGGTTCGGGATCGTCTTCGACGAGGCCAGATCGCTCGAAGCGCTGGGCGAAACCGAGCAAGCCGCCTGGTTGCACGCCGATCTGGGCACCGTGCCCCTCATCCTGCCGCGATGAACTCCGGTACGGCGGAGCGCCCGCTGGGCGGACACGTCCCTGGAGATCGCCCAGCTCTGCACTGCTCAATAGCCGGCACCGGAGCCACCCCGCGCATCATGAGCTCGGACCGGTACGAGACGTTCTCCATGGACGACGAGAGCGTGTTCGACCCCGAGGCCTACCGTCTGCCGTTCGCCGAGGCCATCGTCAAGGAGAGGTGATCACCTCTCCTTGGACCGACCGGCCACAGGCTCTCCTGCACCTCGAGCCTCGGCGCCGCCCCGGGCTGCCTGCAGCTTCGGCTACGGCATGCATCGACGCGGCCTTCTCAAGGTGATTCCACCTGTGGTGGGGATCCGACGATGCCCAGGCCAAGGTGGACGCAGTGAAGGCCGCGCAGCCATGGCATCTACCCCGATCCGTGCGGTTCAAGCCTGCTGGAAGAGCGCGATGACCGCGCACCCCTGATCCGAAGATCCATCCAGGGGTCGGCGTGGACTTCGGTCGCGGCCGCCCGGGCCCGAGCTCGCGGGCGGGCTGCGGCGAGCTCGACTGACCGACGGGACCGAGCCGGAGCCCCCGGTGCACCAGTTCAGGACGTGGGGTCGCGGTAGCCGTTCGCTGGCCGCCTTGTAGCTGGAGGCGGCTGTGGTTGTAAGTTCCGGCGATAAATGGCCGAGAAACCACGGAGCATTCTGGCCGGGATGGTGGCCGTCGCAATCAGCCCGTACGTCAGACTGAACCTCGTTGACTCACACCGCGGTTGCGTCGTCTGAACAGCTCGGCGTGGCGGAGGTTTCCGCCTGATCACCCATTTTCAGTTCGGTCTGTGGGGTGGCGGCGCCTCTCCACTCGGATCCGTGACCACGCGAAACCCCGACCAGACTGCTTTAATGATCGTCATGGTGAACTGGAGCGTGTTCAACCCGTTCGAGGCTGTGTTATGGCAGACCTGCCAGATCATCGGAGTGAACCGGTTGGGGTGGCCGGGCCGTATAGAACTCCCCTCGCTTGGGTGCATGTTCCCTCTGCTGAAGGAGGAGAACCTGGTCGCCGTAGAGCAGGCCAGGGTGCGGTGGTTGAAGTCGAAGGCTCCCCAGCCGTACGAGCGGGCTACCTACCGGGATGCGATCGGCATCAGCAGTGTGAATGACATCAAATATGCCCAGTTCGGGCTAGCTATGACCGACGAGATGAGCAAGTACTACGCCCACAAGGACAAGGATCTGGGCGTGGGGAGGCTGACGGTCACCAACGGCCGTGTTCACTTTGAGCGACCCCGCCTGCCGGATCTGATCGTCTGGTTCTCGAACGTTGAGGGCATTGACCTGACCGGCGAAGGCGTCGTGGAGATCGTCACGCGCAAGGATGACGGGTCACGGCTGGTTTTGGAGTATCACACCCCATGGGCGTCATACATCTTCGGTATGACAACGGTGGCATACTTCAAGCGCCACCCGCGCCTGCTGTCGGGTCAGTGGTTGCCGCCGGGCTTCGAAGAGCACTGTGAACGCCTTGGCGAGCCGTGTGCCCCCGCCCGCCGCCTGGCTATGAACCTTTAATCCCAATATTCGCGGCGTGTCCGGCAGGAGAGTTCCCAGCGTCGCGCCCATCGCGACCCAGCCCTTCTGCGCCCATGCCGGCCAGCACAGATAGCGAGCCGCCTTCATGGTGATCACGCTGGAGCATGACTTTGGCGCCTCTTTGCCCGCCCTGGAGCGGCCGTTCGTAGCGGCTGACCCCAGGTGGTCGGTCCCTCCTTGTCGCGCCGCCCAGGTGCGCCCGTGACGGGCGACGTCGCCACGGTGCGCGAAGCCCGCTCGCGGTAGTAGGCACGCAGCCGATCGTTGGATCGCACGCAGTCGAGCCGCAGGAAGCCCAGCGTTCAGGTGCCACGGCTGACCTGTGAGAACGGGCTTGGCGTACGTTTTCGTTCCGCTGCACTTCGACCCCCGCGTCATCGGGCAGCCGGTAGCGCCGGGTGCGGTAGCGGCGATACAGCCGACGGCCGCTGAGTCGGTAGATCAGCTCATGCCACAGATCGCGACCGGGCGCCCACGACGTGCCCAGCACGATGCTCGGAGTGGCGGTGCTCGGGTACAACGACCAACTGGTCGAGGTCGAGGCCGTCGCCGCGATCAGTGATGCACGTGACTGAGCGTGAGCACTCTTCTCTGACAAGGTCTGTGTACCGGCATTTCGGACATGGCACAATCTCCGCCATGTCTCCCCGGATTTTGGCCCTGGCCGCCGCACTCACCCTCGCGGCGAGCGGGTGTGGAGTGCTGCCGTTCCAGCAGGCCGCCCCACCGAGCCCCGCGCAGCCCAGCGATCCGCCTTCCAGCGCCCCGGCCACAAGCGCCCCCGCCTCCGCGGACCCGACCGCCACGCCTACGGCGACCAGCCAGGACACGCGCGAGGCGCTGGCCGAAACCCGCGGCACCGAGGACGTGAACCTCAAGGTCGAGGTGGTCGGCCTCAACCGCGTCAAGGGTAAGCATCTGGTCGTCCAGATCCGCCTGTCCAACACCGGCACCGAGAAGGACCTGACCTGGGCCGCCGACATGGGTGATCCCACCCGCGAGCTCGGCAAGATGGACTGGGCCTCCGGCATCGGCGTCCTCGACGCGCAGGCCCACACCTGGATCCTGCCGTACAAGCCCGCCGACTCCCCCTGCCTGTGCAGCGACCAGGACCGCGACGACCTTCCCTACTTCATCGAACCCGGCCAGTCGATCACTATCTACGGGGTCATGCCCGCCCCTTCGGGCAACCCCGCCGCCACCACGGTCGTCACTCCCGTGGGCCCGCCGATGCCGAACATCCCCATCAGTGACGACCCGCCCACCGGCGACTTCCCCGACCCCGACGCCGAGCCCGTCACCCCCATCACCCGCAGCATCCTGCTGCCCTCCGAATCCCTGGACAAGTCGGAGGAGACCGCCGACGACGGCAAGGACCTCCAGGTCAACCTCTCCTCCGACGTGCTGTTCGCGGTGAACAAGGCGACCCTCACCCCCAGGGCCAAGGCGGTCCTGGCCCGGACGGCCAAGCTCATCGACGCCTCACCCGCCACCGCGGTGAAGGTCGAGGGCCACGCCGACTCCTCCGGCAACGACGCCATCAACGACCCGCTGTCGCTGCGCCGCGCCCAGGCCGTACAGCGCGCCCTGTCGGCGGTGCTCACCAGGGACGGAGTCGGCTTCCAGGCCAAGGGGTACGGCTCCCGCCGCCCGCTGTACGGCAACGACACCGACGAGGGCAAGCGCCGCAACCGCCGCGTCACGGTCACCTTCGCCAAGCCCAAGCCCGCCGCGTCCCCCGACCCGGCCAACGACGTCGTCCAGACCCTCGCCCCCGGCGCCGACGAGCTGAAGGCCACCGTCACGGCCAAGGGCCAGCCGTTCGCCATGGAGATCACCGGCCTGCGGCGGCTGCCCGGCGGCATGGGCGTGCTCACCTACACGATCACCAACAAGGGCTCGGCCGAGGCGTGGTACCACGAACTGGACCGGGATGACCGGGATTCGTACAAGTACCTGTCCGCCAGCAACGTCCGCCTGACCGACGTCGCCGCCCGCCGCCAGTACCTGCCCGGCCGCCTCCAGGTCGTCACCGACAACGGCGTGGACGCCTACTGCGCCTGCACCGGCGTCTCCGGTGTCCGCATCAACAGCGAGAACTTCGCGCCAGGCCAGACGCGTGAGTTCTGGGGCCTGTTCGCCCTGCCCGACGACGCCCAGAGCCTCAAGGTCAAGGTCGCCACCTTCCGCGATCTCCAGGTGCCCGTCCAGTAACCGCGTCCGGGGTACGGCATGCCGTGCCGTACCCCTGGGCTCAGACGTCTGGCTGCACGACGCGACGGCCAGGGCGCCCCGGCGGGAAACGTTCAGAACCTGCGCCCTGAACCAGCTCCAGGTAGGGCGGGCCACGATGTACGCGGACCCTTCACCGTCGACGTACCGCCCGGCGTCTACACCACCGCGACCATCGTCGAACCCGGCCCCGCCCGTCCGAAGCCCCCGCACTGGCAGGCCGGATTTACCGGCACGCAGCCCATCGCTGATCTTCGAGGAGGGGAGGGGCTCACCCCGTGGTGTGCTCGGGCCGTACCTCCATGCCGATGAACGCCCCATCACGTGACGCAGCGGCGGCAGGGTCCTGAACACGGTGAAGATCGCCGGCACGTGCTCGGTCGTGTCGTCGGTCAGCTTCCCGGGATACAGGTCGCGCAGGATGCCGAGCTGGAAGGTCTGGGTGATCCGCGCGGCGCGCTGTCTGCGTGACTGAACTTGGGCGGCGTCGGCCTCGTCGGGGGCGCCCGGCCGTACGAGTGCGGGACCGAGCACGTTCGCGGTGGCCACCGCGTCCTGCACTGCGACGTTGATGCCCACGCCGCCCGCCGGTCCGCTGATCCGGATTTGACCCTGACGTTGCGTCAGGCACCACGATGAACGCATGACCGACTACTACGAGGCATTCGATATCAGCCCCGTCCCTCCGCCCGGGCCCGACGCGACGCCACCTGAGATTTACCGGGGCATCTACGGCATGCCGATGTTCGTCACCGTGCCGGCGCCGGACCTGGCCGCGTCCGTGGATTTCTGGACCCGCGGGCTCGGTTTCATCGACCTGTTCACGGTCCCGGGCCAGGTCACGCACCTTCGACGGTGGGCGTTCCAAGACGCTCTGCTCGTCCCGACCGGCGCCCTGCCGGCCCCTTCAACGGTGAGCATCGGCTTCAGTTGCGTGCTGAGCCAGGTCGACGAGATCGCGCAGGCGTGCACCGCACTGGTGCCCGGATGCACGACGGGACCGCGACAGACTCCGTGGAACACCGTAGAACTGGAGGTCATCACGCCGGAGAACGCTCGTGTGATCATGACTGCGGTCCGTCCCCTCGACCTCGACAGCGCCGAGGCACGCTACCTCGAAGCAAACGGCTTCACGCTCCCCAAGGGGTGAAACCGCGTAGGTCAGACGCGCATGTCAGACTCGACAGCGTGACCGACACCGCGATGGACGATGCCGCGGGACCCGGGGGGCTGACCGTCGGGGCCGCGGCATCGCACGTGGAAGTCACCGTCCGCACCCTCCATCATTGGGACGCGATCGGGCTCGTCCGCCCGTCCGGGCGAACCACCGGCGGTTACCGGCTCTACTCCGCGGCCGACGTCGCACGCATCCATCGGGTGCTCATCTACCGCGAGCTCGGTCTGTCGCTCGACGACATCGGTCAACTTCTCGATGCTCCGACGGTCGATATGACCGTGCCGCTGAGACAACAGCGTGCCCAGCTCCTCGATCGCATCTCCCGCTTGCAGGCGATGGTCGACGCGGTCGATCGCATGATCGAAGCCGCACGTGCCGGCATCCTGCTCTCCCCGGAGGAACAAGTCGCGATCTTCGGGCAGCGCTGGAAGCCGTCACTGGCCGCGGGCGCACGTGACCGGTGGGGCGACACAGCTCAATGGGCACAGTACGCCGAGCGCGCCGCGGGCATGACCCCCGAGGACTGGCAGCGGATCGCCGACGACATCACGACGCTCGAGCACGACCTGGCAGCAGCCAAGCGCGCCGGCGTCAGGCCAGGCAGCGCCGAAGCCAACGCTCTGGCAGAACGACACAGGGCCTCCATGGTCGCGTACTTCGACTGCACCCTTTCGATGCAGGTCTGCCTGGGAAGGAAGTACGCCGCCGATCGTGGCTTCACGGCCTACTACGACGCAATCGAGCCAGGCCTGACCGTCTGGCTCCGTGACGTCATCGACGCCAACGCCCGCGATCGAGGCATCGACCCGGATTCGGCGACCTGGACCTGACGAGTTGCGCTGCTCCCCCGCGTCAGACCCACTCGCGAACACTCCATGACGGCCGCCGCCCTGTCCGGGATGGGCGTGGCCGCCCGCGCGGCCGCCAATCCGCTGCGTGAACCAGGCGAGGCCGCCGAGGCCGGGCGTCCGGATCGTCGGCGCCCCACACCCTGT
>NZ_JBYITD010000056.1:0-46446 GCF_057708945.1 Nonomuraea sp. bgisy101
GGGCCCCCGCCCCCAGTACCGATCACCGACGAACAAGGAGGATCGCCGTCCGCGCCGAGCTCGGCACCGAGGGCGACGTCGACGCGCTGTTCGGCGCGCTCGACGGCCAGGGCCTCGACATCCTGGTGAACAACGCGGCGATCGGCGGGGGCTCCATCGAGGACACCACGCCCGAGTCGTTCGACAGGGTCTTCGCGGTCAACGTGAAGGCGCCGTTCTTCATCATCCAGCGCGCGCTTCCGCTCATGCGCGACGGCGGCAGGATCGTCAACATCTCCTCCGCCGACACGCGGATCGCGCTCGCTCACGAGCTGGCCTACTCGATGACCAAGGGCGCCATCAACGTCATGAGCCGCACGCTGGCCAACGCGGTCGGCGACCGCGGCATCACCGTGAACACCGTCGCCCCCGGCCCGACCAGGACCGACATGACCGCATGGCTGTTCGCCACGCAGGGCATGGAGGAGGCCACCGCCGCGGGGGCCGCGCTCGGCAGGGTGGGGGAGCCCGCCGACATCGCCGACGTCGTCGCCTTCCTCGCCTCGGACGACGCCAGGTGGATCACCGGCAACCTCATCGACGCCACAGGCGGGATGTTCCTCGGCCCCCGGTTCTGATCTGATCACGCAGGCCCGGCTGTATCGCGGTATAGTCGGCCCGTCATGCGATACGAGGAGGTGAGCCCGATGACGATATCTCGTCCTGTCCGGGCCCTCCTGGGAGTTTCGTCGGTCTGAGCCGCGCCCAGGAGTGCCCATGTCGAGCACTTCTGAACGAAGGAACCATGGCAGTCAAGCCTTTTCAGATCACCGTTTCCGATGACATCCTGATCGATCTGCGCGCCCGCCTGGCCCGCACCCTGTACACGACCGCCTCCGACTCCGCCTACTGGGCCGCCGGCGTCGACCCCGGCTACCTGCGCGAGCTCGTCACGTACTGGGCCGACGGCTTCGACTGGCACGCGGCCGAGGCGGCGCTCAACGCCTTTCCCCACTACGTCGCCGACGTCGACGGCCGGCGGGTGCACTTCGTGCACGTCCGCGCGGAGCGCGTGGAAGGCGCGCCTGAGCCGCTGCCGCTGGTGCTGACACACGGCTGGCCGAGCAGCTTCGTGGAGATGCTGCGCGTCACGCGGCTGCTGGCCGATCCCGCCGCCCACGGCGGCGATCCCGCGGACGCGTTCGACGTGGTCGTCCCCTCCTTGCCCGGCTTCCTGTTCTCCGACCTGCCGCGCGATCTCTTCACCCGCAGGGGCGTCGCGCGGACCTGGCACACGCTCATGACGGAGACCCTCGGCTACCGGCGCTTCGGCGCCTTCGGGGGCGACATCGGGGGAGGGGTGACGCAGTGGCTCGGCGCCCTCTACCCGGGGGAGGTCGCCGGCGTCCACATCACCTCCGCGGTGGTGACGAGCAACTTCGGGGAGAACCCGGCGACCCCGGAGGAGCGGACGTTCCTCGACGCGCTCGACGCCTACGACGTCACCGACCAGGGCTACAGCGAGATCATGTGCACCAGGCCCGACACGATCGCCGCGGCCCTCATGGACTCTCCCGCCGGTCTGGTGGCCTGGATCGTCGACAAGTACCGCGACTGGAGTGACTGCGACGGCGACCTGGAGAAGAGCTGGGACAAGGACACGATCCTGACGGTGGCGACCCTCTACTGGGTGACCGGCACCATCGGCTCGTCCTTCAGGCAGTACTACGACTACGCCAACAACCGGCCGGTTCCCACGATCGGTGTGCCCGCCGCCGTCACGCTGAGCCATGAGCCGGCGTTCGCGAACTTCCCCAGGAGTCTCGCCGAGCGCATCTTCGCCGACCTGCGCCACTGGAGCGTCCCCCGGCGCGGGGGCCACTTCATGGCGCACGAGGAGCCCGAGCAGGTGGCAAGGGAACTGCGGGAGTTCTTCCGCCCCCTGAGGTCCGCCGGCTGATCACGGTGAGGCCGCTTCCCGACAGGGGGAAGCGGCCTTCCGGTTCAGCGGGCGACGCCGTTCAGGATCGCGACCAGCTGCTCCTCCTCGTAGTCGAGGTGAGCCTCGAGCTCCGTGGTGAGCAGGTCGACCTCGGCGACGAGGGCGGCGTGGTCGAGTTCGTCGCCCGCGAGAAGGGCCTGCAGCCTGGCCAGCAACCGCGCGACCACCTCGTGCTCGTCGCGCAGCCGCTTCATGGCGGGGGCGAGCTCGGGGTGACGCTCCTCCAGCGAGGGGAACATCATGCCGTCCTCGTTGGAGTGATGATGGTGCAGCCCCTGGCACAGGGTCAGGCAGTTGACGCGCAGCTGCGCCCCGATCCCCGGCCCCGACGCGGCGATCTCCTTGCGGATCAGCGCGAGCTCCCTGCGGAACGCGCCGTGAATCGTCTTGAGCGCCTCGCCCATCGGACCCGCGGGCGGCCCGCCGTGGATGGGGTGGAGTGCGACGACCGGGATGAGCCTGCTCGTCCTGGCCTGGTAGTCCCCCCATCCGGGGTCCGCCTCCACGGCGCGGGCGAACAGCCTGTCCCGCTCCTCGCCCTCCAGCACCACCGCGTCCGCCTCGTAGGTGAAGCTCCCGTCCTCGACGGTGACGCGCGGGTGGGCGACCAGGTTGTGGTACCAACCCGGGTGAACGGGCGCCCCCATGGCGGAGGCGATGACCAGCAGCCGGTCGCCGTCGGGCAGGTAGCCGACAGGGGTCGTACGGCTCGCGCCGGTCCTGGCCCCCTTCGTCGTCAGCAGGAGCAGCCTGCCTCCGTCGAACATGGCGACCTGGCCGGAGTTGGCGCGGAACTCGTCGATGATCTGCTGGTTGAAGTCATTGGTCATGCTTGTGTCTGCTCCAGGCGTGGACGAGAAGAAGAGAAGAAGGGAGAAAGCCCGTCAGGGCACGAAACGTCGGCGCGTCGACATGGAAAGACGCCTCGACAGGAAAGAAGGCCGTCGGGAACGGCGGCGCAGGGGAGGGCGCGGAAGCGCTACGCGGTCAGCCGCGTCCTGTGAGCTGAGAAGCCACGACATCATCCCCCTGATACGGCGCCTCCATGCCACCGCCGTCCTCCGGGCCGGTGGCACGCGACATGAAGGTCATTAGAGGCCCATCCGGCGAATCTTGTCAAGGCGGTCGTCCGCCGCCTTCGCCGTCACCCGAGCGGCCCGCCGCCTTCGCCGTCACCCGAGGGGCCCGCGGCCGACGACAGGTACGCGGGCGGCCACGGATCCGTGGGCGGCGACGGATCCGCGGCGACGGCCCGCGGGCGTGCGGGCCGCTGTTCCGCCGGCCTTCCGGGGCGTGTGAGGATCGGCAGATGACACGATCGTTCGATGACCTGGTGGCCGAGGCGAACGCCGTGCCGGTCGAGGGTTGGGACTTCTCCTGGCTCGACGGGCGCGCCACCGAGCAGCGCCCGTCATGGGGATACCAGCGCCTGATGAGCGACCGGCTCGCCAGGGCCACGGCCGCGCTCGACATCCAGACCGGCGGAGGCGAGGTCCTGGCCGGAGCGGCGAAACTGCCGCCGACGATGGTCGCCACCGAGTCGTGGCCGCCGAACGTCGTCAAGGCGACCCGCCTGCTGCACCCGCTGGGCGCGGTCGTCGTCGCCGACCCCGACGAGCCGCCGCTGCCGTTCGCCGACGAAGCGTTCGACCTGGTGATCAGCCGCCATCCCGTGACCGTCTGGTGGCGGGAGATCGCGAGGGTCCTCAGGCCAGGTGGCACGTACTTCGCCCAGCACGTCGGGCCCGGCAGCGTCTTCGGGGTGAGCGAGTACTTCCTCGGCCCGCAGCCCGAGGAGAGGGACGGACGGCATCCCGACATCGAGAGCGCCGACGCGGTCGCCGCCGGTCTCGAACTCGCCGACGTGCGCATGGAGCGGCTGCGGATGGAGTTCTCCGACATCGGCGCGGTCGTCTACTTCCTGCGCAAGGTGATCTGGATCGTCCCGGGCTTCACCGTCGACGCCTACCGCGACAGGCTGCGCGACCTGCACGAGTTGATCGAGGAGGAGGGCCCGTTCGTCGCCCACTCCTCACGCGTCCTCATCGAGGCCCGCAAGCCGGGATGACGGGGCCGGGCGCCCGCCCGGCCGATGCCGATCCACCGTCGAGTCCCACCGCGCGAGGTAGAGAAACCTCTACCGGTGATCGGTAACCAGCCCCACTGCCTGCCACGAAGCCGACTACGATCATCGAAGGCATGGACAGAAGGACAATGTGGCCGCGGGCCCGCGCGGTCGGCGCGGTGGTGGCAGCAGTGGCGCTCGGTGTGGTCATCGGCGGCGGCGGGCCGGCCGTCGCCCAGAACGGCGCCAAGGGCGGCGGCAAGGCGACATTCGAGGAGATAGACGTCCAGCGGATCAACGTGGTCGAACCGCATGGCAAGCCACGTCTGGTGCTGACCAACAAGGTGAGGTCGCCCGCGGCCGTCGTGGACGGCGTCGACCTGGGCAACGCGGGACAACGGGCCGGAATGATCTTCTACAACGCCGAAGGCGACGAGGCGGGCGGCATGGGCGTCGACAGCAGTGTCGTCGACGGGAAGCCGGGGGCGGGTGGGCAACTGGCCTTCGACCAGTACAAGCAGGACCAGACCCTGGTCCTGAGGTACGCGGAGGACCAGGGCAGGCGCGGCGTCGGCCTGACGGTTCAGGATCGGCCCGACACGCCTCTCTCCGGCATGTTCGAGGAGTACACGAAGATCCAGCAGATGCCGCCTGGCCCCGAGCGGGACCAGGCGATGGCGGAGCTGGAGAAGAAGTACCCCAGTCCAAAACGGGCCTTCTTCGGCAAGAATCCGGACAAGTCGGTGGGTCTGACGCTCGCCGACGGCAAGGGCAAGCCGCGCATCGTCGTGCGCGTCGACGAGAAGGGCGACCCGCAGATCCAGTTCTTGGACGCCAGGGGCAAGGTCACCAGGACGATCAAGGGCTGATGAGACGAGCCACGACCCCATGGCAGGCGATCCGAGGAAACCCGCTGCGGTTCCTCGGGTCGCCGTGGCCATGGCGAGCGCTCGCCTACCTGCTGACCGGGCTGCCGGGCGTCGCCGGTGTGGCTTACCTGTCATTCCTTGGGCGGCAGACGGCCGTGGTGGTGGGGACGACCATCCTGCTGGCCGTCGCGGGAGCGCTGAGCGGCCCGATCGCGGCCATGGAACGCAGGCGGCTGAGGCTGATCGATCCGGTCAAGGCGTCCGCGCCGTACCCGAAGTCGCCGGCCTTCCTCTGGCGGGAGATCGGCTACGGGCTGCTGTGGGTGACGATCCTGCCCGTGGTCGACGTCCTGGCCATCGTGCTGGCCGCGGTGACGGTCGTCTCGCTCGTCGAGAGATTCCATTCCTGGGTGGCCGGATGGCTTCCCGCCGCGTGGCAGGCGGCCGGGCTCAGCGCCCTCGTCACTCTGGTCTGGCTGGCCGGGTGCGCCTACCTGTTCACGCTGCTCGCCGCGGCGCAGGGGGCGCTGGCGCGCAGCCTGCTCACCGCGCCCGCCGAGGCGCGGATGATCGAGCTGACCAGGTCGAGGGCCAGGCTGGTCGACGCGTTCGAGGCCGAACGGCGGCGCATCGAGCGGGACCTGCACGACGGCGCCCAGCACCGGCTCACCGCCGTGCTCATGCAACTCGGCCTCGCGCGGCTCGACGTCGCGAGCGACCCCGCAGGCACGGCGAAGGCCATCGATCTGGCCTACGGGCACACCCAGGCCGCGCTGGACGAGCTGCGCAAGGTCATCAGAGGTATGCATCCGCCCGCGCTCACCGACAGGGGGCTCGGCGTCGCGGTCGCCGAGCTGGCCCGCCACTGTCCCGTCCCTGTGACGCTCGACCTCGACCTGCCGTACCGGCCGCCGCCAGGGGTGGAGGCGGCGGCCTACTTCTGCGTCTCGGAGGCCCTCACCAACGTGATCAGACACAGCGACGCGCGGAAGGCCGCCATCAGCGCCGCGCTGGCGGGCGGGCGGCTCGTCATCGAGGTGACCGACGACGGCGTCGGCGGCGCCGATCCCTCGCTGGGCAGCGGGATCAGCGGGCTGGCCGACAGGATCGGCGTCCTCGACGGGACGCTGTCGCTCAGCAGCCCGCCTGGAGGGCCGACGATGCTCAGAGTGGGCATCCCGTGCGACTGATGATCGCCGAAGACTCGGTTCTCCTCAGGGAGGGGCTCAGCGGGATCTTCGCCAGGTTCGGCCACGAGGTGGTCGCCGCCGTCGGCAGCGCCGTCGAGCTGGTGCACGCCGTCGGCCGCGAGGTGCCCGATCTCGTGGTCGTCGACGTGCGCATGCCGCCGACCTTCCGCGACGAGGGGCTGCGGGCGGCCATCGCACTGCGCCGCGACCACCCGGGCCTCGGCGTCCTGGTCCTGTCGCAGGTCGTCGAGGAGGCCGCGGCGGGCGAGCTCATGCAGGCGGGCACGCGCGGCATCGGCTACCTGCTCAAGGACAGGATCGGCGCGATCGCCCAGTTCGTCGAGGACGCCCGCGCGGTCGCGGCGGGCGGCACGGTCATCGACCCCGACGTGATCCACCAGCTGCTCGTCCACCGTCGCGCGCACGACCCGCTCGAAGCGCTGTCGCCCCGCGAACGCGAGGTGCTCGCGCTCGTGGCCGAGGGCCGCTCGAACAGCGCGATCGCCCAGCGGCTGCACGTGTCGGAGGCCGCCGTGGCCAAACACGTCACCAGCGTCTACCTCAAGCTCGACCTCGGGCCCGACGCCGACGACCACCGCAGGGTGCTGGCCGCCCTCACCTTCCTCCGCTCCCGCTGACCACGTTCGGCGGGAGCGCGTGAAGAGGATCCGGCCAACGGTGAACAACAGGCGACCGTCGTACCGAAAGGAGCGCCATGGCGGCACCACCTGATGCCCACGGCGTGATGGAGGACGCGGACGTGGTCCTGCGGTCGCTCGACGAGCCGGACACATCGACGGCAAGGAGCGGCCCGATCTCGCGACGGAGTGCCGCGAGGTCGACACGCGCCCCGCGAAGGAGCGGACCGGGCCGCTGGGCGGGTACGCGCGCTCTCATCCCGGTCTCGACGTCACCAGGCTGTCGGCCGACCCGGCGGCGCTCAGGGAGCAGCTGCTGACCTGGACGCGCTCCGGCGGGCTCGGCGGGCCGATCGAGGACGAGACCGCCCAGGTCTGGGCGGCCGCGCTGACCGTGCTCTTCCAGCCCGAAGGGCCCGTCTCGCCCCAGGTGCGGGCGGCCGTCTACCGGGTCATGGCCGACCTGCCGGGCGTCACGTCGCAGGGGGAGGCCCGCGATCCGCACGGCCGTACGGGACAGGCCTTCATCCGTGACGGAGAGGTATGGGAGGGCGCCACGAGCAGCAGCAGGGTCATCATCGACCAGGGCACGGGCCTGCCGCTCGCCGTGCAGGACTTTGAGCGGCCGGGTGGCCCCGTGACCGGCTACACCGTGCTGCTCGCCGCCACCTCGACGGACGGCCCGCCCGCGTAGCCGCCCTGTCCCGCAGGGGGTTTGGCCATGGTGCGGAGGGTGACGTCGTCGAAGTCCACGGTGACGTCGGTGGCGCTGTCCACCAGGAAGATGAGCCGCACCCTGCCGACCTCCTTGCCGCGGGCCGTGGAGGGGATCTCGCAGTCCAGCCGCAGCGGCGTCCACGTCCCCGACGGATCCAGGGCGATGACGGGCGAGCGGACCGAGCTGTTCGGGATCGGCGTGCCGTTCTGTTCCAGCAGGTCGAGCGCGAGCTGCACCGACGCCGACGTGCCTGACGGGGTCCGGTGGACGGCGGTGAGCCGCGCCAGGCCGGGGTCGATGTCGATGACCTGGCTGGGCCCGCCCCAGCCGTGGCCCGTCACCCGCAGCACCGCCTCGCCGGGCGGGCGGGAGATGGCGCGGGTGCCGTTGGAGCGGTCGAGCAGTTCCCACGGGGCGAGCCCGGCCTCGAACGACGGGTTGGCCACGAGGGAGACGGCCGACACCCCGCGCAGGATGAGGGCCGCGTAGGGGTGGTCGGCGGCGAGGGCGCGGGCCCGGTCGGTGACGGGGCCACCGACCGGCTCGTGGACCCGAAGGTGGTCCACCAGGGTCCAGTACTCGCCCGGGTTCCACCCTGTCCAGGTCAGGTTGGGGTAGGAGCCGGGGTTCATCTGCAGCACGAGCACGGGATCGGTGGCGAACTCCTTGATCAGCGCCTGCCGACGGGCGGCCAGGTCGAGGCGGCGCTGGAAGGTGTCGACGCCGTGCTGGAGCAGCGCGAGGGCGGCGGCCTGACCGTCGGGGGCGTCGACGGGGCGGGGATAGCTGAGCGCGGACGCCTCGTAGAACTCGAAGGCCCTCCTCATGATCGTCGCCCTGGCGCGCTGCGCGGGCGTGGCCGTCCTGGAGACGACGGAGTCGAGCAGGGCCCGGCTGCGGGTCAGGTCGGACTCCTCCACCAGGTCGAGGTACTGCGGCAGGTTGAAGGTCTGGTAAGTCGCCTCCGGCAGGAACCATGCCGATCCGGGCACCCGTTCGGCCCAGAAGCGCTCCCACAGGCCGAAGTAGGCGGACAGGTCGTCGGCCGCGGCGGTGCCGACCGCGCGCTCGCACCACTCGCGGTGGAGCCGGTCGACGTCGGCGTCCGCGTTCCACAGCAGCTTGGCGGTGATCCAGGGTTTGGGGCCCTCGCCCCAGTTGGGATACAGCTCGGCGTAGTGGGCGACGACGCCCTTCGCCTTGGCGTACCTGATGGTCTCGGCGTAGCGGCGGGAGAACATCCGGGGTAACAGGTACGGCGCGCCGTACAGGTAGTCGTAGAAGCCGAGCCGCGAGCAGACCGCGAGCCACCGCTCGGTCAGCGCGTGCCCTGCCTCCTGGACCGCAGGGTCGACCCAGGCGTACCTGTCCTGCGTCAGGAACGGCACCACGTGGGGGTGGAGCGGGAAGGCGGGCGGCGTCTCCAGCCTGCGGTAGGCGAGCAGGCCGAAGTCCTTTCCCGGATGGTGGACCAGCACGCGCCGGACGACCTCGTTGACCCAGGCGTAGTAGGCGGGCACGGGGTCGGCCTCGGCGAAGCCCTCGCCGTCGTTGACGCCCAGGGAGAAGGATCGGGCCGCGGGGTTGGCGGCGAAGTACTCGAGGATGCCGGTGACGGCCGCGTCGATGGTGCCGGGCACGGAGAAGGCGGGCTGCCAGCCGGTCAGCTTTCCCGGCGCGGGCGGTCTGCCGCCCGGATAGTACTCGGGGTGGGTCTGGCCGTACCTCTCGACGGGGAACAGGCTGTGCAGGTTGTGGTGGAAGGCGATGGGTTCGGTGGTGACGCCCTGCATCCTGTTGCGCTGCGCCCATTGTTGCTGCAGCGGGTATCTGGCGTCGCGCAGCGGGCTGAGCGAGTGCTGGGCGAAGGCCGGCTGCTCGCGCACCTGGACCAGGGGGACCCGTAGCGTCGCCAGGGCCGGCACGTCGTCGCCGTCGGGGCCCGGCATCAGCCACCGCACCCCGGCGTAGCGCTCGAGGAACTCGCGCACCCCGTTGGCGGTGCCCGTCGCGCTGGGGCCGACGACGGTGACCGTGTCGCGGTAGAGCCTGATCACGAACCCGTCGGGGTCGAGTCCTCGGATCAGTCCCGGCACGGCGGGATCTGGTCCTGGCGAGCCCACGTGGATCGGCGTGAGCCCCGGCGAGGCCGTACGGGGCAGGCGCACGCCGGTGGCGCGCTCGATGTAGGAGACCAGCTCGTCGGCGGCGGCCTGCGCGGCGGGCGGGGCGATGACGGCGGCTCTGGCCGTGCCCGACTCGACGATGGGCAGGCTCGTCTCGGGGCGGAGGGCGGGGACGAAGGGGAGGGCTCCCATGAGGCCGAGCAGCCGGCGGCGGTTCATGTCGTCTCCAATCGAGGACCTAAGACATAGGACATAACTCGATCGGAAAAGCGTCAAGACCTCTTGCGGACGCGTTTCCCTGCGCCGCCCGGCACGCTCCCGTCACGTGGTTCGGAGCGAGACCGGGGTGCGGCCCAGGAAGGCGCGAGAGGTGCGGGTGAGGTGGGCCTGGTCGGCGAATCCCGCCATCGCCGCGGCGGAGGCCACCGACGAGCGGCCGAGGTGGGCGACCGCCGTCCGCAGCCGTGCCCACTGCCGCAGCCGTACGAGCGGGATGCCGACGGACTCGCGGACCAGGGCGCGCAGCCGCGGGGCCGACAGCCCCACCTCCGCGGCGATGGAGTCGAGAGACGCCAGGTCGGCCGCCCGCTCCAGCGCGTGGGCCACCCTCGGGTCGAGAGCGGCACCCACTCCCACGAGCGCGCCGAGCTCGGCCATGGCCGCGTCGGCGCCGGCGGCCATGGCGGCCCGCACCCGCCGTACGGCCCGCGCGTCCAGCGCCGCCACTTCCGGGCGGGACGGCGGCAGCAGCCACGGATCGACGAACAGCGCCGTGTAGGCGGAGGTGACGGCGGCGGTGTGAGCGAGCTGGGGCGGCACGAGCAGCCCCGCGGCCGAGATCCGCCCCGCCTCGGCGGGTCCCCGGTCGGGCAGCACCACCTTCCACGCGGGATGCAGGTGGCGGGCGACGCTCGCGGGCCCGTCCTCCGCGAACACGGTCAGCCCGCCGGAGGCGAACACCAGCCGGCGATCGTTCTGTTCAAGCGTCCGTGAGGGCGCGCGGGTCAGCATCGCGTCATGCACGATATTGCCGCCATCGCACTGGCGCTCTTCCTGGTCGTCACGGGGGTCTCGCACCTCATATTCCCCGGGTACTTCCGCACCCTGGTCCCCGCCTGGTTCCCCTGGGCGGGCGCGGCCGTCGCCTGCAGCGGGGCGGCGGAGATCGTCGTGGGCGCGGTGCTCCTCGTCCCGGGAGGCGGGGCGGCGGGGGGATGGGCCGCGGGAGCGCTCATCACCGCCTACCTCGCCTCGCACCTCGACGCGCTACGGCACGCGCGCCGGGATCGGCCGCGGCTGCTGGACCGGCCGGTCGGCGTCGCGGCGCGGCTGGTGGTCAACGCCGTCTACATCGGTTGGGCGGTCATGGTGGCGCTGTCCGCGCCGTGACCACGCCGTCAGCGGTCGATGGTCGTCATGAGGAACGCGGGATAACGCTCACCCGCGGCGCCGCCCAGGGCGTCGAGCGTCGCCAGCTCCCGCTCGGTGAGGGTGAGGTCCGCGGCGGCCGCGTTCTCCTTGACGCGGGCGGCGCGGGTGGTGCCGGGGATCGTCGCGACGTCGTCGCCGCGCGACAGCACCCAGGCCAGCGCGAGCTGGGCGGGCGTGACGCCCTTCGCGGCTGCCAGCTCGGCGACCGTGCCGGCCAGGGCCCGGTTGCGGGTGACGTTCTCGCCCTGGAAGCGCGGGTCGGCGCGGCGGAAGTCGCCTTCGGACAGCTCGTCGGGGCCGGTGAACGAGCCGCCGAGGAAGCCGCTGCCGAGCGGCCGGTAGGCGACCAGCCGCACGCCCAGCTCGCGCAGCGTGGGCAGGATCTGGGCCTCGACGTGCCGCTCCCACAGCGAGTACTCCGTCTGCAGCGCGGCGATCGGGTGGACCGCGTGCGCCCGTCGCACGGTGGCCGCACTCGCCTCGCACAGCCCGATCTCTCGCACCTTCCCCTCGGTGACCAGTTCGGCCATCGCGCCGACGCTCTCCTCGATCGGCACCCGCGGATCCACCCTTGCCAGGTAGTACAGGTCGACGTGGTCGGTGCCGAGCCTGGTCAGCGAGCCTTCGACGGCCCGCCTGAGGTGGGCGGGGCTGCCGTCGACGCGCATCCCCTCCGGCGTGCGCACGCTGCCGGTCTTGGTGGCGAGTACGGCCTGCGCCCGCCTGCCTTTGACCGCCCTGCCGACGATCTCCTCGCTGACGCCGCCGCCGTAGAAGTCGGCGGTGTCGAGGAGGGTGACGCCGAGGTCCAGTGCGGTGTGGATGGCGTTGACGGATTCCCGCTCGTCGGCGGGGCCGTACGAGCCGCCCATGCCCATGGTGCCAAGCCCGATTCTCATCGCGATCACTCCTTGATTAGCCGTCTAACGAAAAACGATAGACGGCTAATCATTTGCCGTCAAGCTACCCTGAGAGCGTGACCGAGATCCTTGACCTGATGACCATGACCCACAAGGCGCTGCGCGCCGTGGCCGAGGAGAGCATGCGCAGGCACGGGCTCCACCTGGGTCAGAACCTGGTGCTGGCCGCGCTGTGGGAGCGCGACGGACGGACCCCCGGCGAGCTCGCCGCCGCGCTGAACGTCACCACACCGACCATCGTCAAGATGGCCACCCGCATGACCGCCGCCGACCTGCTGGTACGCCGCCGGGACACCGCCGACAACCGGCTGGTCAGGCTCCACCTCACCGAGAAGGGCCGCGCGCTGCGCGAGCCCGTCCTGACGGAGCGTGCTGAGCTCGAACGGCGGATCACCGAGGGCCTCACCGGAGTCGAACGCGACCACCTGGTCTCGGCCCTGGGCAAGATCCTCGGCAACGTACGGGCGCTGGGCGCCGGGCCCGTGGACCACACCGCCGAGGTCTGACGGACCCGGCTCCCGCGCCGCTGCGGTCTGACAGACCCGGCTCCCGCGCCGCCGAGGTCTCGCATCCGGGCCTTCGCGCCCGCGCCGCCAGGGTCTCGCGCCCGCTCCCTGTGACCAAGCCGCCGAGGTTCCCACATCGCGTCGCAGCGGGTTGGTCAGCGCCGGGTAGTGAAGGCCACCGTGGCGGCGGCCAGCGGGAAGACGGCGACCACGGCCAGTGTCCGCACCAGTCCCAACGGACCGGACAGCGCGCCCGTCAGCGCCGACCCCGCGGCGCCGCCGACGAAGAAGGCGAGGTTCAGCAGGCCCATCCCCATCCCGCGGGCCTGCGGAGCGAGCCTGGCCGACATCTCGCCGGTCAGCACGACCTGCGTGACAGCGAACGCGGCCAGCGAGAGCGAGGCGGCGGCCACGAGCAGCCACCCGCCCGCCGCTCCCGTCACCGCCGCCGCTGCCAGGGCGACCCCGGCGGCCAGCGCCGTGCCGACCAGCAGTCCGCGGGCCTTGCCGGCATCGAGCAGGCCGGCCCTGCGGGAGAGCAACGCCCCCACGGCCGCGCCCGGCAGCAGCGCGGCGCCGACGGCGAGCACGCTCCAGCCGTGGGCGCCGGTCAGGATCTGCGGCACCGCGTACATGGTGGCGAACAGCCCGCCGAAGACGCCCACCCCGATGGCGACCGCCACCCAGAACGCGCCCGAGGCGATCACCGTATGGGGGAGGAAGCCCTCGGGCCTGCCGCGGGTCCACCACGCCAGGGCCCCGGCGGCGGCGACCGCCACGACTGCCAGCGCCGCGACGACGGGCGCTTCCAGCCGCAGGCTCCGTCCCTGTATCAGCACCAGCAGCGTGCTCACCGTGACAGTGAGAAGGGCGGCTCCTGTCACGTCGAGCGGCCCGCGCGAGCCCGCCCGCCGTACCAGGGGCAGGCAGGCCGGTACGGCCGGCAGCGACAGCACGGGAAGCACGAGCGTGACACGCCAGCTCAGCCAGGTCGTCACCACCCCGCCGACCAGCGTCGCCCCCGCCGCGAACGTCGCCATGACCATGCCGTAGCCGGCGAGCACCCTGGGCCGCCGCTCCGGCTCCACGCCCGCGAGCAGGGCCACCCCTGCCGCAGCCATCGCGCCCGAGCCCGTGGCCAGCACGAGCCGTCCCGCGACCAGCGCGCCCAAGCCGGGGGCCACGACGCAGACGAACGCGCCTGCGCCCAGCACCGCCGCGCCCGCCAGCAGCGCCGTCCTGATGCCCCGCGTGTCGGCGATCCGGCCGAACACGGCGGTGCCGACGCCGAGCGCGAGCGCGTGAGCGGTGATCACCCAGGCCACGGCCGCGGGCCCGGATCTCAGCGCGGCCGCGACCTCGGGCAGGGCGACGCCCGCGGCCGTCACCCCGAAGACCGAGGGCCCGAACAGCGCTCCCAGCCGCAGCGCGGTCGAGAGCGTGCCGATCTGCCCGCGTGTGGCGGGGTCGGCAAGGGAATGCGACATGTCAGCTCCTTCAAAGATCGGATTCCATTCGAGTCCGGGAAGAAGCGGTGAACCAGAAGCAGTTGTCGCCTCCAGTAATCAGCCGTCGTGATGAACGGGGGAGGGCGATGGAACTCCGGCAACTGCAGTACTTCGTGGCCGTGGCTGAAGAGAGCGGGTTCGGCCGCGCCGCCGAGCGGTTGCACATCGTCCAGTCGGCGGTCAGCCAGCAGGTCCGCCGCCTGGAACGCGAGCTGGGCGTGGCGTTGTTCGACCGCACCACCCGGCACGTGCACCTGTCGGCCGCAGGCGAGCGGCTGCTGCCCGAGGCCCGCGCCGTTCTGGCGGCGGCCGACAGGACACTCAGGGTGGCCGCCGACATCAGGTCGGGCGACGACGGCGTGCTGCGGCTCGGCGCGGTGAACGCACCAGGCGACCGCATCTATCGCATGCTGGGCGAGCTGGCCACCGTGGCGCCCCGGCTCCAGGTCAGACTGCGGCGGCTGAGCCTGGCCGACCGGCTGGCCGCCGTGCGGTCCGGCGAGCTGGACGCCGCGCTCGTGCGGGCGCTGACCGCCGCTCCCGAGCTGGAGCTGCTGCCCGTGTGGACCGACCCTCTGTACGCGGCGCTGCCGGCCGACCACCGGCTGGCGGACGAGCCGGTGCTGCGCCTGGAGCAACTGGCAGGGCTGCCGGTACGGCTCGCCCCGCGCGAGAACAACCCGCCGTTCCACGACCTGGTCATGGACGCGTTCCGGGCGGCGGGCGTCGAGGTGTGCCTCGGGCCGCCGTTCACCGACTTCCAGGAGACCCTTGTCTCGATCGCGTCAGGTCCTCCGTCGTGGACGGTCTTCTACGAGGTGTCGGGCCTGCCCGCCTTCCCCATGGTGGCCATGCGGCCGCTGGCCGAACCCGTGCTCGTCACCTCGCTCGCCGTGAAGCCGGGACCGCCGAGCCCCCACGTACGCCACCTGCTCCACGCGCTCGCCGCGACCGGCCCGACCACCGAGTGACCGCCTGGCTTCGGCAGTCATCGATCGGGTGACGGTCTGGCCTGGGCTGGTCGTCGGTCGGGTGACGGTCTGGCCTGGGCTGGTCGTCGGTCGGGTGACCGTTTGGCCTGGGCCGCCGGAGGAGGCCGGAGCGCTCGCTAGCTCCTCACCCGTTCCAGCGGGTCCAGGCAGAGCCAGAAGCCGTCCCGCCCCACCTCGGCCAGCACCACGTGACGGCCGGCGTCGGAGTCGTGCGCGCGGAACTCCACCGCCACCAGGTCGTCCTCGTCCTGGTCCTCCTCGTCGTCGATCAGGCGGAGCCGCAGGACGGCCTCGCCCTCCATCCGCCAGCGGAAGGTCAGCGTGTCCTCGCCGTGAAGGGCCGAGTGGTGGCGCAGCTCGCCCGTGCCGTCGGCTGAGAAGACGACCTCGTCGCCGAACAGCACCCCCGCCGTCCCGTTCGCCGAACGCCAGCGGCCGACCAGCTCCGTCATGCCGGCAAGGCTACGACGTGACGGGCCGCGATGCCTCCGCCGGCCGGTGTTCGCGGGTTACCCGGTATGGGACGGCTGTGGTGCCGTTGTCGGTGGGTGTTCGCGGTTACCAGGGATGGGTTGGTTGTGGTGCCCTGTCGGTAGGCGTTGACAGGTTGCTGGGACCTGTTGCCTGTGGTGCCGTTGTCGGTGGTGTTCGCGGGTTGTCGGGATGGGATGGCCGCGATGTCCTCGTCGATCGGCGTTGACGGGTTTCGGCGAGACCGCGGCGTGGCAGGTGTCCTGGATGACAACCGTCTGGGACGTGGTGGTCGTCGGCGGAGGGCCCGCAGGCTCGGCGGCGGCCCTGCGCGCCAAGCAGCTCGATCCCGGCGCGCGCGTCCTGCTTCTCGACAGGGACGACTTCCCCCGCGACAAGGCGTGCGGCGACGGCATCGCGGCACACGGCAGGGACGAGCTGGCCCTGCTCGGCCTTCCCGATCTCATCGCCGACTACCGGCCGACACAGCGCCTGTCAGTGGTCTCGCCCGGCGGCGTGCGCGTCTCGGCCACGGTCGCCCGCCCCAACCACGTGGTGCCCCGGCTGGTGTTCGACGCCCGCCTCGTCGAGGCCGCCCGCGCCCGAGGAGTCGAGGTACGCCGCCACCGCGTCCGGTCGCTGGCCGCCCGCGATGGCGAGGTCCTCATCGACGGCGAGGTGCGCGCCCGCACGATCGTCGCGGCGGACGGCGCTCACTCCACCGTGCGCCGCCTGATCGGCGCGCCGCCGGCGCCGGACAGGCACACCGCGATCGCGGTGCGCGGCTACGCGGACATGCCCGACTCCGACGACGCCCAGCTCATCGCCATGCAGCGGGCCGGCTGGCCGGCCTACGCGTGGGTGTTCCCCGTCGGGGACGGCACCGCCAACGTGGGCTTCGGCATGCTGCTGCCGAAGCTGCGCGCGACCGGCCTGCCGGGCAGGCAGGTCCTGCACGGCAGGCTCGCCGAGCTGCTTCCGTGCCTGCCCGCACGCGACCTGCGCGCCCACCACCTGCCGCTGTCGCCTGGCCGTCCTCGTCCGGGCGCCGGCAGGGTGTTGCTCGCGGGTGACGCCGCCGCCCTCATCAACCCGCTCACCGGCGAAGGCATCTACTACGCGCTGCTGTCGGGCAGGCTGGCGGGCGAGGCGGCGGTCACGGCTCCCACCGATCCGCTGGCCGCCTACCGGCGCGGCCTGCGGGGCGCGCTCGGACGGCATCTGCGCACGACCGACCTGCTCGCCCGCGCCGCGCAGTCGTCCGGCTTCATCGACGCGGCGATCGCCACGGCGGCGCGCCGGCCCGAGGTGTTCGACCTGCTGGTGGAGGTGGGTCTCGGCGCGGGGACGGTGCCGGTCCCGCTGGCGTGGGCCGTGATCAGCCGCTGGCTCACAGGCAGCCCGCGCCGGCATCGGTGAGTTGCGGCCGGGTCCGTCGGCACCGGTGAACCTGAGCCCGCGCCGGGACCGGTGAGCCGCCCCCCGGTCCGTCGGCACCGGTGAAGTGCGCCTGGTTCGGCGGAGCCGGCGAACTGAGCCGCAACCGGTGGGCAGTGAACCTATGAGAGGAGCGGGTGCTAGGCGGTGAGGTCGGCGCCGTTGGCGACCAGGAGGGCGACGTCGATCGCGGCCACCACGATCGCGGCGGCGAAGGGTGCCTTCGGGACGCGACCGCCCAGCAGCAGGCCCGCCAGCGCGACGGCGCTCGCCGCGACGAGCGCGCCCCACGAGGCCGCGCCCGGCTCGCCGTACGGGCCGAAGGCGAGCAGCGCCGTCGCCGCCAGCAACGGCAGCGGGACCAGCACGGAGACGAGGACGCGCCCGAGACGCTGCGGCAGGCCGCGTACTCCCGCGGCAAGGTCGGCCTGGATGTCGGGCAGCACGTTGGCCAGGTGCGCGCCGACACCGAGCAGCGCGGCGGCCGAGACGGCCCACCACGCGGGCCACGGCCGTCCGGGCAGTCCGAGGGTCACGAAGGCGGGCAGCACCCCGAAGCCCACCGCGTACGGGAGCCAGGACAGGACGGTGGCCTTGACGCCGAGGTCGTAGGCCCACGCCGCGCCGACGCCCGCCAGGTGCGCGGACCCCGCCGCCCAGCCCGAGGCCAGCGACAGCGGCACGCAGAGCGCCAGCGCGACCACCGCCGCGGCTCGTACGGCCCGCGCGCTCACCTCGCCTGTCACGATCGGCTTGTCGGCCCGCCCCGCGGCCGCGTCGCGGTCGGCGTCGACCGCGTCGTTGCACCAGCCGATCGACAGCTGCCCGGTCAGCACGGCGGCCGCCACCAGAGCGCATCCCGCGGCGTCCCGCCCGCTCGCCACGGCCAGCACGGTGACCAGGACGGTGACCGCGACCGTCGGGCCGGGATGACAGCTGCCTGCCAGCCCCCTGAGCACCCGCGCCGCGCTCAATGCCTGTCGCACCAGCCGATCATTGGCAGCCGAATCCATGCCGTCTCATGGGCATAGTAACCATCGGCCAGGGCAGCCTCCCGGGCAAGCATCTACCGGAGGGGTCCCCATGACCTGGATCGCAGCCGTCCACGGCGTGCTGCCCCCCAACCGTTACCCGCAGAGCGAACTCACCGACCTGGCCGCGCGCACGTTCCTGCCCGAAGGGGCCGACCGCCGCCTGCTGGACCGGCTGCACGCCGGGGCCAGGGTCGAGCAACGTCATCTCGCCCTCCCTCTCGACCAGTACGCCAAGCTGGACGGCTTCGGCGCGGCCAACGACGTGTTCGTCTCGACCGCCGTCGAGCTCGGCGCGGAGGCGGTCGGCGCGGCGTTGGACGAGGCGGGGCTCTCGCCCGCGGACGTCGACCTTTTCATGTTCACCTCGGTCACCGGCGTGGCGGCCCCCTCGGTGGAGGCCAGGGTGGCGGGCCTGCTGGGGATGCGGCCCGACATCAAGCGGATCCCCGTCTTCGGGCTGGGCTGCGTGGCGGGCGCGGCGGGGATCGCCCGGCTGCACGACTACCTGCTCGGCTGGCCCGATCACGTCGCCGTGCTGCTCTCGGTCGAGCTGTGCTCGCTGACGCTGCAGCGCGGCGACGCGTCCACTGCCAGCCTGGTGGCCAGCTCGCTGTTCGGCGACGGCGCGGCCGCCGTGGTGGCCTGCGGGTCGGGACGTGAGGGAAGCGGGCCGAGCGTGGTCGCGACGCGAAGCCACCTGTATCCGGGCTCCGAGCAGGTCATGGGATGGGAGGTGAGGGACAGCGGCTTCGGCGTGGTGCTCGACGCCCGCGTTCCCGAGGTCGTGCGCACCTACCTCGCCGACGACGTGCACGGGTTCCTGGCCGACCATGGCCTGACCGCGGGCGAGGTGACGGCGTGGGTGTGCCACTCGGGCGGCCCGAAGGTTCTGGACGCGGTGGCCGACGCGCTGGACCTGCCGCCGGAGGCGCTGGAGCTGACCTGGCGCTCGCTCGCGGCCAACGGCAACCTGTCGTCGGCCTCCGTGCTGCACGTGCTGCGCGATACGCTGCGCCTCCGTCCGCCGCGGCCCGGTACCGCCGGGCTGCTCATCGCGATGGGCCCCGGATTCTGCTCCGAGCTCGTCCTGCTGCGCTGGTAGCCGCCGATGCCGTGGTATCCGCTTCTCGTTCTGCTCGTGGGCGTGGAACGCCTCGCCGAGCTCGTCGTCGCACGCCGTAACGCCCGCTGGAGCATGGAACGCGGCGGGCGCGTCTACGGCCAGGGCCACTACCCGTGGATGGTGGCGCTGCACACCGGCCTGCTGGCCGGCTGCCTGCTGGAGGTGTACCTGGCAGGCAGGCCCTTCATCCCCGTGCTCGG
This sequence comes from Nonomuraea sp. bgisy101, assembly GCF_057708945.1. Lineage (NCBI taxonomy): Bacteria > Bacillati > Actinomycetota > Actinomycetes > Streptosporangiales > Streptosporangiaceae > Nonomuraea > Nonomuraea sp. bgisy101. The sequence goes on from NZ_JBYITD010000056.1 coordinate 19,210, forward strand.
CTGGCCGATGCTGGTCCTCGTGGTGGCCGCCCAGGCGCTGCGCTGGTGGTGCGTCCGGGCGCTCGGGCCGCGCTGGAACACCCAGGTCATCGTGGTGCCGGGGCTGCCTCTGGTACGCGGCGGGCCGTACCGGTTCGACCGGCTGCGTCACCCCAACTACGTGGCGGTGGTGGTCGAGGGGGTCGCGCTCCCGCTGGTCCACACCGCCTGGATCACCGCGCTGGTCTTCACCGTGTTGAACGCCGTCCTGCTGGCGGTGCGGATCCGCTGCGAGAACGCGGCCCTGGCCACGCTCCCGACGTGATCGACATCATCGTGGCAGGTGGCGGGCCCGCCGGGCTGGCGACCGCGATCCACGCCGCCATGGCGGGGATGAGCGTCGTGGTCGTCGAACCGCGCGCCGCGCCCGTCGACAAGGCGTGCGGCGAGGGACTCATGCCCGGCGGCGTCGCAGCCCTGCGGGCGATGGGCGTGGAGGTCGGCGGCCATCCGCTGCGCGGGATCGACTACGTCCACGCGGCGACCCGCGCACGGGCCGGGTTCGGCGGCGCGCCGGGTCGCGGCGTGCGCCGTACCGAGCTGCACGCTGCCCTGTCCGCGCGCGCCGCCGAGCTGGGCGTCCCCGTGGTGACCGGCAGGATCACGCGCGCCCGCCAGGACGCGCACGGGGTGGAGGCGGGCGGTTGGCGAGCCCGCTGGCTGGTGGCCGCCGACGGGCTGCACTCGCCGCTGCGCGCGTCGCTGCGGCTGGGCCTGCGGGATCCCCGGCCGCACAGGTACGGCCTGCGCAGGCACTACCGCGTCGCGCCATGGTCCGACTTCGTGGAGGTCCACTGGTCGGGGGAGGGGGAGGCCTACGTGACCCCCGTGGGCGAGGATCTGGTGGGCGTGGCGGTCCTCAGCTCCGAACGCCGCCGCTACGACGAGCATCTGGCCGCCTTCCCCGGCCTCCTGCGCAGGCTCACCGGCCCGGCCGCGACGCCGGTGCGCGGGGCGGGACCCCTGCGGCAGCGCGTGCGGAGCAGGGTCGTGGGACGGATCCTGCTCGTCGGCGACGCCGCCGGATACACCGACGCCATCACCGGCGAGGGCATCAGCCTGGCGGCCCTGTCCGCGCGGGCACTCGTGGGCTGCCTGGCCGCAGACCGCCCCCAGGACTACGAGCGCGCGTGGCGGCGGCTCTCCCGTACCCATCGCCTGCTCACCGAGGCGCTGCTCGGCGTCGCCCGCACGCCGCGCGCGGCCCGCCTCATCGTTCCCGCGGCCGCGCGCCTGCCCGCCCTGTTCACCACGGTGGTGCGCACACTCGCCTGATCGAACCCCGGCACTCGGTACCCGCCAGGCCTGAAGATCACCGCATATCCTCACCAGGTATGCGGTTTTCTGAACGAGTTCTCGACCTGTTCGGCGACGATGCGGTCTGGTCGGATGATCATGAGGGTATGAGCGGGCATCTGCTGCGGGTGAGCAGTGCCGCGGGTGTTTTCTACGTCAAGCACGGGCCTGTGGCCGAGGTGGAGTACGAGCGGCTGCGCTGGCTGAAGCACTGGATGGCGGTCCCCGACATCGTCGCCTTCGACGGGGACGTGCTGGTGCTGGCCGATGTGGGCCGGCCCAGCCTGGAACGCAGGGCGCCGGCCGACATCGGCACGATCATGGGCCGGACGCTGCGCGAGCTGCATGCCGTACCGATCGAGGAGTGCCCCTTCGACGAGGGGCTCGACGTACGGCTGGCTCGCGCGCGCGAGCACGTGCGGGAGGGGCTGGTGGACCCGGACGACTTCGACGACGACCACGCGGACCTGACCCCGGAGCAGGTCTACGACCGGTTGCTCGCCGAGCGGCCCGCCCGGGAGGACCTGGTGGTCGCGCACGGCGACTACACGCCCGGCAACGTGCTCGCCTCCAGGACAGGCGGGCCCGTGCTGATCGACGTGGGCGGGCTCGGCGTGGCCGACCGCTACCTGGACCTGTCCATCGCGCTGCGCGATCTGAGCGAGGACTTCGGCGCGTCCGCCGTGGACGACTTCCTCGCCGCCTACGGGCTGGAGGAGGTCGACCAGCGGCTGCTCGGCTACTACCGGCTGCTGGACGAGATGTTCTGAGAGTTAGGGGCGGAACGCCACGTCCATGGGGTCGCGCACGCGTCTGTAGAGGCCACCGGCCACCAGGCGTTCGGGCGGGGCGGCGGAGAGCGGGGTGTCGAGGCCGTCGACGGCGAACCGGACGAACGAGTTCACCGGGACGGCCGCCCCCGCCGGTAACGAGCGCCGCGCCCAGCGCCCTGAGCGGGATCATCGCCCACGCGGGGAACGGAGCACCGGCCCGGCGGCGCGCGGCCGGGCTCGGCTCATCGCCTGATGCCCTGGAAGGTGCCTGCCGGACCACGCCAAGAGGGACCTCTTGCACAAAACCGGTCTTGACATCCGCAATCCACACCCGCACCCTGTTGCGTATAGCGCGAGATGTTTCTCTTTGCGAAACCGAGGGGTGACACGATGATCCCAGCGTGCCCACTTGCATCACTGCCGCGGGGTGAGGCCTTCCGTGTGGAGGCCGATCCGCCCATCGCCGTCTTCCATACCGAGGACGGCGAGCTCCTCGCCATCGATGACACCTGCACGCACCAGGATGCCTCGTTGGCCGATGGCTGGCTCGAGGGCTGCGAGATCGAATGCCCGCTGCACGCCTCGCGGTTCGATCTGCGCACCGGCCAGGTGGACGCCCCTCCGGCCAAGCGTCCCGTCCGCACCCACCAGGTGGTCGTCGAGGACGACGTCATCTACGTCGTGCCCTCCGACGAGGAGCCGAACCTGCCTCCTGGAGTCTCGCTCAAGGGGCAGGCGTGAACACCGTCTGCGTCGTCGGCGCCTCGCTCGCCGGACTCCTGACCGCCAGGGCGCTGCGCAACCAGGGCTACGCGGGCAGGCTGGTCCTCGTGGGCGAGGAGCTCCACCGCCCGTACGACCGGCCGCCGCTGTCCAAGGACTTCCTCAAGGGCGCGATCGGGGAGGCCGACCTCGCCCTGGAGGGCGAAGGCGAGGAACTCGGCATCGAGTGGCGGCTCGGCGTGGCCGCGACCGCGCTCGACGCCGCGGGCCGCAAGGTCACGCTCAGCGACGGCACCTCGATCAGGGCTGACGGCATCGTGATCGCCACCGGCGCCTCCGCCCGCGAGCTGCAGGGCTCGCGGGGGCTGGCGGGGGTGCACACGCTGCGCACGCTGGACGACGCCCGCGCCCTCAGGGGCGACCTGGGCAGCGCCGGGCGGATGGTCGTGATCGGCGGCGGCTTCATCGGCGCCGAGGTGGCCGCGACCGCAAGAGACCTCGGACTGGACGTCACGCTCGTGGAGTCGGGAACCGCGCCGCTGGCGGGCGTTCTCGGTCACTCGATGGCGGAGGCGATCGCCACCCTGCACGAGCGGCGGGGCGTGCGCCTGGTGCGCGGCGCATACGTCACGGAGCTGACGGGAACGGGCAGAGTGGACGGCGTACGGCTGGCCGACGGCACCCACCTGCCCGCCGACGTCGTGGTCGTGGGGATCGGGGCGATCCCCAACATCGCGTGGCTGGAGGGAAGCGGCGTCGAGCTCGGCGACGGTGTGATCTGCGACGAGGGCGGCGGCACCTGCGTGCCCGGCATCGTCGCGGTCGGCGACTGCGCGGCCTGGTTCGACCCCGCTCAGGGCGGCCACCACAGGATCGAGCACTGGACGGGCGCCAGGCAGCGGGCCGCCGTGGCGGCGGCGACGCTGCTGTCGGGCGGCACCGCCCGTCCCGAGCCCGCGCGCCCCGCCTATTTCTGGTCCGATCAGTTCGACATCAAGATCCAGTTCATCGGGCACGCCAGGCATGCCGACTCGGTGACCGTGGAGGAGGGTGACCCCGCCGACCACAGCTTCCTCGCCGTCTACCGGCAGGGCGACCGCCCTGTCGCGGTGCTGGGAGTCAACCAGGTCAGGCTGTTCACCCGCTGGCGCCGCCACTTGGAGACCGCGCCGGTCCAGGCCGGCTGACACAGGAGTGAATCATGGCTCATGAAGTACGCGGCGTGGTCGCGACGGGCAAGGGCAAGCCGGTAAGCCTGGAGACGATCCTGGTTCCGGACCCGGGTCCAGGCGAGGCGCTGGTGAAGGTGCAGGCGTGCGGCGTCTGCCACACCGACCTGCACTACCGTGAGGGCGGCATCAGCGACGACTTCCCCTTCCTGCTCGGACACGAGGCGGCGGGCGTCGTGGAGGCCGTCGGCCCCGACGTCAAGGACGTCGCCGTGGGCGACTTCGTCATCCTCAACTGGCGCGCGGTGTGCGGTTCGTGCCGCGCCTGCCTGCGGGGCCGCCCGCAGTACTGCTTCGCCACGCACAACGCCGTTCAGAAGATGACGCTGAAGGACGGCACCCCGCTCAGCCCGGCGCTCGGGATCGGCGCGTTCGCCGAGAAGACGCTGGTGGCGGCCGGGCAGTGCACCAAGGTCGATCCCGCCGCCAGCCCGGCCGCGGCGGGGCTGCTCGGCTGCGGCGTGATGGCGGGCCTCGGCGCCGCGGTGAACACCGGCGCGGTCAGCCGCGGCGACTCGGTCGCGGTGATCGGCTGCGGTGGCGTGGGCAACGCGGCCATCGCGGGCGCGCGGCTGGTCGGGGCCACCACGATCATCGCGGTGGACGTGGACGATCGTAAGCTCGCCTGGGCGCGCGACTTCGGCGCGACCCACACGGTGAACGCCAAGGAGAGCGACCCCGTCGAGGCCGTCAGGGAGCTCACCGGCGGGTTCGGGGCCGACGTGGTGATCGACGCGGTCGGCCGCCCCGAGACCTTCAAGCAGGCGTTCTACGCGCGCGACCTGGCGGGGACCGCCGTGCTCGTGGGCGTGCCGACCCCGGAGATGACACTCGATCTGCCCCTCCTCGACGTCTTCGGCCGCGGCGGCGCGCTGAAGTCGAGCTGGTACGGCGACTGCCTGCCCAGCCGTGACTTCCCGAGGCTGATCTCGCTCTACCTTCAGGGCCGCTTCGACCTGGACGCCTTCGTCACCGAGACCATCGGCCTCGACGACGTGGAGGACGCCTTCGCCAAGATGCACCACGGCGAGGTGCTGCGCTCGGTGGTGGTGCTGTGATGTACGTCGAGCGCCTGGTCACCTCGGGGACGTTCAGCCTGGACGGCCAGACGTGGGACGTCGACAACAACGTGTGGCTCCTCGGCGACGACGACCAGGTGCTGGTCATCGACGCGGCCCACGACGCGGACGCGATCGCCGAGGCCGTCGGCGACCGCAGGCTCGTGGGCATCGTGTGCACCCACGCCCACGACGACCACGTGAACTCCGCTCCCCGGCTGGCGGCGCGCACCGGCGCGCCGGTCTTCCTGCACCCCGACGACTCGGTGCTGTGGAAGCTCGCGCACCCGGTCGCCGCTCCCGACCGGGCGCTGGCGAACGGCCAGATCATCAGGGTCGGCGACAGCGCCGTCCATGTCCTTCACACCCCTGGGCACGCTCCGGGCGCGGTCTGCCTGTACGTGCCCGAACTGGGCGTCCTGTTCTCCGGCGACACGCTCTTCCAGGGTGGTCCCGGGGCGACGGGCAGGTCGTTCAGCGACTTCCCGACGATCATCTCGTCGATCAGCCGAACGCTGCTCACCTTGCCGGCCGAGACGGTGGTCCACACCGGCCACGGCGACGACACGAGCATCGGAGCCGAGGCTCCGCAGCTCGAGGACTGGATTCGCCGAGGCCACTGACCCGGCACGTATCAGAGGAGTACTCCCGTGACCACCTCCAGCACCGCCCCCACCTCCAGCGTGATCCCCACCCTGCCCGGCCACTACTACACCGACCAGGAGCTGTTCGCGCGGGAGCAGAAGAACATCTTCGAGGCGATGTGGTTCTGCGTGGTGCGCTCGTCCGACCTCCCCAAGCCCGGCTCGTTCAAGACGGTCCAGGTCGGCAGCGAGAGCATCCTGGTCACCAGGGCGCGCGACAAGTCGGTGCGCGCCTTCTTCAACGTCTGCAGGCACCGCGGCGCGCAGCTGTGCACCGAGGAGTCGGGCGAGGTCGCGCGCGCCTTCCAGTGCATGTACCACGCATGGACCTACGGCCTCGACGGCAAGCTGGTCGCCGCGCCCAACCTCACCAAGATGGCCGATCTCGACCGCGTCCAGTACGGCCTGATCAACGTGCACGTCCGGGAGTGGCTCGGCTATGTGTGGGTCTGCCTGGCCGATGAGCCTCCCTCCTTCGAGGAGGACGTGCTGGGCGCCGTGACCGAGCGGCTCGGCGCCCTCGATCTGATCGACAACTACGACGTGGCGGGGCTCGAGGTCGGCCGCAGGATCGTCTACGACGTGAAGGCCAACTGGAAGCTCATCATCGAGAACTTCATGGAGTGCTACCACTGCGCCACGATCCACCCCGAGCTGACGGAGGTGCTGCCGGAGTTCGCCGACGGCTACGCCGCGCAGTACTTCGTCGGGCACGGGGCGGAGTTCGGCGAGGAGATCAGGGGCTTCACCGTGGACGGCTCGGAGGGGCTCGACCGCATCCCCGGCGTGAGCGAGGACCAGGACCGGCGCTACTACGCGATCACGATCAAGCCGCAGGTCTTCATCAACCTGGTGCCCGACCACGTGATCGTGCACCGTATGTTTCCCTTGGCGGTCGACAGGACCGTCGTCGAGTGTGATTGGCTCTATCTTCCCGACGTGGTGGCGAGCGGAAAGGACCTGGACAAGTCCGTGGAGCTCTTCCATCGTGTCAACGAGCAGGACTTCGAGGCGTGCGAGCGCTGCCAGCCCGCCATGGGCTCGCGGACGTACGCCAAGGGCGGCGTGCTCGTGCCGAGCGAGCACCACATCGGCGCCTTCCATGAGTGGGTGCAGGACAGGATCGGCTGACAGTGGTTCGAAAGGCGCCGCACGACGACGTCGGCGACGAGGGCATGCGGGTCCGCCCGCCCAAGGACTGGGCCGGCGGGCTGCCCGCCGTGGCGCACGCGATGGAGACGGCCTACCGCCAGATGGGGGTGGGCCGCACCGCGCTGACCTTGCTGCAGGTCAACCAGAAACGCGGCTTCGACTGCCCTGGCTGCGCCTGGCCCGAGGGCGAGCACCGCAGCCCCGCCGAGTTCTGCGAGAACGGCGCCAAGGCGGTCGCCGAGGAGGCCACCACGCGAAGGGTCGGGCGGGAGTTCTTCGCCGCCCACCCGGTGGGCGAGCTGGCCGTTCGCAGCGATCACTGGCTCGGCCAGCAGGGCAGGCTCACCGAGCCGATGCACAAGCCCGCCGGCTCCGACCACTACGTGCCGATCGGGTGGGACGCCGCCTTCGAGATCATCGCCAGGGAGCTGCGCGCCCTCGACGGTCCCGACGAGGCGGTGTTCTACACCTCGGGACGCACGTCCAACGAGGCCGCCTTCGCCTACCAGCTGCTCGTGCGCCGCTTCGGCACCAACAACCTGCCTGACTGCTCCAACATGTGCCACGAGTCGAGCGGCTCCGCGCTCAACGAGACGCTCGGCATCGGCAAGGGCACGGTGTCGCTGGAGGACCTGCACAGGGCCGAGCTCATCTTCGTGGTGGGTCAGAACCCCGGTACCAATCACCCCCGCATGCTGACGGCGCTGGAGCGCGCCAAGCGCGGAGGGGCGCGGATCGTCGCGGTCAACCCGCTGCCCGAGGCCGGCCTGCTGCGGTTCAAGAACCCGCAGAAGCCCTCAGGCCTCGGCAAGGGCACCTCGCTGGCCGACCGCTTCCTGCAGATCCGCCTGAACGGGGACATGGCGCTGTTCCAGGCCCTGTCCCTGCTGCTGCTCGACTCCGCGGACGAGGAGTTCATCGAGCGGCACACGCACGGGTTCGAGGAGTGGGAGCGGCACCTGCGCGGGCTCGACTGGGACCAGGTGCTGGAGGCCACGGGTCTGACCATGGCCGAGCTGGAGGCGACGGCCGAGGACGTGCGCGCGGCCGGGTCGGTCGTCGTGTGCTGGGCGATGGGGCTGACCCAGCACCGCAACTCCGTCGCCACGATCAGGGAGGTCGTCAACTTCCTGCTGCTGCGCGGCAACGTCGGCAGGAGCGGGGCGGGCGTCTGTCCCGTGCGCGGCCACTCCAACGTCCAGGGCGACAGGACCATGGGCATCTACGAGAAGCCCGCGCGGGCCTTCCTCGACGCGCTGGGCAAGGAGTTCGGCTTCTCCCCGCCCACCCGTCACGGCCTCGACACCGTGGAGGCGATCCGCGCCATGCGCGACGGGGCGGCCAACGTGTTCGTCGGGATGGGCGGCAACTTCGTCAGGGCCACTCCCGACAGCGACGTCACCGAGGCGGCGCTGCGCAGTACCAGGCTGACCGTGCAGGTCTCCACCAAGCTGAACCGCTCACACGCGGTGTGCGGCAGGGAGGCGCTCATCCTGCCCACCCTGGGCCGCACCGAGCGCGACCCGGCAGGGTACGTGACCGTCGAGGACTCGATGGGCCTGGTCCACGCCTCCCACGGCAGGCTCAGGCCGGCCTCGGCCGACCTTCTCTCCGAGGTGGCCATCGTCTGCCGGCTGGCGGGCGCGCTGTTCGGCGAGGACCCGCACGTGCCGTGGGCGGACTTCGAGCACGACTACGGCGCGATCAGGGACCGCGTGTCGCGGGTGATCCCCGGCTTCGAGGACTTCAACGCCCGCGCGCTCGCCGGTTTCGCCTTGCCCAACGCGCCCAGGGACGAGCGCAGGTTCCCCACCGCGACGGGGAAGGCGAACTTCACCGTCAACGAGCTGGAGGTGCTGCGGGTCCCGCAGGGAAGACTGCTGCTGCAGACGGTCAGGAGCCACGACCAGTACAACACCACGATCTACGGGCTCGACGACCGCTACAGGGGGGTCAAGGCGGGCCGCAGGGTCGTCTTCGTCCATCCCGACGACCTGGCCGAGCGCGACCTCGCCGACGGCGACCTGGTGGACCTGATCAGCGAGTGGCCGGACGGCGAGCGCAAGGCCGACGGGTTCAGGGTGATCGCCTACCCGACGGCCCGCGGCTGCTGTGCGGCCTACTTCCCCGAGACCAACGTCCTGGTGCCGCTGGACTCGGTGGCCGAGACGTCCAACACCCCCACCTCCAAGAGCGTGGTGGTACGGCTGGCGAAGGCTAGCCCGCGTAGCCGAGGCGGCGGCTGATCTCGTCGGCGCCGTTCATCAGCACCGGGGCCAGCTCGTGCATGCGTTCGGCGCTGAAGCGGTAGGCGGGGCCCGACGCGCTGACGGCCGCGACCACCTCTCCGTGATAGGAGCGGATGGGCGCGGCCATGGCGTTGAGCCCCTCCTCCAGCTCCTCCAGGCAGAAGGCGTAGCCGACCGCGCGCGTCTGGGTCAGCTGCTGCTCCAGCACCTCGACCCCGGTGATCGTCCTGGGCGTGAAGCTCTGCAGCTCGCCGTCGGCCAGGAGCCTGCCCCGCTGCCTGTCGTCCAGGTAGGCCAGCAGGACCTTTCCGCTGGAGGTGGCGTGGAGCGGGGTGACCTGGCCGACCCAGTTGTAGGCGGTGACCGCCGAGGGCCCCCGTACCTGGTCGAGGTTGACCGCGTAGGAGGAGCGGAGCACGGCGATGTTGACCGTCTCGCCGATCTCCTGCGCCAGCCGCTGACAGACGGCCCGCCCGCGCTGGGTGATGTCCATCTGGGTGCTGACGCCGCCGGCCAGCCTGATGATGCCGAAGCCGAGGCGGTACTTGCCCCTGTCCTCGGCCTGCTCGACGAGGCCGCGTGCCTCCAGGGCGCCGAGCAGCCTGAAGGCGGTCGACTTGTGGACGTCGATCTCGGCGGCCACCTCGCTGACGCCGGCCTCTCCTCGGCGCGAGAGGATCTCCAGCACGCTGATCGCCCGATCGACCGACTGCACGCCCCCGCTGCTCGAGTCGTTGCTCATAGCGAAACTGTAAGTGCTGAATGGAACCGCGTCGAACACAAGACCAAAAGATCTCCTGTTGCGACTAGTGCAACACAATGCGTATAGCGCTACGATTCGGTGAAACGCGCGAGCGAGACGAGGCAACATGACGTCACAGCAGTACGACTTCGTCATCGTCGGAGGCGGCTCGGCGGGCAGTGCCCTGGCCAACCGGCTTTCCGCGGACCCCGCCACGCGGGTGCTGGTCCTCGAGGCCGGCCGGTCCGATTATCCGTGGGACGTCTTCATCCACATGCCGGCCGCGCTGCCCTTCCCGATCGGCAACCGCTTCTACGACTGGAAGTACGAGTCGGAGCCCGAGCCGCACATGAACGGCAGGCGCATCTATCACGCGCGCGGGAAGGTGCTCGGCGGCTCCAGCAGCATCAACGGCATGATCTTCCAGCGCGGCAACCCCCTCGACTACGAGAGGTGGGGCGCCGATCCCGGGATGAAGACGTGGGACTACGCCCACTGCCTGCCGTACTTCAAGCGGATGGAGAACTGCCTGGCCGACCCTGGCACGGCCTTCCGCGGCCATGACGGGCCGCTGGCGCTGGAGAGGGGGGCGGCGAGCACACCGCTCTACAAGGCCTTCTTCGAGGCCGTGCAGGAGGCGGGCTACCCCCTCACCGACGACGTCAACGGCTACCGCCAGGAGGGCTTCGCCCGCTTCGACCGCAACATCAGGCGCGGCCGCAGGCTCAGCGCTGCCCGCGCCTACCTGCACCCGGTCATGAAGCGCCCGAACCTCACGGTGAGGACGCGGACGCTGGTGACACGGATCCTCTTCGAGGGCAGGCGTGCCGTCGGCGTGGAGTTCGACGGCGGCACCGTCCGCGCGGGCGAGGTCATCCTGTGCGGAGGAGCCATCAACTCGCCGCAGCTCCTGCAGCTGTCCGGAGTCGGGAACGCGCGGGAACTGGGCGCCCTCGGCGTCGACGTGGTGCACGACCTTCCTGGCGTGGGGGAGAACCTCCAGGACCACCTGGAGGTCTACATCCAGCACGGCTGCAGCCAGCCCGTCTCCATGCAGCCGAACCTGCAGAAGTGGCGCCATCCCTGGATCGGCGCCCAGTGGCTGTTCCTGCGCAAGGGGCCGGGCGCGACCAACCACTTCGAGGCCGGCGGCTTCGTCCGCAGCAACGACGACGTCGACTACCCCAACCTGATGTTCCACTTCCTGCCCATCGCCGTGCGCTACGACGGTTCGGCGCCCTCAGGAGGGCACGGATACCAGGTGCACGTCGGCCCCATGTACTCCGACGCCCGCGGCTCCATCAAGATCAAGAGCACCGATCCGCGGCAGCATCCGGCCCTGCGCTTCAACTACCTGTCCACCGAACAGGACAGGAGGGAATGGGTGGAGGCCGTCAGGGTGGCCCGCGACATCCTGGGTCAGCCCGCGCTCGGCGCGTACAGCACGGGCGAGATCTCGCCCGGCCCTTCCGTGGAGACCGACGAGGAGATCCTCGACTGGGTGGCGAAGGACGGTGAGACGGCCCTGCACCCCTCCTGCACCGCGAGGATGGGCGTGGACGACATGTCGGTCACCGACCCGGAGACCATGCGGGTGCACGGCGTGGACGGGCTGCGGGTGGTGGACGCCTCGGTCATGCCGTACGTCACCAACGGCAACATCTACGCGCCGGTCATGATGCTGGCGGAGAAGGCGGCCGACCTGATCCTCGGCAACACGCCGCTGCCGCCCGAGACGACGGAGTTCTACCGCCACCGTTCGTGACGGCGGGCGTCCCGCCGGCGCCTGGGCGCGCCGGCGGGACGACGAGAGACGGGACGACAAGAAGAAGGACGCAAAGAAGGCGGTGGGGGACGCAGCACCCCCACCGCCTCATCCTTGGGCGTCGCTCAGCGGAAGACGACCGTCCTGTCCCCGTTGAGCAGCACGCGGTGCTCGCTGTGCCACTTGACGGCCCTGGCGAGCACCTGGGCCTCGACATCCCTGCCCGCCGCGACCAGGTCCTCGGGGTCGAGCTCGTGGTCCACCCTCGCCACGTCCTGCTCGATGATGGGGCCCTCGTCGAGGTCGGCCGTGACGTAGTGCGCGGTCGCGCCGATCAGCTTCACCCCGCGCTCGTGAGCCTGGTGGTACGGCTTCGCGCCCTTGAACCCCGGCAGGAACGAGTGGTGGATGTTGATGGCACGGCCTTCCAGCCGCTTGCACATGTCGTCCGACAGGATCTGCATGTAGCGGGCCAGCACCACCAGGTCCGCCTCGTACTCCGCCACCAGGTCGAGAACCTTGGCCTCGGCCTCGGCCTTCCCGTCCGCGGTGACGGGGACGTGGTGGAAGGGCACGCCGTAGGAGGCCGCGAGAGGCTCCAGGTCGGGATGGTTGGAGACGATCGCGGGGACGTCGATGTTGAGGCCGCCCACCTGTCTGCGGAAGAGCAGGTCGTTCATGCAGTGGCCGAACTTCGACACCATGACGAGCGCCCGCGTGGGCGTCGAGGCGTCGTTGAGCTGCCAGGTCATCTGGAAGGACTCGGCGACGTAGGCGAAGCCCTCACGCAGTTCCTCCAGCCCGTCCTGGGCGGCGAAGTGGACCCGCATGAAGAACCCGCCGCCGAGCCTGTCGTTGAACTGCTTGCTCTGCAACATGTCACCGCGGTGCTGCACGAGAAAGCTGCTCACCGCGTACACGATGCCTGGCTTGTCCGAGCAGGAAACGGTGAGGATGAACTCGCGGCCGGGGCCTGGACGAGGAGACATCACACCTCCTTGTGTTGCGTATTACGCAAAATGGTGATGTATACGCAACAGCGTGGACGTGCGCAGGCCTGCCCGTCAAGAGGGATGACGATGGGTAAACGGAATCACAACGTATGGATTCGCCCAGTGATTCCCTCAAAGCCTTGACGAACGGAGGGTAGCGGGTCAATTCTGTTCCTCACTGAGCATTGCCTTGCGCCATACGCAACGATCAGGGGTGTGCCGATGACCGATCTCTATATCGGCGGCACGTGGACCAAGCCGGTCGCCGGCGGGCAGCGGAGTATCCTTTCGCCCGCCGACGGCAGCCTCGTGACCACGGTCGCAGAAGCAACAGCGGCCGACACCGTGGCCGCCATCAGGGCCGCGCGCCATGCCTTCGACAGCGGCCCGTGGCCCTTCACTCCCGCCAGGGAGCGGGGCGCCCTGCTGTCCGCGGTCGCCGACCTCGTGGAGCGCGACCGTGACGCCTTCGCCCGCGCCGAGTCAGGCGACACGGGCAAGCGCCTGGTCGAGAGCGAGTACGACGTCGACGACTCCGTCGCCTGCCTGCGCTACTTCGCCGGCGTGGCCGGCACCGACGCGGGACGGGTCATCGACACCGGCCGCGACGACGCGATCAGCAGGGTCGTCTACGAGCCCGTCGGCGTCTGCGGCCTGATCACGCCGTGGAACTACCCGCTGCTGCAGACCACCTGGAAGGTGGCGCCCGCGCTCGCCGCGGGCAACACCTTCGTGCTGAAGCCAAGCGAGCTCACGCCGAGCACGGCGATCCTGCTCGTCCGGGCGCTGGAGGAGGCGGGCCTGCCCGAGGGTGTGGCCAACCTCGTGCTCGGCGCGGGCCCCGAGGCGGGCGCGCCGCTCGCCGAGCATCCCGACGTCGACCTGGTGTCGTTCACCGGCGGCCTGGCCACCGGGCGGCGGATCATGGCGGCGGCCTCGGCCACGGTCAAGCGCGTCGCGCTCGAACTCGGCGGCAAGAACCCCAACATCGTCTTCGCCGACGCGGACTTCGAGACCGCGGTCGACTTCGCGCTCACCGCCGTGTTCCTGCACTCCGGGCAGGTCTGCTCGGCGGGCGCGCGGCTGCTGGTCGAGGACTCCCTGCACGACGCCTTCGTCGACGAGGTGGTCAGGAGGGCGGAGCGCATCCGCCTCGGCGGCCCCTTCGACGCCGAGGCACAGGCGGGGCCGCTCATCTCCGCGGCCCACCTGGCGAAGGTGGAGGAGTACGTGGCCGCCGGCCTCGCCGAGGGCGCGACACTCCGCTGCGGCGGACGCAGGCTGGACGGCGAGGGCTTCTTCTTCCCGCCCACGGTGCTCGACGACTGCAAGCAGGGCATGCGCGTGGTGCGGGAGGAATCCTTCGGCCCCGTGCTGACCGTCGAGCGCTTCACCACCGAGGAGGAGGCGATCCTCCTCGCCAACGACACCGAGTACGGCCTGGCCGGCGCGGTCTGGACCCAGGACGCCGGCAAGGCGCAACGGGTCGCGGGACGGCTCCGCCACGGCACGGTGTGGATCAACGACTATCACCCCTACGTGCCGCAGGCCGAATGGGGTGGCTTCAAGCAGTCAGGCATCGGCCGCGAACTCGGGCCGACCGGACTCGACGAGTACCGCGAGATCAAGCATGTGTGGCAGAACACCCGCCCGCGCCCCCAGCGGTGGTTCCCAGCGAACTGACGCTCCGACGACCAAGAGGTGGTCATGACCGTGTCGTCACTGACCGAACGTAGTCAGCTCCACACCGAAGCCCCGCCCATCCTCGATGTCAGAGGGCTGTGGAAGGTGTTCGGTCCCAAGGCCGACGGAGTCGTCGGTTCCACGCTCAGCCGCAAGGAACTCAAGGAGCAGACCGGCTGCGTCGCCGCCGTGCGCGACGTCTCCTTCGAGGTGCGGCGGGGCGAGGTGTTCGTCGTCATGGGCCTGTCGGGCTCGGGCAAGTCCACCCTCGTGCGCTGCCTGACCAGGCTCATCGAGCCCACGGCTGGCGAGGTCGTGCTGGACGGCGAGGACATCCGCAAGGCGGACGCTCGCCGACTGCGCGAGCTGCGCAGGCACCGCATGGCCATGGTCTTCCAGCACTTCGGCCTGCTGCCGCACCGGTGCGTCCTGGACAACGTGGCCTTCGGCCTGGAGATCCGCGGCGTGCCCAAGCAGGACCGCTACGCCCGCGCCCGCGAGGTCGTGGGACTGGTCGGCCTCAACGGCTTCGAGAACTCGTACCCCGACCAGTTGTCCGGTGGCATGCAGCAGCGCGTCGGACTGGCCCGCGCGCTGGCCGCCGACCCCGAGGTGCTGCTGTTCGACGAGCCGTTCTCCGCGCTCGACCCGCTGATCAGGCGGGAGATGCAGAACGAGGTCATCCGCCTGCACCACGAGGTCGGCAAGACGATGATCTTCATCACCCACGACCTCAGCGAGGCGCTGAAGCTCGGCGACCGGATCCTCATCATGCGCGACGGCGAGCTCGTCCAGGTCGGCACCCCCGACCAGGTGGTGGGCGCCCCTGCCGACGACTACGTCAGGGACTTCGTCAGCGACGTCCCTCGCTCGCACGTCCTCACGTTGCGCTGGATCATGCGCCAGCCCCTCATGGACGAGTCGCTCGACGGTCCCGTGCTCGGCCCCGACGTCGTCATCCGCGACGCGGTGCACGCCGTGCTCTCGGCCGACCGCCCCGTGCGCGTCGTCGAAGGGGACAACCTGCTCGGGGTGGTCACCAGCGCGGAGATCCTCGAAGTGATCGCGGGAGGGGAGGAGCGGTGACCTCCGTCGCGGTGGTGGCCGCCAGGCTGCCGGCACGCCGATACCTGCTTCTCGCGGTGCTGGCCGTATGGGTGCTGGGCTGGGCGCTGTTCCACGGCCGGGACACGCTCGAGCTCGGCGGCGCCGAGCTGACGCCCCTGCACACCTCGCTCAACGAGGGCATGGACGCCATCGACGACAGCCGCAACAGCAACCCGTTCTTCCTGTACTTCATCAACTACGTCAGGCTCTTCCTCGACGAGTCGGTGACGTTCGTCCAGGCGCTCATCAGCCAGCCCTCCTTCGGGCGTCCCCTTCCCGTGCTCGGCTGGCTGGGCGTCGTCGGGCTGGCCACGGCCATCGCCTGGCTGTGGGGCAACGGCAGGGTGGCGCTGCTCACCGCCGCGGGCTTCCTCTCCTTCGGCCTGCTGGGGCTGTGGCAGGAGAGCATGGACACGCTCGCGCTCACGCTGACCGCGGTGGCGCTCTCGCTGGCCGTCGGCATCCCGCTCGGGGTGTGGGCGGGGCTGAGCGACCGGTTCAACCGGGTGGTCACGCCGGTGCTCGACTTCATGCAGACGATGCCGACGTTCGTCTACCTGGCGCCGCTGACGCTCTTCTTCCTCATCGGCCCCGCCAGCGCCACGGTCGCCACGATGATCTACGCGATCCCGCCGGCGATCCGCATCACCTCCCACGGCATCAGGCAGGTCTCGCCCGACACGCTGGAGGCGGGCGCCTCGCTGGGCGCCACGGGCGCGCAGGCGCTCCGCCACGTGCGGCTGCCGATGGCGAAGCAGACGATCATCGTCGGCGTCAACCAGACCATCATGGCGGCGCTGTCCATGGCGACCATCGCGGCCCTCATCGACGCGCCGGGCCTGGGCAAGACGGTGCTGAAGGCGCTGCAGACGCTCGACGTCGGCACCGCGTTCAACGCGGGCCTGGCCATCGTCATCATGGCCGTCGTGCTGGACCGGGTCACCTCGGCGGCCAGCAGGAGGGTGGAGGCGGAGCGGCGCGCCGGCAGGCTGCGCACCCCGGGCCGCCGCAGGCTGGAGCTGGCCGGCACGTTCGGCGTCGTGGCCGTGCTCGGCTACCTGTCCTACACCTACGTCTGGGCCGCGGAGTTCCCCATCCAGGCCGAGTTCGGCTCCTACGTGCGTCAGGCCGCCGACGCGGCCAGCGTGTGGGTGCAGGACAACCTCGCCGTCTACACCGACGCGCTCAAGAACGTGCTCACCAACACGCTGCTCAACCCCTTCGAGGCGCTGTTGACGCAGACGCCGTGGTGGCTCGTGCTGGCCGTCGCGGTCGCCGTCGCGCTGCTGGTGGGCAGCGTGCGCGCGGCGCTCGTGACCGCCGTCGGGCTGGCCGTGCTCGTGCTGCTCGGCCTCTGGCAGGACAGCATGGTGACGCTCGCCTCGACGCTCGTCGCGACGATCCTCGTCATGGTGCTCGGCGTGGTCCTGGGCGTGTGGATGGGCCGCAGCGACAGGGTCGACACGGTGCTCAGGCCCGTGCTCGACGCCGGCCAGACCATGCCCGCCTTCGTCTATCTGGTGCCGATCCTCGGCCTGTTCGGCCCGACGCGGTTCACCGCCATCATCGCGGCCGTCGTCTTCGCCGCGCCCATCGCGATCAAGCTGGTCGCGGAGGGCATCAGAAGAGTCTCGCCCACCACCGTGGAGGCCGCCATCTCGGCCGGCACGGGCACGTGGCAGCTCATCTCCAAGGTCCAGCTCCCGATGGCGCGCAGCGGCGTGACGCTGGCGGCCAGCCAGGGGCTCATCTACGTGCTGTCGATGGTGGTCGTCGGCGGCCTGGTGGGAGCGGGGGCCCTCGGCTACGACGTGGTCGCGGGCTTCTCCCAGCACCAGCTCCGCGGCAAGGGGCTGGCGGCGGGGCTCGCGATCGTCGTGCTCGGCATCGTGCTCGACCGCATCATGCGCGCCGCCACACAGCGGGCCGACATGGCCGCGCACGGCGGTGTCACCCACAAGTAACGGAAAACCGGCTCATGAGAACTCAGGAGGACCAGGTGGCTGTGATGAGGAGTGGAAGGGTCAGGGCGATCGCGCTCGTGACCGGCACCGGTCTCCTGCTCACCGCGTGCGGCGGGGCAAAGGTCGGAGAGACGCAGCAGCCCGCCGCCGGCGGCGAGGGCAAGAGCTGTGGCACGTTCAACCTGGCGGTCAACCCGTGGGTCGGCTACGAGGCCAACGCCGCGGTCATCGCGCACGTGGCGGAGAAGAACCTCGGCTGCAAGGTGGTGAAGAAGGACCTCAAGGAGGAGGTGGCGTGGCAGGGCTTCGCCACCGGCGAGGTCGACGCGATCGTGGAGAACTGGGCCCACGACGACCTGAAGAAGAAGTACATCGAGGACCAGAAGGTCGCCGTGTCCGCGGGGCCGACGGGCAACAAGGGTGTCATCGGCTGGTACGTGGCGCCGTGGATGGCTCAGAAGTATCCCGACATCACCGACTGGAACAACCTCAACAAGTACGCCCCGCTGTTCAAGACCTCAGAGTCGGAGGGCAAGGGGCAGCTCCTGGACGGCGACCCCTCGTTCGTCACCAACGACGCGGCCCTGGTGAAGAACCTCAAGCTCGACTACAAGGTCGTCTATGCGGGCAGCGAGACCGCGCTCATCACCGCCTTCCGCCAGTCGGAGAAGCAGCAGAAGCCCATCATCGGCTACTTCTACGAGCCGCAGTGGTTCCTGTCGGAGATCAAGCTGGTCAAGGTCAACCTGCCCCCCTACAAGGAGGGGTGTGACGCGGACGCGGCCAAGGTGGCGTGCGACTATCCGCCGTACGAGCTGGACAAGATCGTGAGCAAGAAGTTCGCCGACTCCGGCAGCCCGGCCTACACGCTGGTCAAGAACTTCACCTGGACGAACGACGACCAGAACCTCGTGGCGAAGTACATCTCCGAGGACAAGATGTCGGCCGAGGACGCGGCCGCCAAGTGGGTGGCCGACAACCCCGACAAGGTCAAGGCCTGGATTCCCCAGAGCTGACGGTCTCACCAGCCCGATCGCCTGACCCCGCGATCGGGCTGGTGTCGTGCGGTCATTGGAACGTTCTAAGTCACCGCAAAGCCGTACGGAATAAGACAGAACACCTATTGACACCCGGAAAGCGGCGAGCGACGCTTGTTGCGGTAAACGCGTTTGGTTGCATATGTCGCAACAACGGAGGTGGGTATGACGGGCCCGAGCGTCGTCATCATCGGGGCGGGCGTGGTCGGCGCGGCCCTCGCCGACGAGTTGTCCGCCCGCGGCTGGACCCAGGTCACCGTGGTCGATCAGGGAGACGTGCCCGCCACCGGCGGCTCCTCCTCCCACGCCCCCGGCCTGGTGTTCCAGACAAACGGGTCGAAGACCATGACCGAAATGGCCCGCTACACGGCCGAGAAGTTCGTCGCCCTCGACAGCTTCCTCCAGGTGGGCGGGCTCGAAGTGGCCACCACCCCCGAACGGCTGGCCGAGCTGCACCGCAGGCACGGCTGGGCGGTCGCGTGGGGGATCGAGGCGCACCTGCTGTCTCCCGAGGAGTGCGTGGCCAAGCACTCGCTCCTCGACCTGTCCAAGGTCCTCGGCGGCCTGTTCCTCCCCGCCGACGGCCTCGCCAAGGCGGTCAAGGCGGTCGACGCCCAGCTCACCAGGGCGCGCGAGCGCGGGGTGCGGGTGCTGCCCAGGCACGAGGTCCTCGACATCACCACCGAGGGCGGCAGGGTCACCTCCGTCGTGACCGACCAGGGCGAGATCCCCGCCGACATCGTGGTCTGCTGCGCCGGCATCTGGGGGCCGAAGGTCGCCCGCATGGTCGGCATGAACCTCCCCCTGACGCCGGTGGCCCACCAGCTCGCGTGGACGGGTCAGGTGCCGGACCTGGCGGGGCAGACCGAGGAGGCCACCAGGCCGATCCTGCGGCACCAGGACGCCGACCTCTACTACCGCGAGCGCTTCGACACGCTGGGCATCGGCTACTACGGCCACCGGCCGATGCCGATCGGCGCCGACGACATCCTGTCGGTCGACGAAGCCGAGGTGATGCCCTCGGTGCTCACCTTCACCCCCGACGACTTCGCCGACGCCTGGTCCGCGACCCAGGACCTGCTGCCCTCCACCCAGTCGGCCAAGGTCGAGGAGGGCATCAACGGACTGTTCTCCTTCACCACCGACCACCTGCCGCTGATGGGCGAGTCGCCGGAGGTCAAGGGCTTCTGGGTGGCCGAGGCCGTCTGGGTCACCCACTCGGCGGGCGTCGGCCTGGCGATGGCCGAGTGGCTGGTCGACGGCCACTGCTCCTCCTTCGACCTGCACGAGTGCGACGTCAACAGGTTCGAGCCGCACCAGCTCGCGCCCGACTACGTGCGGGCCAGGGGCTGCCAGAACTACGTCGAGGTCTACGACATCATCCACCCCCTGCAGCCTATGCAGGAGCCGCGCCCGCTGCGCACCAGCCCCTTCCACCCGCGCCAGCAGGAGCTCGGCGCGGTCTTCCTCGAGGCCTCGGGGTGGGAGCGGCCGCAGTGGTACGGCGGCAACGCCGGACTCCTCAAGGGCAGGGACATCCCCACCCCCGGAGACTGGGCCGCGCAGTACTGGTCCCCGATCGTCGGCGCCGAGGCCCAGGCCACCCGCGAGTCCGTCGCCATGTACGACATGACCGCGCTGAAGCGCCTGGAGGTCAGCGGCCCTGGAGCCGTCCGCTTCCTGCAGTCGCTGACCACGGGAGACATCGACAAGTCGGTCGGCTCGGTGACCTACTGCCTCCTGCTCGACACCGACGGCGGCATCCGCAGCGACGTCACCGTCGCCCGCCTCGGCGCCGAGGAGTTCCAGGTCGGCGCGAACGGCAACCTCGACCTCGACTGGTTCGACCGGCACCGCCCCCGCGACGGCTCCGTGTACGTCCGCGACATCACCGCGGGCACCTGCTGCGTCGGCGTCTGGGGGCCACGGGCCCGCGACCTGGTCCAGCCGCTGACCACCACCGACCTGACGGCACTGCGCTACTTCCGCGGCACCCGCGCCTTCATCGGCAACGTGCCCGTCACGATGCTGCGCCTGTCCTACGTCGGCGAGCTCGGCTGGGAGATCTACACCACCAGCGACATGGGGCTCAAGCTCTGGGACACGCTGTGGGAGGCCGGCCAGGACCACGGCGTCATCGCCGGCGGCAGAGGCGCCTTCACCAGCCTGCGACTGGAGAAGGGGTACCGCTCGTTCGGCACCGACATGACCTACGAGCACGACCCCTACGAGGCGGGCCTCGGCTTCGCCGTGAAGCTGGACAAGGGCGACTTCGTCGGCCGCGAGGCGCTGCTGGCCCGCAAGGAGTCGGTGAAGCGCAGGCTCACCTGCCTGCTCACCGACGAGGTGGTCATGGGCAAGGAGCCGGTCTACGACGGCGAACGCGTCGTCGGCTACGTCACCAGCGCCGCCTATGGTTACACGATCGGCAAGGGGATCGCCTACGCGTGGCTGCCTGCCTCGCTGGCGACCCCAGGACAGACGGTGGACATCGGCTACTTCGACCGCAGGGTCGGGGCCGTGGTCGCCGAGGAGCCCCTGTTCGACCCGGCGATGCAGCGCCTGCGCGGTTAGAAAGGACCCCAGATGATCGACACCCCGCTGGACGTGGTGGACCCCGAGGTGCACGCCGCCATCGGCGCCGAGCTCGCGCGTCAGCGCTCGACGCTGGAGATGATCGCCTCGGAGAACTTCGCGCCCGCCGCCGTCATGGCCGCCCAGGGCTCGGTCCTTACCAACAAGTACGCCGAGGGCTACCCGGGCAGGCGCTACTACGGCGGCTGCGAACACGTCGACGTGATCGAGCAGCTCGCCATCGACAGGGTGAAGGCGCTGTTCGGCGCCGAGGCGGCCAACGTGCAGCCGCACTCGGGCGCCCAGGCCAACGCCGCCGTGATGGCCGCCCTGCTCGAACCCGGCGACACCATCCTCGGCCTCGACCTGGCCCACGGCGGTCACCTCACGCACGGCATGCGCATCAACTTCTCGGGACGCCTGTACAAGGTGGCCGCCTACCACGTGCGCGAGAGCGACCACCTGGTGGACATGGAGGAGGTGGAGCGCCTGGCCCGCGAGCACCGGCCCAGGCTCATCATCGCGGGCTGGTCGGCCTACCCCCGTCAGCTGGACTTCGGGGCCTTCCGCCGGATCGCCGACGAGGTGGGCGCCTACCTCATGGTCGACATGGCGCACTTCGCCGGCCTGGTCGCCGCAGGCCTGCACCCCTCTCCCGTGCCGCACGCCCACGTCGTCACCACCACGACGCACAAGACGCTGGGCGGCCCCAGGGGCGGGGTGATCCTGTCCACCGAGGAACACAGCAAGAAGATCAATTCGGCGGTCTTCCCCGGACAGCAGGGCGGTCCGCTGGAGCACGTCATCGCGGCCAAGGCCGTCGCCTTCAAGATCGCCTCCGAGGAGGCGTTCCGTGACAGGCAGCGGCGCACGCTCGAAGGCTCGCGCATCCTCGCCGAGCGCCTGCTGGCCCCCGACGCCGTCGCGGCCGGCGTGCGGGTGCTGACCGGCGGCACCGACGTCCACCTCGTCCTGGTCGACCTGCGCGACTCGGAGCTGGACGGCAAGCAGGCCGAGGACAGGCTGCACGAGGTCGGCATCACGGTGAACCGCAACGCCGTGCCGTTCGACCCGAGGCCCCCGATGGTCACCTCGGGGCTGCGCATCGGCACCCCCGCCCTCGCGACCCGCGGCTTCGGCGCCGGCGACTTCACCGAGGTGGCCGACATCATCGCCGCGGCGCTGGCGCCGCAGGCGGACCTGTCCTTCCTGCGGGGCAGGGTCGAGGCCCTGGCCGGCAAGCACCCCCTCTACGGAGAGGCCCGATGAGCCCGCGCACGCCAGGCGCCGACCTGCCCGAACACCCCGACCGGCTGTGGAGCGCCGCCGACCCGAAGCCGTCCTACGACGTCGTGATCGTCGGAGGCGGAGGGCACGGCCTGGCCACCGCGTACTACCTGGCCAAGAACCACGGCATCACCAACGTGGCGGTGCTGGAGCGCGGCTGGCTGGCCGGCGGCAACATGGCGCGCAACACCACCATCATCAGGTCCAACTACCTGTGGGACGAGAGCGCGGGGATCTACGAGCACGCGCTCAAACTGTGGGAGGGGCTGGAGGAGGAGCTCGACTACCCGCTGCTGTTCAGCCAGCGCGGCGTCCTCAACCTCGCCCACAGCCTGCAGGACGTCCGCGACAGCGTACGGCGGGTGCACGCCAACAACCTCAACGGCGTCGACGCCGAATGGCTCGACCCCCAGCAGGTGAAGGAGGTCTGCCCGATCGTCAACATCTCGCCCGACGTGCGCTATCCGGTGCTGGGCGCCACCTTCCAGCCCAGGGCCGGCATCGCCAAGCACGACCACGTCGCGTGGGGCCTGGCCAGGGCGGCCTCGGCGCTCGGCGTCGACTTCATCGAGCACTGCGAGGTCACCGGGCTGCAGGTGAGCGGCGGCAGGGTGACCGGCGTGGAGACCACGCGGGGGACGATCGCCGCGGGCAAGGTCGCGCTCTGCGCGGCGGGGCACACCTCGGTCGTGGCCGCCACCGCGGGCATCGACCTGCCGATCCAGAGCCATCCCCTGCAGGCGCTGGTGTCCGAGCTGCTGGAGCCGGTGCACCCGACGGTCGTCATGTCCAACGCCGTGCACGTGTACGTCAGCCAGGCGCACAAGGGCGAGCTGGTCATGGGCGCGGGCATCGACGCGGCCAACTCCTACCGCCAGCGCGGCGCCTTCCACATCATCGAACGGCAGATGGCCGCGGCCCTCGAGCTGTTCCCCGTCTTCGCCAGGGCGCACGTCCTGCGGACCTGGGGAGGGGTGGTCGACGTCTCGCCCGACGCCTCGCCGATCGTCGGGCTGACCCCCGTCGACGGCCTGTACCTCAACTGCGGGTGGGGCACCGGAGGCTTCAAGGCCACTCCCGGCGTGGGCTGGTGCATGGCCCACACGGTGGCCAACGACGAGCCGCACCCGCTCAACGCCCCCTTCTCCCTTGACCGATTCACCACCGGGGCGCTCGTCGACGAGCACGGCGCCGCCGCGGTCGCGCACTGAGGACCACACGATGCTGCTGATCCCATGCCCATGGTGCGGCCCACGCGATGAGGCCGAGTTCCATTACGGCGGGCAGGCGCACGTCGCCTACCCGGACAACCCGTCGGCGCTGTCCGACGAGGAGTGGGCCCGCTACCTGTTCTTCAGGGACAACCCCAAGGGTCGCTTCGCCGAGCGCTGGAGCCACTCGGCGGGCTGCCGCCGCTGGTTCAACGCCGTGCGCGACACCATGACCAACGAGATCCACACCGTCTACCGGGTGGGTGAGGTGGCCTCATGAGGCGCGAGAACGGCGGGCGGATCGACCGCGACACCACGCTGCGTTTCACCTTCGACGGCCGCGAGTACACCGGCCACCCCGGCGACACGCTCGCCTCGGCGCTGCTGGCCAACGGCGTGCGCCAGGTCGCGACGAGCGTCAAGCTCGGCCGCCCGCGCGGCGTCGTCTCCGCGGGCGGCGAGGAGCCGAGCGCGGTCGTGCAGATCGAGGCGCCCTTCCCCGAGCCGATGCTGCCCGCCACCACCGTCGAGCTGTACGACGGTCTGGTGGCCGCGAGCCTGCCAGGACAGGGCAGGCTCGCCACCGAGCCGGACCCCGCCCGGTACGACGCCGTCCACGCGCACTGCGACGTCCTGGTCGTCGGGGCGGGCCCTGCGGGCCTGGCCGCGGCGCGGGCGGCGTCGAGCACCGGCGCGCGGGTGATCGTCGCCGACGAGCGTCCCGAACCGGGCGGCAGCCTGCTCGGCACCCTCGAATCGGTGACCGAGCCCGAGGCGGACGACGTGCTGGGCTCGCAGGAGGTGCGCCCCGGCGCCGGGTGGGCAGGCGCGACGGCGGACCTGCTCGACGGGCTTTCCGAGGTCAGGGTCCTGCGCAGGACCACCGCGATCGGCTACTACGACGACAACTACGTCGTCGCCGTCGAGCGGCGCACCAACCATCTGGGCGCCTCCGCTCCCGCTGACGTCGCCCGCGAACGCGTCTGGCGGATCCGCGCCAAGCGCGTCGTGCTGGCCACCGGCGCCCACGAGCGGTCCATCGCCTTCGCGGGCAACGACCTGCCGGGCGTGATGCTGGCCGGATCGGCCCGCGCGTACGTGAACAGGTTCGGCGTGCTCCCCGGCCGCCGCGCCGTGGTCTTCACCGCCAACGACGGCGCCTACGCCGCCGCCTTCGACCTGGCGGACGCGGGCGTCGAGATCGCCGCCATCGTCGACGTCAGGCCCTCGCCCGGAGCGGCATGGGCGGCGGGGGCGCGCGAGCGCGGCATCGAGGTGCTGGCCGGCCACGTGGTGACCGCGGCCCAGGGCGACGGCCAGGTCTCCGCCGTGCTGGTCGGACGGCACCGGCCCGAGGCCGACGCCGCGGTGGGAGAACGGGAACTCGCCGCCGACCTGCTGCTCGTGTCCGGCGGCTGGAACCCGGTCGTGCACCTGTTCAGCCAGTCGGGCGGGACGCTCCGCTACGACGACGCGCTCGGCACGATCGTGCCGAGCGAGCCGCGCCAGGCCGTCGAGGCGGCGGGCGCGGCCAAGGGCGTCTTCACGCTGACCGGCTGCCTGGCCGACGGCGCCGCCGCCGGCTACCGCGCGCTGGAGGCGGTGCTCGGCAGGGCGGTGGAGCGGGCGGCCGCGCCGCGGGCCACGGCGGAGACGCCGACGTCCGCGGGGCCGGCGTTCTGGCTGGTGCCGGCCTCCGACTACACCTCCCACTTCGTCGACCTCCAGCGGGACGTGACCGCGGCCGACGTGCTGAGGGCGACGGGGGCGGGACTGCGTTCCGTCGAGCACATCAAGCGCTACACGACAGCGGGCACCGCCCACGACCAGGGCAAGACGTCGGGGCTGCTCACCACGGCGGTCGTGGCCCACGCGCTCGGCGCCTCCGTGGGCGAGCTGGGCAGCACCACCTTCCGCGCGCCGTACGCGCCGGTGAGCTTCGCCGCCCTCGCAGGCAGGGACCGCGGGACTCTGCACGACCCGGTCAGGGTGACCGCGCTGCACGAGTGGCACGTCGCCAACGGCGCGCTGTTCGAGAACGTCGGGCAGTGGAAGCGCCCGTGGTACTATCCCCGCGAGGGCGAGGACCTGGAGGCCGCCGTCCTGCGCGAGTGCGCCGCCGCCCGCGAAGGCGTCGCGGCCATGGACGCCTCGACACTCGGCAAGATCGACGTGATCGGCCCCGACGCGGGCGAGTTCCTCGACCGGCTCTACACCAACCTGATGAGCTCGCTGGCGGTCGGCGCCGTCCGCTACGGCGTGATGTGCAAGCCCGACGGCATGGTCTTCGACGACGGCACCGTCATCAGGCTGGCCGAGGAGCACTTCCTGGTCACCACGACGACCGGCAACGCGGCGGCCGTGCTCGACTGGATGGAGGAGTGGCTGCAGACGGAGTGGCCCTCGCTGCGGGTGCATTTCACCTCGGTCACCGAGCAGTGGGCCACGGTCGCGCTGGTCGGGCCGAGGTCGCGCGAGGTGCTCGCGGGGCTCGCCCCCGAGCTCGCCGTGGGTGTCGAGGACTTCCCCTTCATGACCTGGAGGGAGGCCGAGGTCGCCGGCATCCCCGCGCGGGTGTGCAGGATCAGCTTCTCCGGCGAACTGGCCTACGAGATCAACGTGACCTCGTGGGACGGCCTGCGCCTGTGGACCGCGATCATGGACACCGGGCTCGTCACGCCGTACGGGACCGAGACCATGCACGTGCTGCGCGCCGAGAAGGGCTACCCGATCGTCGGCCAGGACACCGACGGCACGGTCACCCCGCAGGACCTGGGCATGTCGTGGGTGGTGTCCAAGAAGAAGCCCGACTTCGTCGGCAAGCGCTCCTTCGCGCGGGCCGACACCTCGAGAACGGATCGCAAGCAGCTCGTCGGCCTGCTGCCGGACGATCCGGGCTTCCTGCTCCCCGAGGGCGCGCACCTGGTCGCGCAGGCCGAACTGCCCGCGCCGCCCGTCCCCATGCTCGGTCACGTGACCTCCAGCTACCGCAGCGCCGCCCTCGGCCGCACGTTCGCGCTGGCGCTGGTCCGCGGCGGGCACGGCCGTACCGGCGAGCGTCTCTACGCACCGATCGGCGGGCGGCTCGTGCCCGTCACCGTCACCTCGCACGTCCTGTACGACCCGGAAGGAGCGCGCCGCGATGGCTGAACGCAGGAGTCCCGCTGCCGCCTTCGCCGGCCGGTTCGAGGCCGCCTCGGCGAGCGGGGCGCTCAAGCTGGCGGAGATCCCGTTTCTCGCCCACGTCAACGTGCGCGTCGACCCGGCGAGCCAGGCCGCGGAGGAGGTGGGTGCCGCCCTCGGCGTCCCGCTTCCCACCGAGCCCTGCACCGCCGCGCGCGCCGGTGACCTGACCGTGGCCTGGCTCGGCCCCGACGAGTGGCTGGTGATCGGCCCCGAGGGGTTCAGGTCCGAGCTGCTGCGCAAGGCCGTGGACGGCGGCCAGGGCTCGGTGGTCGACGTGTCGGCCCAGCGCACCACGCTGCTGGTCGCCGGGCCGAAGGCACGCGACCTGCTGTCCCACGGATGCGCGATCGACCTGCACCCGAGCGTCTTCGGCCCGGGCGGCTGCGCGCAGACCACGCTGGCCAGGACGCAGGTCGTGCTGCTCCCGCGGGAGGACGGCTACCTCGTGCTCGTCCGCTCCTCCTTCGCGGCCTACCTGTCCGAATGGCTGCTCGACGCCGCGACGGAGTACCTGCGATGAGCATCG
>NZ_JBYITD010000057.1:0-45165 GCF_057708945.1 Nonomuraea sp. bgisy101
TGGGTTCAAATCCCACCACCACCGCCACTAAAAAGGGCCTCTGATCTGGTTAAACAGTTCAGGGGCCCTACGCATATCAAGATCATGGGGGAACCATGGGGGAACGGCGTCCCCCGTGATCTTGTAAATGCGATACCCGGTGGCGGTGGCCGTTCGCCTTCCGAATCGGAAGGATCACCACGTTGGCATCGATCGAGACCCGCACGAACGCGAGCGGACGCACGACCTACCGGGTCGCCTGGGTCGCCGGCGGCCGCCGCGGCGGCAAGCGCGACAGCGAGACCTGCGACAGCAAGACCATCGCCCGCAGGTTCAAGGCCCTCGTCGAGTCGGCCGGCGAACACCGGCCCGAGGGATACCCGAAGGGCTGCCGCGGCCTGGCCCTCGCGCCCGCCGAACCCGAGCCCGCATCCGAGCTGGCGCCGGACGCGCCCACCTTCGCCGAGGTGGTCGAGCGCTACCTGGCCCAGCCCAACCCCAAGGCAGAACCGCGCCAGCTCATCAACTACCGCCGCCTCTTCGATCGGCACGTGCGCACGGCCATCGTCACCATGGAGGACGGCACGCGCGTCGGCCCACTCGGCGGCCTGCCCATCACTGCGATCACGAGCGACGTCGACCAGGCGTGGGTGGACTGGATGACCAAGCGGAGGCGACCCCTTCGCGGCGAGATGGTGCCGTACGCCCCCAAGACGATCCACAACGTCCACGGCGGCGTCATCGCTCCCGCGCTCGCCTACGCCGCCCGCAAGGGCCTTCTCGAGGCCAACCCGTCCATCGGCGTACGCCTGCCCAGTAAGCCAGGACGCACCGTGACGCTCGACCAGGTGCCCACCGGCGAGGAGATCGCCGAGTGGATCGCCTGCGCCTACTCCGTCAGCCAGCTCGCTGGCGACATGGTCGCCCTGGCGTTCGGAACGGGCCTGCGCTTCGGCGAGCTCACCGCGCTGCGCCCCGTCGACGTCGACACGAGGAGGAAGCTGCTCACCGTGGCCCGGGCCGTCAAGGAGGAAGAGGAGCCGCGGCGGATGGTCATCGTGGCGTACGGCAAGACGGACTCTGCTCTGCGCACCATTCGCATCCCCGAGAGCGTCGTGCTCATGCTGAGGCGTCATGCGAAGGGCCTCGACGCTCAGGAGCTCCTCTTCACTGCGCCGAAGGGCGGCATCCTGCACACGAACGGCTGGTCCCGCATCTGGGCGAAGGTCGTCGATGTGGCCCAGACGCGGGGCATCACCACCGACGCGACCCTGCACGACTTCCGGCACGCGCACGCCACGCACCTGCTGGCCGAGAACGTCAGCCTCGACACCGTCAGCAAGCGGCTCGGCCACAAGTCGATCGCTGTCACCTCGAACCTGTACAGCCACCTGGCGCCGGAGGCCGACCAGCGCGCCGCCGACAGCATCGACCGCGCCATGACTGGCAAGCTCGCGGCCGCGCTGGAGGAGACGGCATAGCCGAGAACCACACATGCAGGAGCCCGAGACCACCCCTACTGGTCTCGGGCTCCTGACGTCTCTGCGGGCCTACTCGCCACTCTGCTCCTGGGCCTCCTTCGGCTGGGATACGAAGGTGCCCATGCTGCGGACGGTGTAGACGTCGCCAGCAGCGATCAGGAGCTCCAAGGCCTTCCGCGCGGTTCGTCGAGCGACGCCAAACTCCTCC
Source organism: Nonomuraea sp. bgisy101 (assembly GCF_057708945.1). Classification (NCBI taxonomy): domain Bacteria; kingdom Bacillati; phylum Actinomycetota; class Actinomycetes; order Streptosporangiales; family Streptosporangiaceae; genus Nonomuraea; species Nonomuraea sp. bgisy101. Next base: position 1,669 of record NZ_JBYITD010000057.1, read on the forward strand.
GCGAGGCGCGGTTCGCCCGGGATCGGCATGCCAGGGCGATAGATCTCGGCAGCGATGCGCCGCCGGATCTCTGCGGCTACCTGCTCGTATTTTGGCTGGTCGGGCCGGAACTCGATCACAGAACAACACGATAGGAGCCGTCCGTATCCGACACCTTTCGGGGCGTCCGTATCGTCTACGGCCGTGAAGAGTAGTCATGGGTAGTGAGGTCTGCGTATGCTGCAAGAAACAAAACGGGCCCGGCAGGCGCGGGAACGCCTGTAACTCCGGGCCCTAGATCGCATCGGAGTGCGACCTGTGGAGAACCTTAGACCCCCCGCCCCACACTCGGCCACAGCCGTACAAACGGCTCCTCGACCCGCCTACGGCCCGTGCTTCAGCACCTCGAGGCCGCCCCTTCCGCTGGGCTGCGGCGTCTGCGGTCATGCCCCCTACGAGCACGGCGAGTCCGGCTGCGGCCACGTGCCCGCGCACGCGTACGTGACGCCGAGCGCTGAGGCTGTCGCCGCCCGCTGGGACTTGATTCGCGCGGCGGGCATCCAGGGCCGACACATGCCGGCGACCGACTGGTTCCCGCCGGTCGAGTGCGCCACGAAGCCCGTCGAGCAGTCCACCGAGGCCGAGGCCCCAGCCGAGGTCGCCCCGGTCGCTCCGGCCACGAAGCCGGAGCGACTCCTCGAGCTCGTCGAGACGACGGCGGCCGCGCCCATCGACCAGGCCCTGGCTGCGGCGTGCCGTACTCGCCCGGCCTCTCTGCCGTCGAGCGACCGCCAGCCATGGCCAGGCGCGGGCACCGCAGGGCATCGAGTGGCGGCCGCCGAGCATGGCCGAGCGGCGCCCGCCGGTCCAGTGCATCGCCGACGCGGCGGAGACGCCCGCGGCATACCTCGGCAAGCTGCCACACGCGGGGCTCCGCCGGGTGACCGCTCCCCGGACCGTGGGCGGAGCGGTGCGGAGGTGGCAGCGTGATGTGCTGTGCCGCCTGCGCCGCGGAGCGATCGCGGCTTACCGAGCAGCAGTCCGCCAACATCGCCGCGCTCATCGGCCGCGCGTACCCGGGCTGGATGATCCAGCGGTCGCACGGCACGTGGTGGGCCATCGGCCGGTGCCCCGATCCCACGTGCGGGTGCGTCCGCACGCTGGCCGCGCCCACCCCCGGCGGGCTGATCAGGGAGCTGAGGCTGCACCTGGTTCCCGGTCCCCGCCGTCCGCAGCGGAGGAGAGTGCATGCCTGAGGACCTGCCGAAGCGTCGCCGTCGCCTGCCAGACGGCAAGCAGCAGTGGCCCGACGGCACCGACGTTGGACCTCTCGGTCTGGCCGCCATGCAGCGAATCCGGGAGACGCTGGAGCGGCTCCAGGGCTCGGGTACTCGACAGGAGCCTGACGAGGACGAGCAGGGGTGCGCCTCATGACGGGCCTGCCGCCGAACGTCATCAAGATCACCATTCGTGGTGAAGACGAGTGGGACCTGCGTGCCAGCTCGCTGGCGATCGCCCGCCGGTACTTCGGCGCCCTGGCCGAGCTGGAGGTCGTCAGCGTCGACGTTGGCAGCGATGTTCACCCGAACTTCGGCACGGTGACGGTGCGGAGCGTGACGCGAGGCGATCGCGTAGGCCGCTGGCGGGAGAAGTTGCGCGAGCACATCGCGGTTGCTGCCGAGATGTGGGCTTTCGAGCGCGCCCACCTGCGCGGCGAGGTCGACGAGCGCTGGGTGCTGCGCTGGATGGCGACGCCACAGACACGGGTGGCCAAGCTGATCTGTCGGTGGCGGATGTCGCGCGCCGACGTGGACCTGGCGGCCGACGAGCTGGGCGTGGCACGGCTGACCGATGACGAGTGGGCCGAGATCCACCGCGACGATCCTCGACCCCCATAGACAGCGCGGTGGCGAGCGACTGGCCCAACAACCCCTCGGGCCTCATCCCCCGTCTCGCCGCCGTGCCACAAGATCCGTCCGCGCGGGCTGGGCAAGACCTCCTGCTCGCGGCCCCGCGGACGGTCAGCGGTCGTACGCCGAGAGGGCCGGGAAACCGGTGGCGTCGGCCGCGAAGGGTGGCGCCTCCTGCGCACAACGCAAGGCACGCGGGAGGCGCCACCCGCCCTCACCAGATCGGCGCGCCAGTCGGCGCGCCTTCTTTACCCCTCCGAGAGGACAAATCCGATGTATGACGACTACTTACCGTTCACGGGTGCCGGGGGCATCGCGGTGGCCGGCTACACGATCGGCCTGCCGTGGCTCCTCACCGCGGGCGCCGTGCTGATCATCAGCGGCCTGGCCCTCTACCGGATCGCCACGCGGGGACGGCGGCGTGCGCGCCAGGGGTAAAGGCGTCGGCCGGGCGGCGGCCGCCGGGATCGTCACGCTCCTGGTGGCCGCCAGCTGGATCGCCGCCTACCGACTCGCCGCCGGCACCAGCTCGGCTGCCGGCGTCTACCTGCTCACCTCGGGCGTGCTCGTCGTGATGCTGATCCTGACGGCCTGGCCGCGCACCTTCGGCCGCCTCGAGGTCGCCCGCGGCCGCGTGGTCGCGATCGTGCCCAGCTACAACGAGGACCAGGCCGCCCTGAACGCGACGATCGCCGCGCTGCTCAACAGCTCGCGGCCGCCCGACGAGGTGCACGTCGTCGACGACGGCTCGGCCGTCTGGGCCACGAAATTCGCCCACCCGAACGTGTTCTGGCACCGGCAGGCCAACGCGGGCAAACGGGAGGCGCAGGCCCTCGTCCTGTACTACCTGCGCGACCAGGAGCGGACCTACGGCCGGCGGCGTGCCGACTTCATCCTCACCGTGGACTCCGACAGCGTCGTCGACCGCCGGGCGATCCGGCATCTGCTGCGCGCCATGTCCGACCCGCGCGTTCAGGCCGCCACCGGCCTGCCGCTCGTGCGCAACCGGCGGGCGAACTGGATCACGCGGCTCGTCGACCTCGAGATGGTGTCGGCGTGCTTGACGCTGCGCGCCGCCCGCTCCCGCATGGGCGTGGTCGCGCCCTGCTCAGGCGCGCTCAGCCTCTACCGCGCCGAGCTCGTGATGGACAACCTCGACGACTATGTGGCCAGCGGCACGGCCGGCGACGACCGGCGCCTCACGCACTACGCGCTGCAGCGCGGCCAGGCCGTCGCCGTCGACGAGGCGCACGTCTACACCGACATGCCCGACACCATGAAGGGCTTCTACCGGCAGCGTGTCCGCTGGTACCGCTCCTACTGGTTGTATGCACTGTGGGAGGTCGCCCACCTGCGCCGCCTGCCCATGCTGTGGCGGGTGTACGCCACGGTGATGTCGTTCCTCGCGCCGATCGCGCTGCTGTGGGCGTTCCTTGTCGCGCCCATCCTCGGCCAGGGCCTGGTGTGGGAGGGCCTGGCCTACTGGCTCGGCCTGTCCTACGCCGTCGGCATCCGGTACGTCTTGCGCCATCCGTCCGCGCCGGTGGGCGAGCGGCTGATGATCTGGCTGCTCGGCACGCCGCTGCTCATGCTCCTGCAGCTGCTCGTGATCCGGCCCGCGATGTGGCAGGCCCTCGTCCAGGCCCGCCAAACGGGATGGGTGACCCGAGGAAGCAGTGTGGCAGCCACTGCTGCACAACCGACCATGCCGGGGAGGAAGGAGCGCGTGGGCCTCTTTGCCCCTATCGGACGGTGACTGCCCGACTCTCGTACGCATCTTTGTCAGGTCCTGAAGGTAGAATGCCGCCCCCCTCCGGTGACGCCGGTGCAGAATACAGTTACTGTTTGGGTGTGCGTTCCGGTGCATCCCCGCGCACAGACGGCTCGATCGATTGGGAGTGGGGCAGTGTACGTGCATAGGGAGATCTACCCCCAACCACCCCTGGAACTGGTAGTGGCGGAGATCCGTTACCCCTTCGCCCCTCGCCTCAAGCAGCCGGACGTGTGTGACGCGATCCAGTTGGCCCTCGAAGAAGTGCTGCCTGTTCGACGAAACCAGCAACTAGTCGAATTCGCTATAACGCCAGAAGGTCAAACGCAGAAGACAACAGAAGTATTTCGTCTAGTAGACCGTGCGGGCACGCATTCGGCACTTATTAGTCCCGACAGGACTGTCGTCGAAACAACTCGATATATAGAGTTTGCCGACCTCCTGTCTCTCATCACTGGCGTTCTTGACGCTATCGTAGAGCATCGAGCAATCCCTGCAATTGAGCGGCTTGGCCTGCGATATATTGACGAGATTCGAGTGCCTGGCCCTATCGACAATCTGACCGATTGGGCGGATTGGATTGCTGCCGATCTGATGGCGCCAATTACCAGTGTGGCTGGCGCAATGTCTCCCATCGGTTTTCAAGGCATGCTGTCCTACGCAACAGGCCAGGACATGGCGCTGAATTTCCGCTACGGGGCAGCAAATGGCCCTGGCGTCATTGCCCCAGACGGCGCCCTACGCCGCAGGAGAGATGTCGAGCCAGGGCCGTTCTTCTTGCTGGACATAGATAGCTACTGGCAGGCCCCGACCGCAGACCAGGCTCTCGACGCGGATGTAAAGGAAGTGGCCCGGCTCTACTCTGCCTTGCACGCTCCAACCGGAACGCGCTTCCAGAGCTCAATCACCGAGAAGGCACGCCAACTTTTCAGAGGTGATGGTTCATGATGGCCAAGCAGGAGATTCAAAAGAAATCAGCTCGCATCCGCCCCACCGCCGACGACATTATCCGTGACATTTATCCGGGCAACTCGTCCGACAGTACGCAGTCATCGCTAATCCGATCGGATTGGCTTAGAGAGACTGCATACGATAGTTACCAGAAGGCAAACCAGATCCTTCGTGGCGATATTGAGGAAGATCTTAGGAAGAGGGGCGCTGTCAAAGCGCGCATGGGTGTTCCCAGCCTTCTCGAACATCTAGCCATCGAGCGCGGAATGTCGTGGTCAGACATCGCTCGGCTCGTGAATGTCAGTATCTCGGCCGTAAGGAAATGGCGCACAGGCGGGCAAGCTACGCCAGACAATCGTAAGGAACTCGCTCGGCTCGCTAGCTTCCTTGACCTCCTGGGCGAGTTCGGCGTCGAGGACCCCGCCAGCTGGATGGAGGTCACCTTGGACTTGCCCGCGGGCTACTTCATCAGGCCGGTCGAGCTCTACGTGCAGGGCTATCGGTCGGAGCTGCTCGACATCGCGCGCGGACATCGTGATGCTGCTCAGGTGCTCGATGGGATAGATCCGACTTGGCGAGACTCGGAGAGGAGTACCTTGGAGGTCTACATCGCGTCGGACGGCCACCCGGCGCTCAGATTCCGGGACTCCTGATGCCGAGGTGACGGTGCGAGACCAGCAGGACCTGTCGAAGCCCGCATCATCGGAGAGCGTCTACCGCGACTGGGGGCGCCTCCCACCCATCAGCCGACCTCTCATGCAGGGCGATGTCTTCACCGGCATCGCCCTGCCTGACTATGACGACGACGAGCAGCCGCCGTACATCCAGATCGTCATGCATCCGTGCAACATGGACATCGCCGGGGGGCGCCTTCGTAAGCGGATCGTCGTCTCCCCTGTCAATTCCACGACGCGGCTCGGCGACTCCGCGTGGCTGAGCCGTAAGAAGGCGATGCCCCTGCCCAGTCTTCTCGGGGCGGGCAAGGGGGACTTCCTGACTGATCTAACCGAACGTATCTCTGTGCGTTCGAGCAGCCTCGACCTGAGTCACAGGGTTGCAGCATTGAGCGACGACGGCATCCTGCTGCTTCAGCAGCGGCTGATCATGTGTGACACACGCCTGGCGGCCAAACTCAGTGCGTTGCATGAGGAGAACCGCTCGGTCTTTGCGGAGACGGAATTGCAAGAGGAGTGGTTGGACATCGCACTGGACGGTGTACCGGAAGGTCTCCTCAACTCCACGCGCATCTCTGCGGGGGAGGAGTTTCAGGACTGGTTGGATCAAGAGATCGTCCTGGAGACTCCCTCGGAGGCGGACGCAGAGCCTGCTGAGGCTACGAAGACAACTCGCAGAGCGACACTCAAGACAGTGAGCTCGCACTCATCCCTTCGGCGGGATATGTACCGAGAAGCCCGCTTCCGCTACAAGAGTTAGCGACCTCGCCACTTGAGGCCAAATGGCCCCGCCCTGTCCTCTTTGGGAAGACAGGGCGGGGCCATTTGCTGTTGGGCGTACTTCGCTCACCCGCTGTGCGGGTACGGCAGCTCCGTCTCCGGCTCGGCCGGGGGCTCCTCGCTGGTGCGCAGCCAACCGGGCAGCAGCGCCTGGACGTTGGGCAGGGCCATCACCCGGGCGAAGCCGCCGGCGACGGCCAGGCCGCCCGCGACCCACGGCAGGGTCTCCGGGATGCCGGAGGCGTCGACGATGGCCGGCAGCGCGACGGCGAAGCCGACCGCGGTCTGGAGGCCCGTCCTGAGGGTCCGCTTGGTCTCGATCTTCATGGCTTCCCTTCTGCAGAAACGACGAAGCCCCAGGTCGGGATGACCTGGGGCTGTTGGCGAGGGAGGGAGCGAGCTACTCGGCGGCGTCCTTCCGAGGGCGGCCGCCCTTGCGTGCGCGGCGCGCCTCGAGCTCGGCCTCGGCCTGGTCGAGCAGCTCGAGCTCCGCCGCGGTGCCGTGCTCGCGTACGACGGCGCGGATGTGCTCCACGAGGTCTTCGCTGCGGTCGCGGCCGAGCTCGCGCTTGCAGACGGTCTCGTAGGCGTCCCACAGCAGGTCAGGGACGCGGAACTTCTTGACGGGCGTGTGGGTCGCGTCGCTGGCAGACGTCTGAATCTTTGTAGCCACAGAGAAATCTTGCCACAACTACTTGTGTGGCTACACGGTTTCTGATTACTGTGTAGCCACAAGGTTGAAGCGTAGCCGCCAGGGAGCACAGGATGACCACCACCACCGCCCGTCGGATCCCCAGCCAGAGCGTCACCTCGGCCGCCGAGGACCTGGGTGTCAGCGCCAGCACGGTGCGCCGGTGGATCACGGATGGCAGCCTGCAGGCCCGCGCGGGGGTGGTGGCCGTCCGCACCGGTAGCACGTGGACGATCGTGTGCCCCGAGGACGTCGCCGAGTTGCAGGCGGCCGCCCGCCCGGTCGCCCTGAGCACGGAGGCCCGGATTCGCGCCGCCTACACGTCGCTTCAGGCACGCAGCGGGTGGGTCAGCCTCACCGACCTACGGCCCATGCTGGCCGACGTGCCCCGCGCCGAGATGGACGCGACCCTGCGGCAGATGCTGCGCCAGGGCGACGTGGTCATCGTGCCCGAAGACAACCAGAAGGCGCTCAGGCCCGAGGACAGGGCGGCCGCACTCGTGCTCGGCGACCAGCCCAAGCACTACATCGCGATCGGTCTCCGCTGACATCGTGCAAGGTTCAGGCCCGGGGACTCCCGGGCCTTTCTGCTGTCCGGCTACCAGGCGGCCGCCCACGTCTTCGGACCGACCACGCCGTCGTCGGCCACGCCCAGGGCGCGCTGCAGGACGCGGGTCGTCGCGGCCGAGGTGGGTCCGTACGCGCCGTCGACCGTGATGGTGTATTTCAACTGCTTGCACCGGGTCTGCCAGGCCGCGACGTCCTGGCCGCGCAACATCGCCTTGCCGTATCGGTACTCGAGGTAGCGCCCAGGCCAGCGCGGTACGGCAGGCCGCCGCGGGATCGGTGTGGTGTCGTCGCGCTGGCCGCCGAGAGGCATGCCGCGCTGCAGCCACCCGTACAGAACGGGCCCGGGGCAGGACGTCGAGTAGCCGTCGCGGTGGCCAAGGACCTGGCCGCCGGCGCCGCGCGCCCGCAGGTAGCCGATCGCGTCGTGAATGCCGCGCAGCATCGCCGCGGTGGGCTGCACGAGCCCACGGTCGCCCAGGAGCGCGCAGACGGCGTAGTGGCCAGAGTTGAGCCCCGGGCCGTTGGCGGCCGACAGGACGCGTGCGCCCCGGCCTTCCCACACCTTGCCGTGCGGGCAGACGAGCAGGTTGTACGCGATGTCAGTCCAGCGGTTGCTGTCCTGGTGGTAGGCCTGGATGCCTTGCACGGTGTCGAGGCAGCGGGCGCAGCTCTTGGCGAGGTCGGGCGAGACGAACGACCCGACGTAGTGGAGCTTCGTGCCGCGCGCCGACGGGAGCGCGGTCAGCTCACTGCGCGGCCTGCGGGCTCGCCATTCGGCTCGAGTGACGAGGTCCACGGTCAACCTCCCTTCATGACGAACGTGGCCACGAACCCAGCAACCGAGATCAGCACCGCAATCGAGGGAAGCGGCCACCGGGCGCGCTCAAGGACGCGGATGCGGGTCTCGTGGTCAGCCACCTCAGCGACCACGCCGTCCACCTTGGAGTCGAGCTGGTCAACCTTCCCGTCGACCTTGTCGACCTTCCCGCCGACGGTCTTGAGCTCGTCGTAAATTTCACGTGCTCCGATCTGGACTCCGGGCAGAGGGTCGAGCTGCGTCACGAGAGCTCCGTTCGTTGTACGGCTCGCGCCGCGGTGGAAGGGTCAGACGGTGCTGATGACGCCGGCGTTGCGCAGCGAGGTGAGCAGCGCCGTGAGCCGGTTGTTCAGCTCGTTGATCGCTGCGCTCTGCGTGTTCGCGTAGCCGGTGGTGTAGCTGCCGGGCGCGTCGCCCATCACCAGCGTGGGGTTGGACACCGCGGCCCCGGCCGTGATCTGCCGGACTGTGCCGCTGGAGTCGATCACCCGGAAACCGCCGGACACGGCGTAGATCGCGCACCCGCCCGACGGAGTCGCCGGCGTCGAGGAGTTGGGCAGGAACAGTGGTCCGGACGCCTGGGTGACGGGTGCGCCGGGCCGGGTGCGCGCCTGCGCCTCGAGCACCTCGATACGCCGCTCCAGGTCGCGGATGATGCGAGTCTGGTCGGTGCCGAACTCGTCGTACCTCACGCGGGCACCTCCGCTTCGGTGATCAGCTTCACCTTGTCTTTGCCGCCGCTGGTCCGCTCGGCCGGGGTGAGCTCCCACCCGATCAGTCGCTGTGTCCGGTTGAAGCTCGCCGCCCCGTCCGCAGTGATCGGCCAGCGCGGGTTGTTGAGCTTGTAGGTGATGGAGTCGCCGAGACCGTTCGGGTCCAAGGTGGTGGACTTGCCGATCACCACGTCCGCCGAGAAGACCGGCGGGGCGCCCGGTGCCCGGCTGGCCCAGTAGGCGGCGTAGTCGTCGAGCGTGGTCTGGTCGGTGGATTGGCCGGGGTGGGTCGGCCGCTGGTCGATGATCGGCCAGCCCTCCGCCAGGTGCGGCGTCGCCACCAGGACGGAGCGCATCGCGGTCGAGCTGGTGGTCGCGTCGTCCTGCTGGGGGGTGCCGCCGATGACGCGCCACCGGGTGCCGCCCCGCAGCGCCGAGCGCTCTTCCCGCCAGGTGGTGATGTCGCCGCCCTCCTGGCCTTCGGTGAAGACGTGCACGCCAGAGCCGACGATCTTCGGGGATCCCCACTCCCACGACCGGAAGATCACCCCGTCGACCACCCGCGGGTTGACGACCGACTCGAACCCGGCGGCCTGCCGCGCGTAGTCCTGCAAGATGCGGCCATACGTGGTGTTGTCGGAGGCCTTGGCGGTGAGCAGCCTGTTCACACCCGAGGTTCCGGTCTGCAGGGCGAGCCCGACGTTGGAGCTGGCGGTGGCCTGCATGTGGGCGATCAGCTGGCGGGCGGCCGTGATCTGGTCGCCGCTGAAGGCGACGTCCTGCTCCAGCGCCACGTGCATCAGGTACGCGTCCAGCGTGGATCCCTGCACGTCCATCCAGACGCTGCCGCGTTGATCCTTACTGGTGACGATGGTGTGCAGCCAGTGGATCCCCCACAGGACGCCTGATCGCCACGTGTGCACGACGAGCCTGCCCGGGCCAGAGAGAAGGTCGAGCGGGTCGGCGGGGAAGATCTCTCCGATCTTCCTGGCCTCGCTCGTGTTGACCAGGGAGAGGCGGCCGCGCCACGTGCCAGGCTCGCCGAGCCGCCGGTCGAGCACCACGCCGAACGGCTTGAGGTCGCCCCGGTACGCCCCGGTGAGCAGGTCGTGGACGGTGTACCGCATGCGGGTCTCGCCGCGCGCGGGCGTGACGGATGGGAACGTGGGCGGGTCGGGGATCTGGACCTCGGCCGAGGCGATGACGACCGTGATCCCTGCCGCGTACTGCAGCAGCGCGCTGGAGGACTGGATCTGCTGGCCGGTGTCGGCGCTGGAGACGATCTGTCGCGAGCACAGCGACCCAGTGACGACACTCTGGGATTGGACGTCGGCGACCTCGGTGAACCCTGGCGGCTGCGTCCACGACACGCTCGTGAACGGCGGCGGCGGCACGCCGCCCGACCAGCGCAGCTCCAGACCGGTCGCCTTGGTCGGCGTGATCGATGGGGTCGTGACGGATGAGGTGCCGCTGTAGAGGAACCCCGGCTCGACCTGCGGAAGGCCGCCCGCGGCGCCGCCGACGGACACGATGACCGCGACCCCGTCAGCGGTGGCCGCCTGCGTGATCGTGTACGGCTGCTCGTTGGCGCCGGCAACCTTGTGCCAGACGTCGACGGCGCTGAGCGTGCCGACGGGGCCGAAAATCCTCGCCAGGAGCGTCCAGCCGCCGCTGATCGAGATGAGCTGGCCGATGCCGTTGTCCGCGGCCAGGAACGCCAGCATCATCATGCCCTCGGACGCCTGGGGCGGGTTGATCGTCCATGAGGGGATCGACGCCTCCGAGGCGCCCACGGACACGTCACGAACGAACGCAGTCACCGACTCGACACCTCCTCTAGATCCATGCCTGCCGCCACAGGACGACCGCGTTGGGGGCGTCGCCGTCGCTGGTGGTGTAGCTGATCTGGGAAGCACCTCGGCCGAGCACGAAGTCGACCACGCCGATGCTGGCCCCGGTCAGATGCCGCATCTGCGAGACGTCGTCGATCGTGGCCGTCTCGTTGGCGACGTCGATGACGAGCTGCTCGCCCGCCTCCAGGGTGAGGTCGAACTCGACGACGCGGGCGTCCTGGCGGCCGTCGGTGAGGGTGCGGGTGATCTGCAGGCGCGGGTTGGTCGCCGGGCCCGCGCAGCGCAGCAGCGGCTTTGTGGTCGTGTTCCCGGCGTGGAACACCTCGACGGTGCCGCCGTCGGGCACTTCCACGCTGGACAGCTGGCGGGCGTACAGGCGGGGATCACTGCACTCGATTTGAAGGGCAGCCGTGGTCTCGCCCACCAGGTATCGCCAGTTGATCGGCGCTGAGCGGCGGGTGACCGCGCCACGGGTCACGTAGATGGTGTCGAGGACCTGGATCGCGAGCCAGAGTTCCTCGTCGGCGTCGGCGATCGGCGTCTGGTTGCGGAAGGTCTCCATCACCTCGCGGATCTCCTCCTCCCGCACCTTGATGGTGAAAGAGGAGGTGATGATGCGGGGCTGGGCGAGCTTCCGCCCAGACATGGCGCCGTGGCTGGACGGGTTGGCGACGTTGCCGTTGTCGACGCCGGGCATGTCGATGTCGGCGCCGATCAGCTCCGTGATCCGGTACGGAGTGCCGTCGCCCATCTTGAACCCGTTGAGCGAGATCTGCCCGGGCCCGGTCAGGTCGTCGCCCGGATTGATCGGGACGTCCACCGCCAGGCTGGGGAAAGACCAGCTGAGGGTGAAGACGCCGAGACCGATCGACGGGGTGATGCTCGGGAACTCCCAGTTGAGCGTGAACACGCCGAGCGGGATCGTCACCGACGGAGAGGTGACGGTCAGCGCCGGGAACTCCCAGCCGAGCGTGAAGACGCCGAGGCTGACGTCCGCCTGGTGGTAGGTGCGGCGCCCGCCGATCGTCACCGGGATCGGCTGGCTACGCCCGAGTCGGGCCATCAGGCCTCCTTCACCAGGTGGCTGCGCGCTGGACGGCCTGGCCCAGCACGTAGGGGCGCGGCGCGAGCGGAGTTTCGGGGAGGATCTCGACGGCGACCCAGTTCCATGAGGGGTTCGCCGCCGCCGCGGCGAAGTTCAAGGTCACCGAGGAGCCCGCGAGCGCGGTATCGGCCGCTTTGTGGACGGCGATTCCGGACACCTTCGTGGCGACATCCCACCCGAATCCGGTGTCGGACGAGGTGGGGACCCCGCGAGCGAGGAAGTCAGTGGCGCACCCGAATGCGCGGCTTGCTGCCCTTGTGGAGGTGTAGGCGGTCACGGTGAGGTTCTGGGTGGTGCTGGAGTCCTCGCCAATGGCGCCCACCGGCGTCACCAGGTCGGCGCCGGTGACAACGAAGATCTTCATGCCGCCGGTGTCGGTAGCGCGGGCGCTTGTGGCGGTGACGGTGATCGTCTGAGAGGCCGGGTTGGGCGCTGTGAGGATCGTCGCGTAGGCGTTGAAGCCAGTAGCGTCCTCATCGTTGCGGATGACACGCTGCGTCCACGTCAACGGGCTGCCGGTGTTGGACATCGTGGTTGCCGCTGCTGGCTCGGCCAGCCGCTCCCAGCCGACGCACGCCACCAGCAGCGAACCGCCTGGCGGCGAAAAGCTCGCCGTCGTCTGCGTGGCTGAGGCGCCAGAGACGACCGCCGGGGTGGAGTTGTGGATGGCGATCGCCATCTACTCCTCCCACACCACGTACGTGTACGCGTTCACCGCCGCTGCCGCGAGGACCCGCACCCGAAGGAACTTCGACACCGGCACCCGGAACTCACGCCCAAGCGGGAACTGGCGGACGAACTGCGTGGTGGGTGCGATGAGCTGGACGTCGCCCGTCCGTGTCGCCGTGATCGCGCCCTCGGCGGTCGCGGTGTAGCCGGTCGCGGCTGCGCCCAGCGTCATCAGCGAGGCGGGCGCGTTGGGGTCGTCGTACGGCTGCACGCCGGCCGCGACGTGCGCGGTGACGGTGGCGGCCACATCGGTCTGGATCAGCTCGCACCGGATGGGCGCGGCGGCGGAGCTACCGTCGAACGAGATGCCCCACTCCACGACCTTGATAGACCGCGTGGACGGGGTGGCGATCTGCAGCAGCGTCTTGATCGCCGTGGTCGTGGTAACCGGGGTGAGTGGCGCAGTCGTGGCCATCGCCCCGTTGGCAGCCCAGTACAGAGCCATGAACGGCCCCCTTTCAAGCAGAAAGCCCCGCACCGGGCGGGGCGTCAGAGGTCGGTGCTCTAGAGGATGGGACCGAGCAGGCCCAGCTTGACCACGCCGTCGGAGTGGAAGTTGATCGCGAACGTGCCGTCCTGCGAGCTGTACTGCTGGATGAAGGAACGGAACGCGACCGCCCGGTTACTCAGCCCCGGCGCGTAGATGAGGCCGCCCTTGGCGTTCGGGATCGTGGAGCTCGACCAGGAGATGTTGGCGCACTTCCATCTCATGAATCCTGGCTGAGAGGGGTGCTCCTCGTACACGACGCTCGTGAGGGCCAGGCCGCCAGCGGTGTAGCCGGCGCCCACCACCTCACCCGTGTTGAGCGGCGCGGTGCCGTAGGCCGGGTCCACCTGCGAGGCATCGGGGGTGACGGTGTCGTTGAAGACGGCCAGTTTGAAGGCGCCGGCCGAGGTGTCGCCCAAGTTGAGTGCGATCTGGTTCGTTAGGGCCTTGACCTGTGTGTCTACGAAAAAGATGTCTCTGGTGATGGCCACGCTCAGCTCCTCAGATCGCCAGGTTGATGATGGCGTCGCGGCGGCCGTCGGAGTGCTCGCGCGTCTCGTTGCCCAGTTGGTCGACGCGCCGCTCGAACGGTACGCCGTCCTCGCGTCGGCCGGTGGACACCTGGTCGCGCGTCCTCCAGGTCCAGCCCACAGGCCGGACCTGGAGGTTCTTGCGCCGCGCGTACTCGCCGAAGGTTTCGCCGCTCGCGGGATCCCACATGCTGTTCTCCTCACGCTCCCGCTCGCGCGGTGTACTCGAATCCGAACTCGGCGCCGACCCGCCGCACGTCGGCCTCCTCACGGATCACGCTGTTGGACATGTCGACGTTGATGACCGGCTGCCCGCCCCCCTGGCCAGGCCGAGTCGAGCTGCCGCCGGGCTGGCCCCGGTCGGCCATGGCGTATACCCCGGCGAACGTCCGTGGCAGGTAGCTCGGCTGAGGGCTCGCCACCCTCGCCGTGTTCGGGGTCGGCGACACCCCTGGCATGCCGCCTTCGTAGGCGTCACGCAGTGACCCACCCGGTACGACAGCGCCCAGGGAGCGCGTGGATCTGATCGCGCTCGCATTGAGCGGGATGGTGCCTCGCATCGCGGTGTGGGTTCCGCTGCCTCTGCGGGGAATGGTCCCGCGAGTCAGCGAGTGCCCGACGCCGAGCCTCGTCGCTGCCTGTGACAGCAGGTCGAGCGCCTCGTCGCGGTAGCGGGACCCGAGCGGGATCACGACCTCGGGGCCGGCCTCGCCAATCAGAGCACGCGTCGGCCCCAATACGAGACCCCCCGACGCGAAGGCCGCTTCCTTCAGCGACCCGCCCGGAACCTGCGCAGCCAGGCGGCGCCGGATCTCCTCGTCTGTCGGCCCTGCAGCGTCGCCGACATAGCCGGGCGGTGCTTTCAGTTTCCGCGTAGACCGGACAGCGTTGGCGTTCGCGGTCTTGCTGCCGGCGCGCGGGATCGTGCCCCGTACGGCCGACTCGCGGGCGGCCGACGTCGACGAGACGGCCTCCCCGATCACCGCGGCGAGGCTCTGCACCGTCGCGCCGAGGTCGCCAAGAGCCGTTGAGACGACAGTCCCCGCGTCGGTCACGGCCGTACCCATGTCGGTGACGGACTCGCCCAGCGCGGCCGAGCCGTCGACCCACCCGGCGGCGAGGTCATGGCCGACGTCGCCCACGCTGACGATCGCTCCTGTCAGGGAGCCGGCCGAGCCGATCGTGGCGTCCAGCGTGGCCGTCGCCCGGGACAGTCCGGCACTGATCCCTGTGTTGGCCTCCCTGAGGCCGCCCTGGAGATCCTGGGCCTGCTTGGCCGCCTCCTTGTTGAACAGGCTTAGCCCAAAATCGTTGGCTACCTGCCCGAGGAGCGCAACCGCGCGATCGCGATACTTCGGATCGTAGGGGATGAAGGCCTCGTCGCCGTTGCCCTCTCCGAAGAGGATCGTCGGACGGCTGGCGATCATCGGCGGCGACGAGCGGCGGACCGCGCCCGAAGCGTACCGCTCGATCCCGCCGGATTCCTTGTTCTTGTCGATGATCTGCTGGCGTGAGTACCTGATCACCTGGTTGACCGCCGTGGTGACGGTCCTGCCGTCCAAGGCGTTGAGCTTGCGCTCGTACTCCTTGATCAGCTCGAGCGCTTCCTTGCCGCCCGGGGTCTCAACCTTGGACTTCACGTTGCCAGGGATGAGGCCGAGCTGGGTGGCCAGGTCCTTGGCTTCCTTCTTACTGAAGCCCATCGACTCGGCGACCTTCACGAACGCTGCCCGCTGAGAGCCGAGCTTGGCCTCCACCTCGGCCAGCGGAGTGCCCTGGTCGACGAGGGCCTGCCTGTAGCTGTTCGCCGACTCGGCCAGGTTGATCAGAGCCTCACGATTCGCGCGGCCCTTCTCGGTGTTCGTCTCGATCGCCTGGCCGTTCTCCTTCGCGGCGGCCGAGGCGTTGTCGAGCGCGCGCTGGAAATTGATCTCCGCAGTCATGGCGCCCGTGGTCAGGCCGACCAGCTGGCCGAGCGATCCGCGCAGCTGGTCGATATCCACAGCGGCCGTGGATGCCTGCTGGCCCATGGCGGCCATCTGCCCGCCGGAGGTCTGGACGGCGTCGCCGGCGGCCTTGGCCTTGATCGCCGCGATGTCCTTCTGGTGAGTGAGCTTCGCGAGCTCCTCACGTAGGGCGTCGACGCGATCGGCGGTCTCGGTGCTCATCGACGTGAAGTAGATCCACTCGCCGATGTTGGGGCCCTGCAGGTCGATCTGTTTCTGCAGTTCGGCGTTGACGGCCGCGATCTGCTTGTCGAGGCTGTTCCCGGCGGCCGCGGTGACCTTCTCGGTGTAGCGGTTCGCCGCCGTGGCGGCGTCGGCGAAGCGTTGCTCGAGCAGGAACAGTCCGCCCACGACGGCCGCGCCGCCGAGCACGCTGGCGACCGCGCCGAGCTTGCCCTCGACGCTGCCGAGTGAGCCGGCGAAGTCGGTCGCCTTACCCTTCGCGCGGTCGAAGCCGTCGCGCACCCGGTCGAGCTTGCCCGGGAGTTCGGTGAAGAACGACGCTACCGCCAGTCCGGACTGGGCAAGCTTGATGGCGACGATGGCGCCCGCGATGAGCTGGATGTGCTGCGGGTCCATCCCAGCGACGATCGAGGCGAGCAAGTTGAGGCCGGCCATACTGCCGACCCCCATGGGGGCGATCGCCTCGCCGATGTTGAGGAGCGCGCTGGCGACGTTCTTGATCAGCGCCCACACCTGCGGCGCGTGCTCCTCGACGTACGACATGAACGCCTGGAACTTCTGGTTGCTGTCGAGCGCCTGGCCCCACTCTGAGAATCGCTTGGTGGCGTCTTCGATCCCGCCGACGACGGTGCCCTGCCACGGCATGAACGCGTTGATCACGCCAGCGACACCAGTGGTGACGTTGATGAAGGAGTTGCCGAGCCCGGTCACCGCGGCGGGCGCCTCGCGGCCAGCGCGATTCAGGAAGCTCGTCCAGAACGGGCCGTTGAGAGCGGCGTCGGCCCGCTGCTCGAGCCCGACGAACGACTGCGCGGTGCCGGCCACGAGCGGACTGATCCTCGGGAGTGTTCTCTCCATCAGCCCGAGGCCGCCGCTGATGGCAGGGATGACGTCGGGGTTCAGCGACTGCTGCCACTTGAGGTAGACGTCGCTGAACTCCTGCCACTGCTGGGCGAGCTGATATTCCTGCGGGCTCAGCTTGCTGTAGTCCTGCTTATCGACCGCGTCCTGGACTCGCTCGAACGTCGCTGCGGCCACCACGCCGAAGGCCTTCGCCCCAGCGCCAGCCGCGACGAAGCCGCTGCCCAGAGCGCCCGCTCCAGCTGCCAGAGTGGCCACGGTGGGGACGGCCACGCTCAGCCCGCCGAGCGCCAGGCCTACCTTGCCGATACTGCCGAGCGCCGCGCGAGTGTCAGCGTCCACGGTGATGCGGACGTCGCGGCCATCAAGGCGCGCCACTTCGGCGTCCACGTGGGCCAGGTCCTCGAGGGCCTGCTGAGCGGCGACGCGCACCTCGAACGAGGCGCCGCCCTCGAGCGCCGCCAGCTCCGCCTGGAGCCGAGACATCTCGGCCAGTGCGTCGCGGGCGTCGATGTCGATGCCAACGCGCTGCTTGGCCAGCTTCTCGAGCTCAGACCGGAGCTGCTGGAGCTTCACCTCGGCGGCACTCGAGTTCGCGTCCAGCTCGAACTTTGGTAGCCGGGCCGCTGCCTCCTCGATCTTCTTTCGGAAGCCCGCGGCCGCGCCGGCCGACTCTGCGAACTTGCGGTTGAGGTCTCGCAGGTCGCGGGTAACCGCCGTCTTGCCCGCCGTCCACTCCCCGGTCGCCAGGCGGAGGCGCGCGGTCACCACACGATCAGCCATAGCTCACCTCCGACATCACGAATGGGGCACTTGGGGCGTCTGGGGGTATTGGAACGTGGCATGATCGCTCCGCTCGGGGGCCCCACGATCGAGGAGAGCTCGCCATGAACATCGCCCTGCCGCAGATCCTGATCGGCCTCGTGCTATTCGGCGTAGTAGTCGCCGCCGTCGCCATCGGCGTTCGGATCGGTACGCGCGGCAAGAGGGGCTGAGCCCACCTTCCGAACCGGGTAGAGCAGCCCGTGGGGGTCGGCGTCGTTACGATGCTCGTGCTGACGATTTCCACGTGCGGCGCAGGCTGCGCAACGTATGGGGTGCGACGCCTCGTAGGCTCCCGCGTTGGTGGGGTCGGTGGTCTCGTCCAGCGGGAGCTTGCAGCCAGGGCACTTACCACGCTCCTCTTCCTCCTGGGCCTGCGCCCACTCGCGGTCGTCTTCCAGCCACTCGGACTCGCGAACGGTGATCGCCCGCACCAGCCGCCCGCTCTCCTCGTCGTACTCATAGGTCGTGACCATGCGGGGTTCACGCCCGAGGAGCCGAGAGCGCGGAATGCGGTAGGTGCGGGCGAGGCTCAGCTCGTCCTGGTGCCGCTGAGAATCGCGGAGGCCGCGGCGGAGAAAGGGACGGCGCCGGAATCTCCGTTCAGGCCGAGGATGGCGTTCCACAGCGCGTTCCACTGGCCCTGAGTGATCAACTCAACGAGCTTCTCAGCCTTCTCCGTGGTGAGCTGCGGCTTGACCGAGCAGGCAACCAGCGCCGCGAGGGGGAAGGTCTCCCTGTTGTGGTCGGCGGGCAGATCCTCCTTGCGCGGCGGGTGCTTGGCGGCCAGGTCGGACCAGGCCTTCTTGCCGAGCGCGCGGAGCTTGAACACCCTGACGTGGGCCTGCATCTCCTGCCTGACGGTCTCGATCTGCTCAGCCAGGTTCCGTACCTCGCCGCCGTTGCCGACGAGCGAGTCGGCCGCCGGGGCGCGGCGGGCGGCCTCCAGGCGGCGCTCGAGCTCCTCGAAACGCAGCTGCAGGTCGCCACGCATGACGATCGGGACCTCGGTCTCGGGAACGGTGTAGCCGTCCAGGAACTCGTCGATGTCCTCGAGGTACTGGGTGTTCTCCATTGGGGCCCTCTTCGGCATCAGGCCACTACCGCCTCGGTGTCGGAGTCCTCGTGGTTGAACATCTGCTGAGCGACCCGCTGAGGCTCGTTCAGCACCGGAGGCTGCCGCTTCCGGATCCCGCACTCGATCGGGTAGATCTCCGCGGGGTCGCCCGCCGTCCAGGGGATCTCGTGGTCCCGGTCCCGCCTGACCGCGAGGAAACCGTCCTGCTTGGGCACCAGAGCGGTGAACGCCGTGTCGTTGGCCACCAGCTTCTTGCGCTTGTAGATCAGGTTGATGGCGTACTTGGACGTCCCGCCGCGCTCGGTCTCGCTGCGGCTGCCGAGGGCCGTGTTGTCCACTGGAGCCTGCTCGGGCTCGATGCCGAGGCCGTCCTTGGTGAGCAGCATCTGCAGGTCGATGCCAGCGTTGAGCTCGGACGCCAGCGGGTTGGAGGTGGACGACAGAGTCAGGCAGTAGGTCACCTTGACGTTGCCATCTCCCAGAAGATCAGCGCCAGCCATAGCTAGTCCTCTTTCGTATTCTCGGACGCCGGGCGCTTGCGCGGCTTGTCCGGCGGGGTGGTCGGGGCCTCAGGAGCGGCCGCCTGGCCGTCGATGGGCTCGTAGTCGGGGAAGTGGCGCAGCGCCTGGCGGCCGATGCGCGTGGTGGCACCGGTCTCCCGGTGGCGGACCTCGATGAACTCGATCGCCATGCCGTACTCCCTCAGATCTGCCGGACGGCGAAGGTCACCGACGCCGCCGGGGTGCAGACGAAGGTCGCCAGTCCGCCGTCATCGGGGTTGGCGAACTCCGGCTTGATGGGGATGTCCATCTCGCCAGCGGTGGGCACGGTGTAGTCCTTGTCGGGCAGGTCCTCCTGATACGAGGTCTTGCCGACGCCGGACAGGACCACCTGCGTCGACACGCCGCCGGCGTTCTTCACGGTGATGAAGGTCCGCGGGCCAGGCTTGACCTTGTCGCCGGTGGTCGCGGTAGCGGAGTGGTAGACGGGCGTCGAACCCTCGACGCCGATCACCTGTGCTGGTCGGGTAGCCATGGGCTCCTCCAAGGTCGATGGAGCGCCTCGCCGTACAGGGAGGTCGGGGCGCGAGGTCAGAGAGGCTGCGTCCGCGTCAGGTACTGGGCGGTCGCGATGTAGACGCCGCCCGCGTCGTCGTCGCGCTGCACGGGCTGAGAGCCTTCGCGCAGGGCGAGACGCGGCCGCTGGCCGGCCACTGTGGGCATGGTGGTGAGCAGGGCGATCGTGGTCAGGTTGGCCAGCCAGATCGCCTGTTCGGGGCCCGAACCGACGCAGGTCAGCTGGTAGTACAGGTCGGTCGGGGTGGCGCCGTCGAGCGTCTCCTCGGCGCGGGCCTCGTTGCCGGTATCGGGGTAGAGCACGACGTACGGCGGCTCCGTTCCGGGCGGCACGCCGGCGCAGCCCACGACAACGTCCTCAGGAACGGCGGCTCGCAGGACAGCCAGGATCCCGTCGACGAGCGGCAGCGTCGGCACGGGCGCCGGCGTCACATGAACCTCCGCATCAAGGCGTCGACGTCAGCGTTGAAGATGGGCTCGACGGCCCGGGTCGCCCGGGCGCCGTCCCAGTGCGGCGGTTGCCGTGCGCCGCCGTACTCGAAGCCTCTGCCCATGCCGCCCTGGGGGAGGCTGGAGTCGGGCCCGATCTCCCACTCGACCGCGGCCGCGTCGGGGATCTGCTCGGCGGTGATGCTGCGCGGGTAGTACTTGCCGTGCCGTCGAGCGGTCTCGCGCGCGTTGTCTCGCCATTGGTTGCGCAGCTCGAGGGCGTGGCGCTTGACGAGCGGGAAGGCCTCGGCGACGACCTGTTCGGCCGCCCCGTCGATCTCGCCAGCGAGGGCCAGGAGCTCGCTGGCGTCGAGCATCTCGTCGGCCATGGTCACCTCAGCTCTGGTCCTCGACGAAGAACTTGCGGCTGGCCGAAGTGGCCGAGTAGGAGACGTCGACGACCCGCAGCGGCCGGTCGACCAGCCACGGATCTGCCGAACTGGTCACGGTCGTCCGGTCGTCGGGCTTGATCGGTACGGCTGCGCCGAACGGGATCGAGACCCGGTAGCGGCGCAGTACGACCTCGATCTCGCCGAGCTCGGTGTCTCGCCCTGCGGCTACGGGCTTCACGGCGCAGGCCCCGGTGTAGATCGGCGTCCACACCTCGTCGTACTTGCCCGTGGTGGCGTTGAAGACGCGGCCGCCGTACCGCTCGACGACGCACTGCTCCTCCATGAAGCGGGGGAGTAGGGCTCGGGCGGCCGCCAGCGCGTCCTGGAGGCTCATGACGTCGCCGGGTAGACGGGCGTGATCGTGAACGCACCTGACGCCGTGGCGGGGTTCACCGCGGCGATCAGGTCGTCACGCTCAACCTCGGTCAGGTGCAACTCGCCGGACGCGACGGCATCGTCCCGCCGAAAGCCGTAGTCGTCGCCGATCTGCTCGGTGACCTTGCCCTCGGGGTTGCGGATGACCCTGGCCACCATCGCGCAGGAGACGCCGACTGCCAGACTCGGTCCCGGGTCGACCAGACCAGGAACCTGGGCGCGGATGATGTCGGCCGCGTCCTCCAGCAGCGCGCCGACCCGGGTCTCCTCGGCTACCGTGAGCGGCCGCTCGAACCGGTCCTTGAACTGCTGGAGGGTCGCGAAGGTGGCCACGAGCTACTCCTTCGTGCTGCGACCAGGTCGCTTGGCCGGCGCCTTGGCCTGAGCTGTCCCGCCGTCGTCCTCCTGGTCATCGGAGGGCAGATCGGCGGTCTCGACCAGTGCGTAGTCGGGGTCCATGGCGCGCAGTACCTCGGCCTGCTCGTCGGTGACGATGGCGTGGCCGTTGTCGAAGCGCACCGTGCCGGAAGAGGTGCGAACTTGCAGCTGCCGGTACCGGCTGGTGGTGAAGGTGGGCAACAGGGCTCCTAAGGGGCCGTGATGGTCAGGTTGGTGATCTTGCCGTGGGCTTTCTCGTTGCCATAGGCCAGGCCGACCTCGCCGTAGAGCATGGTCTTGTCCTTGGCCCCGGTCTGCGCCAGTGGCGTGGCGAAGAAGTGCCCCTTGCCCGGGATCTCCTGGTAGACCGGTCGGCAGTGCTCCAGGGAGACGACCGCGAGCTGGGCAGCTGGCATGTGACGGTTAAGCATGATGTTGAGCGTGCCGAAGTCTGTCTCGATCATCGTCACGCGGACGCCACCGACGGTGCGGCTGGCCTCCTGGTAGTTCTTGTCCGTGATGAAGATCTTGGTGAGCATCCGCTTCTGGAAGGCGTTGCACATCAGGGTGGCGGTCTCCGACTCCTGGATGCCGCCGTTCTCCCACACCATCTGCAGCAGGTCCATGACCATGTCCTCGGTCAGTGCTGCGGCGGTGCCGTTGGCGATGACGTTGGTGCTGATCGCCCCCAGCAGGCCGCGCGTGCGTCGAGGGGTCGTGTTGTCGACCGGCTTCTGATAGACGCCCTGGATGAAGGAGAACTCGACGTCGCGCACCATCTGCTTGAGCATCTGCTCGACCTGCCAGTCGAGTTCGTTGCCGACCGGGTTGCGCTCGGCGTTGTTGATGCCCGACTTCAGCTGCGTGGCGGCGAGCTTGGTCCAGGACACGCCCACAGTCTCCTGGTGGATCTGGACCAGGTTGTTGACACTGCCGCGAACCCGCTCTTCCTCGGCGGGGGCGTCCGCGCCCTCCACGCGGGTCGTCTGCGCGGCGGCGCGAAGGTCGAAGGTCTCCCACTCGAAGTCAACGCTATCGGTCTGGCCGCCGCCGACCAGGCCGCCGATTGCAGAGAAGAACGGGGTGTCGCCCGGGGTGAGCTGGTGCAGGATGCCGGTGTAGTTCGGCAGGTTGTAGGTAGTGCCCAGCGCGGTGATCCCAGCCATGGGTCACATCTCCTGTCTGGTCATGGGGCGCGGCGCCAGGCCTGCCCGTCGTCTACTTGATCGCAGCCTCAGCTGCGGCGAGTTTGGAGTTCTCCAGCCGCATCGCCAGTCGCCAGTCGCCCTTTGCCTTCGCTTCCGCGATCTGGGTAGCCAGATTGGGCGTGCCGCCGGGCTTCGCGCCCTGCGACGGGTCCGGCTTCGGGCCGTTCCGCTTCGCCTTGGCCAGGTGCGGCTTCCGCTCCAGCAGATCGGCCAAGTCCTTCTTGATCTGCTCGGCATCGATCTCGCCGTCGTCGCCGACATAGGACTCAGCGGCGAGGAACGCCGCGGCGTCGCTCGGGTCGGCGAAAGCGTCGGCGGCAGCCGCCTTGATCTCGGCTCGCACGGTGCGCTCGATGAGCGCCTGGGCGCGCTGCTCGGCCGCATCCGCGCGGCCGGTCGCCTTGTCGAGGTCGGATTTGCTGGCGTCCTCGAAGGTCTTGACCTTCTTCTCCGCCTCGCGGGCTCGCTTCTCGGCTTCCTTGCGGGCGGCGCGTTCGGCGTCGAGCGCCTTCTTGCCGCCGTCGCCCAGGCCGTCGTCGGCGGTGCTCGAGGAGGTGCCCGTCGCGGGCGGGTCCTGGTCGCTGCCGTCGGTGGTGTCCTGATCGGTCGTGGTGCTGGTGTCGTCGGCCATCGCGGCCTCCTTCGTGCTTGCCGGCGCCATCGCGGCGCTGGGCTGTGAACATGCGAAAGCCCCGGCCAGAGTGGTCGGGGCTCGGAGAAACGGGTCTAGGACCGCACTGTCATCACATGGCCGTTGGACCAGCCACGGTCGCGGACCAGGGCGAAGATCTCAACCTCCGTCCGTCCGAACCGACGCGCCAGCATGGCGATCGTGTCGGCGGCCACGCCCGGCGTGCTGCTCACCACACCCTCGTCGAGGGTGCAGCTGCCCAGCACCTCTCCGGGTGTTCCTTCGCGCGTGACAGCGTGGAAGAGGATCTGGTCAGGCAATGAGATCGACCTGCCCACGCGCATGGGCGCCGAGCTCGTCCAGGACGCGCAGGCTGTAGTCCAGCCAGTCGCCTCGACCGAGGAGCTCGAAGTCGCCCCTGAGCGCCTGGAGACGATCGCGTAGACGGTCCACGTCCCGCACTGTAAGCGGGTTCGGGGTCCACTGGCCATCGGCGGCGTAGTGGGAGGCGGGCCGTCCTGGCCCGTCCTGGATGGCGGGACCGATGATCTCATCGAGGCTGGCCCACGCCCACCCATGGTCGATGCCGACCGGACGGCCGCCGTTGACCATGATGTTGCCGCTGTTGCGGTCGGCGTTCGCGATCAGGTGATCCAGCAGGCCAAGCATCTGCCCGTCGCGTCCAGCAATCACCGCGTCCTGGTCAGCGAGGTCGCCGATCACGCGGCCCTCTGCCCAGTCCATCCACACCCGATCGGCATCCTGGCGGTAGACGCCGACCACTGGCGCCCCGATGGCCCGTCCCAGGAGGGAGGCGAGCTGCTCGGCGTCGGCCTGGGTGCGGATGGACGCGGCGACCTCGTCGGGATCGCCCCAGTCCATTCCGACCTTGGACACGAGCCGGGTGCCGTCGTCCAGGATGACCATCTCGGTGGCTGCGGACTGGCCGCCCGCCAGGCGGCGGCGCTCAGCGCTGCCGTCCACACGCCGTACGGCGGCCGCGAGCTGCTCCAGGCCGCCCAGTTGGCGGTGGTACGGCGCGGCCGCCGTAGGCACGGCCGGTGCCAGCACGATTGTCGCCTGCTCCCGCTGCGGGGACGTCGGCCGGTTCAGCAGGTAGCCGTACTGCTCCAGCAGCTCGAGCGCACGCTCCCGATCGTCGCCAGCGTCGGCGAGGATCTGCTCGGGCATCGGCCGTACTTTCCGCGAACGGCGGTAGCGTTCCCCAGGCCGCTTGGCGAGGTCGCCCATGCGCTTGCCAGCGATGCCGCGCACCGTCGTTCCCTCAGTGGTCACGAGGCGCCCGCCCATCGCGGTCTGCATGCCGCGCCGAGCGTTGACGATCTGTCCCGGATCCGCGCCGAGGCGGATCGCCTCGGCGCCCGCGATCGTGAACGCCTTGGCCTGCTCGCGCAGGCTCATGCGCTCGATCAGGTCGGCGGGACTGGGCGGCGGGTCGTCACCCTGACGGTGCGGGACCATCGTGCAGTCGCACCGCGGATGCCTCTGGAAGCCCGTCGACCAGGAGTAGGTGCGGGCGGCCAAGACAATGCAACGCCCGCACGCGGGCAGCGACACGTGCCGGACGTAAGTCACCCACTCGCGCCGAGCGGTGATGCCGACCTGGTCGGCGGCGCGCGACGTGTCCGCGATCTGCGTGCTCACGATCTGCGTAAGCGACGCCAGACCAGACCTGAGCGCGGTCTCGTCATCGGCACCGCGGGTCTTCAGCGCAAGCGAGCGGATAGCCGGCTGCATGAGGAGGCTGGCTAGCGTGCGGCCGTCCGAGGCGACACCCGCCAGCGCTGACGCACTCACCACTGATTCGGCGGCCGCCAGGCCCTGCTCGGCGGCCAGAGCGTCAAGGTACGGCTGGGCCATCGCGGCGGCCGCCGTCTGCCCACCCACCAGGAGCCGTAGCATCTCCTGCAGCACGGCAAGCCACGAGTCCAGCACCCTGGTCGGCTCGACCGCACCCCACAGGCCTTGCGCCTGCTCGGCGATCTGTCGGGCCAGGCGCTGCTGATCCCGGTAGTGGGCGGCCGCGATGTCGTCGACCGCCACCGGCTACTCCTCGAGCTCGTCGTCGACGGGCTGCCCGTCGCGCTCCGGTTTCGGGCCCACGGTGGCCGCCAGGTCGCCCGACATGACGCGGGCCATGGACTCCTCGGCGGCCTTCTTCCGCTCGCGCATGCGCTCGCGCTGCGCGAACGTATAGCCGAGGTCCTCCCAGGCCTGCTCTGCGTCGATGATCTGCGCCTGGACCTTCTTCACCACGGCGTCGGCCTTCGCGGCCTCCGTGGGCGTCGAGGCATCGCGCCAGATCGCCTCGAGGCCGCGCGACTTGTCGTTCCACTTGCCGTCGCGGATCCGCTCGGCCAGGCGCATCACCTGCTCCCACGAACCTCCCCAGGCGCGCATCTTCCGCTCGGCCCGCTTGACGAGGCGTGCCTCGCTCGAGCGGATCGCGTCAGCGCTCGCCGGATTCTCCGTGGAGTAGCCCAAGTAGTGCGGCGGCAGACCGGTCAGCGAGGCGACCAGGCGGGCGAGGGCGTTGATCGTATTGTGGAAGTTGGACAAGTCCGACTCGGGGAACTGTCCGGCGGCGATGTCCTGAGGCCCCTGCTCGTTGGCCCATAGCCTGCCCATGATCTGCTGCCATGTCGTCAGCGGCTTGCCGTCCGGGCCGACGAAGTCTTTCTTGTCAGCGCCGAACACCCAGCGGCGGGGCACGGCGTGGTACTCGGCGGCCACCATCATGTCGGTGGCGACCTTGCAGGCGGCATCGCTGAGCGGCATCACGTCTGCCAGTTCCGAGACGCCGAGCGGTTCCATCAGCCGGGGACGGTTGACCAGGGGCACCACGGGCACGACGCCAAGGTTGTGCTCGTCGTGGTCCCCCTCCTCCCATTCGCCGTCGATCTTGTAGTGGAAGGTGTCGTTGGGCAGATATAGCGTGGCGAACTGCTCTCGTTCGACGCCCTCGTCGGCGGACTTGTCGTCATACCACCGGCGCAACACCGCACGAACTCTGCGAGTGGCTGGGTCGATGTCGGCGTACATCTGCAGGGGAGACTCCACCGTGATCAGCGGTGGAGCGTCCTCGTCCGGGTTCGCGCCCACCGTCACGAAGGACCGTCGCATCACCATCGCGTCGACGTGCGCCTGCTGTGAGCCCTCGTCGAGGTTGTTGTACTGCCAGAACTCCCACAGCTTGCTGTCGGCCTCGGAGTCGCTGTCACGGCGGAAGCCCTCGAGGTCGATACGCTCCTCGACAGCGTCGACGACGAGCCGCGGCCAGTTGACGACCACCGCCTTGATGCGATCCCCGAGCTCGGCCATGAGCTCCGGGTGCATGTACGCGAGCGGCTGGATCCCCTCGTAGTAGGCGTCGAGGGCCCGGAGTTTGTCGAGCTCGGCTTCGTGTCGGCGCTTCAGCCGTACGGCCCACTCCAGCGGGGTCAGATCATCAGCCATGCTCACCTCACCCCATCACGGTCATCTTCGACGACTTCTTCTTTGGCCTGCGCAGGTATCCGTCCAGGCCGGTCACGCAGGCGGCCATGCCGTCGATGCGGGCCTGGCTCTTGCGCCGGTCGGGCTTGACGAGGCGCAGGTTGTCCTGGCCGTCGTCCTTCACCTCGACAACCGAGGCCATCCAGCGGGCTACGGGGTTGCCGCCCTGGCGGATCCGGCCGGGGCCAGCCTGCTCGCCGGAGCGGCCGAGGAGGCGCTGCAGCTCCTTTACCGCGGGCGACTGGCCGAGGAACGTCTGCGCGATCGGCACGACGTCGACGCCACGCAGGGCTGCGTCGAGCTCCTGCACCATCTGGCCGGCGAACATCCGGTCGTAGCCGATGCGCTGCATATCGAGCGCGCGGCAGTCGGCCTCCACTGTGGTCTGGACGGTGGCGTAGTCGATGACGTCGCCCTCGGTCGCGGTAATCCAGCCCTGCTCGATCCAGCGGGACAGCGGCACCTGCAGCTGGCGCTCGAGGTCCGCGACCCGGTCGCCAGGCACCCAGAAGCGCCAGGCGAACTCCAGCTCGATCCCCGGATCGGGCGACTCGATGCCCATCCACCACGCGGTCAGGTCACTGACCGCCGACAGGTCGAGGCCCGCCCAGGCCCGACGTCCCGCCAGCGCCTCGAGGTCGACATCGCCGGCGACCGCATCCCAGGTGCGTAGGTCGACCAGGCGCGAGCTGTCGCGCATGCGGCGATTCAGGTGCAGGCGGCAGTACGTCGGGAAGTAGCTCGGCGTGGTCCGCGCCTTCGCAGCTTCCTTGCGCAGGTACCGCAGCGTCGGCGAGACGCCCAGGCCCGGATTGGCCTTGCGCATGGTGGACTCGGCGAACGGGTCGTCGGTCTCCCCGGCGGCCCAGATCACGCCGTAGTGCGACGGGTCCTCGATGACGCCGTCGGCCACCTTGCGCGTGTACGAGTGCTTCTCGTCGTAGATCGTGCCCTCGTCGGCCTCATCCGCCGTGGTGATGAAGATGATGAGCGGCTGGTCGCGGGCGCCGGTGCCGGTTTCGATCGCGTCGACCAGGTCGCGCTTCTTGTGAACGTGGATCTCGTCGATCACGCCGCCGGACACGTTGAGCCCGTGTGCGGTCTCGGCGATCTTGGACAGGGCGCGCAGGATGCCGCCGGTGCGCGGGACGCGGATGACCTCGGCCAGCGCGTCCACGCGGGAGCGTGCGGCCTTGGACGTCAGGCACATGCGCTTGGCGTCCTCGAAGACGCGCCCCGCCTGGTCCTTGCTGCCGGCGGCCGCGTACACCTCGGCTCCGACCTCGCCGTCGGCGAGCAGCAGCACGTTCGCGATCCCCGAGGAGATCGTGCTCTTGCCGTTTTTCCTCGGGACCTCGATCCACGCCGTACGGATCACACGGACGACGCGGCCGATTTCCTCATCGAAGAACACCCATCCGAAGATCGGCGCCAGGATCCATACGACCTGCCACGGGTCCAGGCCGCGGCCGAGCTGGAACGGCTGGCCAGCCCAGCGGCCTTTCGTGTGGCGGAACTTGGCGAGGGCGCGCAGTGCCTTGCGGGCACGCTCGACGTCGAACCAGGCGCCTTCCTGCTGGTCTGCCTGGAAAGCGACCACGAGCGGCGCGGCCGCGGCGGCCTGGTCGATCTGCGCCTCGGTCAGGCCGAGCTCGAGCAGGGCGTCGCGGGGGACGGGCAGCTGTACGTCAGTCGAACACGTCGTCGTCATCGCCCTCGTCTCCCGGCGGCTTGATGCCCGCCCGGGCCGACGGCGAGAGGCCGAGCTCGCGTACGTAGATCTTCAGCTGTGCCCGATACTGCGAGGCGATCGTGGTGTGGCCGTTCTTCTGCCAGCCCCGCTCGCCCTGCATGAGCAGGCCCTCGCGGGCCATGGCCCGCTCGCACTGGTCCAGCCGGGCGACGCACACGCAGTAGTCGCGCAGCACGGCCAGGTCGACGTCGGCCAGGCCCGCCGTGCGGGTGAGCACCGGCACGACGCGCCGCCACTCGCCACGGGCGATGTTGCGGGCGCGCCGCATCTCGCCCTGGGTCTGCTGGCTGGACGGGAAGACCTCGGCCCAGTCGGGTTCGGCGAGGTCGCCGACGGGCAGCGTGACGCCCGGCTCGATCGGCCGTTTGCCAGGGTTGCCCTCTCGCACGACCTGCAGCGCGGGGCGCCTCCGGTGGGGGTCAGCCATGCCCAATCACCCCCTCGGTGCTCTCGCGCAAACTCGTTCAGCTGCGGCACAGGCCGCAGACCTCCCCCGCGGTCCTCTATTTGACCGGTCAGGGGTGGAGCCCCAGGGGCCACAGCTGTCCAAATGTGGACAGTTTCCCCAAATGGATCAATGCCTGAACCGCTCCCATGCTGTGCTGTCTGGCATGCATGTCGAATACACAGCGGTCAAGCTCAGGGGTGCGAAATACAAGGATGACCTCGCACGGTATGTCAAGGCGGGGTCTGAGCTTGTGCTGTGCCGTGAGCCTGACAACGCCTACGACAAGGACGCGGTTATGGTGCTCGGCGTAGTGCCGAGCATGGGGCCTGAGCCTGTTGCGCTGGGCTACTTGCCGAAAGGCTTGGCCGATCGTCTCGCGCCTGAGATGGACGCGGGACGAAAGTTCTCGGCTGTGTTCGTGGGCGGTGGAGCGACCACGACGCCGTACGTGGTGGTGCTGGCGGTCGGGGATGGGGAGGACCTGAAGCTGACGAAGTTGAGGCACCGCTGACCTGAGGTCACGTAGCGTTCCATCCTCCGGGCTGCAGGCGCCCGGTCTCCCGTCCGTGACAGCTGGCGCACAGGCCTCGGCCATGCTGCGGATCGTCAGGGTCGAGGCCACGCCGTACGAGCTCACGCCTGGACAAGGGCCAGTGATCAGCGACTGTGGCTGGTGCGGTACGGCACAGCACGCAGATGGGATCTCGCCTGAGTACGCCTGTGCGGAAGCGGCCTCGGTGAGCCTCGCCGTACCCACGCTGTGAGGCTGTACCTCGAGTCCGCTCTGCCTGCGCCTTGTGCTCAGGGCATGGGCCGCCAGAGGTGAGCTCTTCGCATCCAGGCCGGGGACAGGCGGTTGGTGAGCGTCGAGGCATGGGCACCCCAATCACATGACAAGCATGATCTGCTGATGCACAGTCGAGTCATGGTGTGGTGGCAGCAGCTGATTCTTGTCATTACTGGCGCGATGCTGGGCAGCGGAACGTCGATCATGACGACCAAAATGACCTTGCGCCACCAGGCGAAGGTGGAGGCGGAGAAGCGGAGCCATCAGGAGCAACTCGAGCAAGCGAGCCGCAGCGAGGAACGCAACAGGGCGGCTGCGGCAGCAGGGTATGCGGCAGTCACCAAGCTGATGCAACTGCGCGAGGATCCTTCGGAAGCGATTCGATGGCAGCGCGCTCGACGGACGCTGTCGATGGATGATTATGCGGACAGGTACTTGGAGATCGCCGATCAGGTGGACGCCTGGGGGCAGGAACGAGACCACCTGCTCCTGGACCTTCGGATCGCCATCGATGGGTTCTCCGATGAGGCGCTTCGAAATGAGCTGTCTAGGGCGCACCTGATGTTGGAGCTCGGCATCAATTTGGAGCTAGGGGGGATGACCGAATCTCACCTGAGAGAGATGATCTGTAATCACGTTTTGCGCTGCCTAGCGAGCGCCAGCCTGAACAAGCCACTGCCTGAGCAGTGGGATGACTATGCACGTTGCTGGCGCGAGCTTGAGAAGTGGTACGACGACAATGACCCTCGCCACCACCATTAAGCCCAGCAGCGGGCGGTCCCGGACACACGAAAGGCCCGCTCGGTGATGCGGGCCTTTCGCTGAAGATCTCCAGCTGATCACAATGGTGCGTTGCACCTGTGCCACCTGTCAACTCGCCGGATCGAGGTTCCCTCCAGCGGCCAGCGTGACGACGTCTCCAACCCGGTAGAGCGGTCGCGGTTCGCCGCCGGGTTTCAGCGGCTCGGCGTACGCGGCGGGCGTGAGCTTGCCACGCTTGGCCCAGGAGCGGACGGTGGACGCGCTGACGGTGACGCCAAGCCCGCGGGCCACGTTGGCCACCCACGCCGCACTGCCGACCATGTCCTCGGTCTGGGCCCGCATCCACTCACGCTGTTCGTCGACGCCGTACTCGAGCTCGCAGTCGCGACACCGGCCGGTCTGGCGTCCAGGCCGGGCATACACGCTCTGCCCGCATTCGTCGCACGGGCCGACGTAGATGCGATCGGCGGGCCGGTCGACGGTCCGCTGTGCTTGTCGTACGGCCTCGAGGAGCTCGTCGACGGCTTCGGCGCCGGCCTCGTGATGTCGGAGCATCTCGACTCGCCAGGTCAACCAGCTGGCCATGCCCGCGAGCGTGTCGGGCGGGGGCTTACGGTGCCGACTCAGCTGGCAGGATCCGTGCTTGCAGGTGACGCAGACGGGTCCGGCTGGCCGCGGGGGCGTCGTCTCCTCGAGGACGCGGATCCACCCGACCATGGCGGATCGCAGCACCCAGATCGCCTCGCTGGCCTCCTCGCCGAACGGCAGCGGCGTCTCGCCACCGCGGCGGCCGCCGGCGCCGAAGCGCACCTGGCGAGCGAGGGCAAGCTCGAGGTCCTCGGCGAGGTCTCCGTTGACGAGCACGAGGTGCTCGTAGAGCGTGAGGGCGCAGGTGGAGCAGGCGGGTGCGCCGTCCGGGGACGGCCGGTCGCACCCGTTGACCTCGCACAGGACGTGGGTCACCTGCCGCCCCACACGGCGACGATGCTGGAGGCGAGTAGAAGGACGGCCAGGGCCAGGAGCACGCCCACCATGGCCAGCGTGAGCGCAACATCCTGGCGCATGCCCGCCTCGAGGGTGAGCCAGGCGACCCAGGCGATCAGGGCGACGAGGAGGGCGCGCCAGATGCGTCCGGCGAGCTGGCCGAGCGTGGGGTCGATGCGGTCTCTGCCGTGTGCCATGGTCGTCCTCCCGTTGGTGATCGTATTGGCGCTGACGCTCGCGCTCATGCAGCTGCCCGCGCGGCGCGCTCGAGCGCGTGCTGAGTCCACGGGATGCGCCCTTCCTCGCGGAGGGTCCGCACCGCGCGATTGATCGTCCTGCTGGTGACGTCGAGCTTGGTCGCGATCTGGGCCAGCGAGAGGCCGCCCCGAGTGAGGAGTTCCTCAACGTCGTCGAGCCGGCCGAGGCGACGCGCCTTGTGCTCGGGCAACCATTCCTCGTGCGCCCCCGTGCGGTACAGGGGCTGATAGCACGGCCTGCAGAGCCCGCGCGCTTCGATTGGCTTACTCTCTTCGCAGCGTGCGCATTCTCTAAAACGGGGGAGCTTCCTCATTCGCCTCTCTACTCCTTTCGATGTGCGCGGTTTGCATTTCGGGCAATGGGTGGCCGCATTTATGAGCGACGACCACGGAATATCGGCGCGGCTGGGATATGTGCCACGCGCGCCGCCGCTCCAATTCGCGACGCCCTTTTGCTGGAATGAGGTCATAGGTGAGGCGATTCGTAAGGACGGCGATCGCTTCACCGAGTTCGTCGACGGGCGCCAGGTCGCAGCGGACGGGGATGCCCGCGCGGTCGCTGTCCAGGCCCTGGAGGAGCTTCGCTCCGCAGGAGGGGCAGCTGCGCAGCTGCACGGCTCGGTCGAACTCGCCCAGGCGTTGCCGGAGCCAGGCGGGCATGGTCATGACGCCTCATCGATGTCGAGGAGGAGCCCGGTCGTGCGGTCGAAGCGTTTCCCGTCGACGACAACCCAGCCAGGTTCGTCGGGCACCAGGAGATCGCTCGGATCACGCGGGTCGATGTGTCCGTGCGGTGAGGAGTGCGCCAGTGCGCTACCCCCCCTATAGGGGGGCGCACTGGCGCGCTCACCGCGCACCGCGCCGCGCACTCCCGGCGCACTCGGCGCACTAACGCTCTGACCTGCAATTTCAGTGCGCGGGACACTCGGCGCACTCATGGAGTGGTCGGTGCCTCCCTTGTTTATTGACTGGGGAGTGCGCGGCGCACTCGAATCTGGCATCTGACCTGCAACGATGTTATTGACGCCTGGATCCTCGGTAGTGAGCGTGCGGGCCTGCGGCGCACTCGGCGCACTCGATTCGGACGGCCTCTCGGTCTGGACAGGGAAGTGCAGGAGGGCGTTACGAGGCCCTCGAGCGACGCGGAGTCGGCCCTCGGCGATGGCTCGCTTGAGGGCGCGGCGCAGTTCCTCGCGCGCGTGCTCGCCGCCGAGCGCGTCCTCGATCTGCCGGCCGGAGCGCCCAGGCGTGAGCGACAGGTGTTCGAGGATGTCGTCGATGATCCGCTCGCCGGCGGCCTGCTTGCGTGAGCCACCCGCGATGGCCAGTCGCCTGCCCACCGGCAGGAATTCGAGCCGGGACTCGGGCACGTCGACGTCGCGGCCGTAGGCGCTGAAGTAGCGCGGGGCGGCCGGATTCGTTTCTCCGTCGTCGCTTTTATCGCGCACGAGCCGCCATTCGACATCAGGCCAGTCGCGCAAACGAGAAGCGCCGCGGGTGCGTTCTCCGGAATGGCCCATGTGGTGTACGACGACGGCTTCGGCGACATTCGCGGTGCCGAGCATTTCGTCGAATGCGGTAAGGAATTGCCCGGCTTCTTTATCTTCGGAAAGGCCGAGTGCGTCCAGAATCGGCGCCAGGCAGTCGAGGACGACGATGCTCGCCTCGGCCTGGCGCAGCGTCTGAGCCCAGCGGGCGCGCGTCTCCTCCTCGAGGATGTCGAAGCTGGAGACGCGGCCGCGCAGGGGGAGTACGGCGACGCGCTCGGGGTTGGCGATGCCCTGCTCGCGCAGCCACCGGCGCAGCATGCGCTCGTCAAGCTCGTCATCGATGACGACGATTCGCCCGTCGGGCTGATCGACGGCGTGGCGGCCGAGGAAGTCCTCCCCATCGGCCAGCGCGCGCAGCAGGTTGGCCACCAGGGTCGTCTTGCCCGCCTTGAACTGGGCGGCCAACATGACGCGGCCGCCGACGGGCCACAGGCCGTCGATCCTGTAGCGCGCGGGCTCGTCGGGCACGGACAGGAACGCGTCGAGGCCGACAAGCGCGGGGATCGGCTTGTCGGCGTCGCGCTCGGCCTTGTGCCGCCTGCGGGCTTCCTCGCGGGTCTGCAGGCGGAGCAGCTCGACCGCGACCTGCCGCTCGAAGGCGAGCCGACGCGCTTCCTCGGCGGTCAGCTCCTCCTGGGGGGCGCCGTCGACGGGCAGCTGGTGGACGGTGGCCAGGTCCGGCTGATCCCTGTACGGCGCGCTGTCCCCGAGAAAGGGGGCGGCCCCAGGGGAGGCGGGCACGATGAGCTCGTGCAGATTCTCGTCGCCGTGCGGTGTCCGCTCGTCGACGGCCTTGCGGGTCTCGGCCGGGTTGGCCAGCGCGGTCTGCGAGATCGCCCAGGCGAGGATGCCAGCAAACTCGGCAGCGGCGGCCTGCGCCGAGAGGATGCGCTCGCCGCCGTCCCTCGAGCGGCGCATCGCCGCGGCGAAGGCCTGGGAGAGCTCGGCGGCCGCCGAGCGCGCGCCGTACAGACCCGCCGCGGCCTCCCGCATCGCCCAGCAGGCGGCGGTCACCATGGCCTGGTGCCGGGACTCGCCGGCGGCGAGCTGCTCGTCGAGGCGGTGCAGCACGCCGTTCAGCAGTTCGGGCCGTGCGGCGCGCTGGTGCCTCGCGAGGAACGTGGTCACCTCGGCGTCGGTCGCGGCGTCTTGGCCGTCCTCGGCGTCGGGCAGCTGCTCGGCCAGGCGCCGCGGCAGAGTCGGCACGGTGCCGGTGCGCTGCCAGGCGTAGCGGCCGCCGTCGGCCTCGTGCTCGGTGGGAGCGACGACGATCACGCCGTTGCGGCCGCGGATCTCTCCCCACGTCTTGCCGAGCTTGCCGTTGCTGTTGCCCAGCATCCGCCCCTCGGGGACGGCGTAGACGTAGTGGCCGCGCCCGGGGACCGCGGTGCGGGTGGACTGGTACGGCACGGCGGCGTCATCGAGGAGCGAGACCAGCTGAACAGGCAGCGCGTCGGGCCGGTCGACGTCGAACACGATCGCGCCCGAGCGGCCGACGTGCAGCGCGAGGCCGTGGCTGGTGCCGGCGAACCAGGCGACGATCTGCTCAGGGTCGCGGCTGCTCTTGGCGGGCCAGCCCTTGCCCAGCACGCTGCCGGGGTGCTTCGTGCGGGTGTCGATCGGCAGGACGTACCAGCCCGCTCGCGCGTAGGCGAGCGCGGCCGACAGCGGATCCTGGTCCTCGCTGATGGGAGGGATGGTCAGCGTGCCGGTCACGCGGCCGCCTGGCGGTCGGTGATGTGAATTTCGACGTCGTACTCGTAGCCGATCCAGTCCGGGCATGCGAAGCGGGTCGACTCGATCTCCACGTCCACCGGGATCTTGAAAGCGCTGGAGTCGTCGTCCGGCAGCTCCTCGCCGAAGCGGATGGTGCGCCCGCCGAGCTCGTACTCGCAGGAGTCGAGAATGTCGATGATGTCCGGGTAGGCGTCATCGCCGGTGGCCGGGCAGTCGGCGCACGCCAGCCACGGTGACTCGCCTGAGTCGCCCTGAACCGTCCAGGCGTGCCCGCCTGGACGGGCGGCGCATTCGGCGATGAGGCGCTGCACGGCGTGCTGGCTGGGCCAGGGATCGAAGGGGTCCTCTACTTCTACGAATCTCACATGCGGCCCCTTCTGCGTTGGTGCTGGCGGTGCGCTGCGTTGTGGTGCTCGGTGCCCGCCCAGGGCTCGAACCTGGGTGCCTGCCAGTCGGGCTGGAGGATCAGACGGGGAGGCCCAGCTGCCGCTTCTGTTCGTCGCTCATCTGCGCCACCGCGGCGGCGAGGGCTGCGGGATCGACCGCGCCGCCGGCGGCAGGCATGGCAGGCGCGGGCGCAGCGGGCTGAGGCTGCGGGGCGACCGGCTGGGCGGCGGGGGTGGCCCACTGCGGGGCCGGGCCCTGCGACGCAGGCACGAAGCCGCCTGAAGGCTGGGCCGGAGCGGGCGCGCCCGTGAGCATTTCGTTGACGGCGGCCGCCGACGGCGGCGCGTAGGTGGCCGAGTAGATCTTGGGCGGGTTGTGGGCGCGCTTCTTGGCCTCGCCATCGGCCGTGTAGGTGATCATCAGGGTGCCGCCGACCTCGAGGCCCTTCGCGCCGGAGCGCCGCACGGCGTCGCGGACCGCGTCGAGCATCTTGGCCTTGATGTAGAAGCGGCGCTGCCCGTCGTCGTCGATCACCTCGGAGTCGCGGTGGTTGGTCTGCACCGTGACGACCAGCTGCTGCATCGGCTTGCCGTCCGACCAGAACTTCAGCTCGCCGGTGTCGAGGTCGCTCTGCTGAGTCACCTCGGGCTGCATGGTGATCTGCCCACCGACGGTCGTGCCGAAGGGGGCGTTCTTGAAGTAGGCGTGGGCGGAGGGGATCCCGTTGCCCATCAGGAAGTCGTTGGCGTCCATCGTGATCTGTTCCTTTGCTCGCTGTGCTCTAGGCGATGAGGGATGAAAGGGCGTCCGAGGGGGCGGTCGCTGCCACGTCCCCCGGACATGAGGTGGTCAGGTCGGTAGATCCGGGCTTGAAGTTGGGGCAGAAGCGGCACCAGGCGTCGGCGGTCCGCAGCATCGGCATGGCGCCCGGGCCGAGGGCGGCCAGCTTGGCGATGCCGTCGACGCGCTCGAGCGCCTTGACGGCCACCTGCTCGTCGTACGGCTCGCTCCAGGGGTAGCGGCGGTCGAACTCGCGGTCGCGCGGCAGGAAGTAGACGGCGACGTTGGAGACCGTGAAGCCCCTGCGCTGCCAGCCGCGGCCGTACGCGTGGGCCTGGATGCGGTACTGCTCGCCGGGCCCGTTGGCCTTGTACTTGAGCAGCTGCTCGCCGCCGACGCACTTCCAGTCGAGCACGGTGCCGGTCACCCGGTCGTACAGGTCGCACGAGCCGTCGATGTCGTCGCCGTTGATGCTTCCGACGGGCACCCGCCACTCGATCAGGAAGCGGGGGCCGGCCTCGTTGAAGCCGGGCACCCTCGCGTTGAACGAGTCGATGATGGCGCCGAGCTGCTCGTGTACGGCGGTGCCGATGAACGGCTTCCAGGCGATCCCGCGCTCGTTGACGGGCGCGATCCCGGCCAGCTTGTAGCCGATCCGACGGTCGCACGGGATCCCGATCTCGGACGGCCCGATCCGCTTCTGCAGGGAGCGGGGCGCGTTGTCGATCGCGTCCGTGATGATCCAGTCGAGCTCGGCTACCAGCGACTCGACGCTGCCGCCCGCGTACAGGTTCGGCCAGTCGGCCTGCGAGAGCTCAGTCACAGAGCGCCTCGGCAACGATGTCGTCGGCCTCGCTGACATCGATGATGCCGTCGTGCTCCAGGCGCTCGACGACGCGCAGCAGCGCCTCCAGGTCGGAGTAGACGACGTCGACGCGCTCGTGCTGCTCGACGCCGAGCTCGTCGGCGAGCTGGTCGCCCTGGTCGATGTCACCGCGGATCCGCTCGGTCAGGTCGGCGAGACTCACCGGCCACCGTCCAGCGAGGTCAGCAGCACGCCCGAGGCGGTGCGCAGGATCCGAGAGGCTGAGCTGTCCTCGTCGAGCGTTCCCTTAGTGGTGCGCAGCCGGTACAGCGCCGCGAGGACCTCGCGTACGTGACGCTCGTTCTCGCCCGTCGCGAGCTCCAGCTCGGTGATGCGCAGCTTCACCGTGTCGGGCTTCTCGTCGTCGGCGGGTTCGGAACGCTCCACCGCCTGCAGCTCGACCACGGCGACCCAGCGGGAGCCGAGCCGGTCGAACATCTTGGTGGTGTGCTCCTCGAGTGCCTCGCCGACCTTGGCGAGCACCTTGGCGTCGAGCTTGGGCTCGGCCATCAGACTCCTTCGGGGGTGTTGACGATGGTCAGCTTCGGCACCGACTCCTGTGCGGCCGCCAGCGAGCGCAGCGCCTCGGCCGACAGCAGGACGGAGCGCACGGGAGTGCCCAGGACCTCGGCCAGCGAGTTGGCGAGGTGGCCGCAGACGTACCACTCGCTGACGACCGTGCGGCCGTCGCCGTCGGTGCGCTGCATCGAGACGAAGACGCGGTCGCGGCGGCCGTGGGGCCCGTCATGCATGGTTGATTCCGTTCTTGGGGGGCGTGCCGTAGCCCGCGGCCACGAGCAGTTCGCATGTGGTCGCCAGGGTGAGCTGGAGGGGGGCGACGACGAGCGGCCCGTCGAGAGCGGCCAGGAGCGGCGCGTCGGTCGCAAGGGTGGCGACCGCGTGCAGGCTGAGGTAGGTCAGCCAGTGCCCAGCTCGCGCAGGCCCGACGCCCGGGCGGCGCAGCACCAGCACGCCGATCTCGGCGCCCGCGTTCCGGCGCTCGGTCTCCGTCTCGGCCATCCACTCGTAAATTTGTTTGACCGAGGGCTTGGCGCACTGCGCGCCCGCCTTCATCTCCCAGCACAGGCCGGGAGTGCCTGTGACGTCGCCAGCGTCGAACTCGCCGCGCAGTGCACGCCTCTCGGCGTGCGCCCAGCCGTTCGCCTGCAGGTACCTCACGAGACCGGTCTCGGCGTTCGTGCCGATCGTCTTGGAGCGGTTGTTGCTCATGCTGCCGCCCTGGTGATCTGGTGCGGCTGGTTGGCGTTGAGCAGCTCGGCGAGTTCGCGTCGCGCCATGTCGACCGAGGCCTGCGGGGCGACCTTCGCCCAGGACTCTGTGAGAGCCAGGCAGGTGGTCCAGAAGGTCGCGTACCGGTCCTCCTGATCGCGGATCCGCCGTACGTCGCCAGCGCGCGCATCGACCTCGACGGCCAGGCGCTGCTCGAGTGCGTCGCGCGCGTCGCGGTCCTTCTGGGCGCTGTCCAGCGCGACCCGCAGCTCGGACTCGAGCGTCTTGTTGAGACCGGTCAGTTCGCCGGCGGAGCGCTCCAGCCGCTGGGCTTCCTGCTCGACCTCGGTCAGCTTGAGGACGAGGCGCAGCTTGCG
Source organism: Nonomuraea sp. bgisy101 (assembly GCF_057708945.1). Lineage (NCBI taxonomy): Bacteria > Bacillati > Actinomycetota > Actinomycetes > Streptosporangiales > Streptosporangiaceae > Nonomuraea > Nonomuraea sp. bgisy101. Next base: position 40,161 of record NZ_JBYITD010000057.1, read on the forward strand.
CAGCCTGATCAGGGCTGCGAACGTCTGGCCGATGGTGCGCTCGGCGTCGTGGTGCCGATCGGCGGCCGCCGCTCCTGCCAGCAGTCCGGCAATGACGCAGGCGGCGCCGATCGCGGTCATGATCGCCCACATGGCCAGCCAGCTGTCCGGGCTCGGGGCGATCATCCAAGCCTCCGCGGGGTGAACCAGCCGCGGGACTCGGGGGCGTGCGCCTCGCGGGCGGCGGCCCGGCTGCTGCGCTGCGCGGGGGTCGGCGGCTCGTAGGGGTGCATGACGGCGCGGCCGTGTAGCTGCGCGATGTCATGGGCGGCTTGCCGGTGCCCGCAGCGCCTGCAGCCGTCGGTGGGCGGCGGGTTGCCGTGCGGCCAGCGCAGGCGGCGCGCGCGGTACGTGGTGCCGTCGACGTAGATCGTGGTCATGCGACCCTCCTGCGGGTACGGCGGGCGGTTGGGGCGTCGGCGGCGAGCACGTCGATGCGGGTCCAGCACTCGTCACCGCAGGACCAGCGGACGTACAGGAGGGCGCCGAGCTCGGTCGCGCGGTCGCGGTACGGCATGAGCGCGATGTGACCCTCGCGGCCGTCGTTCCACCTCGCCGCGAACTCGTCGGCGGCGAGCACGAGGACACCGTGACGGCCGGTGCCGTTGTGGCGCACAGCCGTTCCGAGCGGCCAGCGCCTGCTCAGCTGGGTGATCCTTGCGTCCGTGCGAGACACGGGCGCCTCCTCGCTCGAGCGGGGGAGACCAAGCTCCTGCGGATGGGAGAGAATGGACATCGAGATACGTCCCTTCGGGGATCTGGCCCCCTCGAGCCCGGCATGGCTCCTGGGGGCTTCTTTCGTCTTCAGACCAGGCCCAGCAGGGCCAAGACCTTCGCGGTCGGCACCTGCAGGCGGCGGCCGACGGGGATGGTGGGGATCTCGCCGCGCTTGGCAGCCTCGTAAGAGGCGGTCCGCCCAAGGCCGAGCAGCTCGCCAGCCTCGGGCACGGAGATCGTCGGCCGAGCCTGCGGGTTGGGCACGAGCGGGCGCCTCGAGCGGGGGGCCATCAGGCGGGAACCGTGATCGGCTCGGTGGCGATGCGGTCGCGGCAGATGGCGTCCAAGCCGACGCCGAGCCCGAGCGCGATCTGGTTCAGCATGTGAGCGCTTCCGGGCCTGTGTTCGAGTTCAAGGTTGCTCAGCGACTGAGGGGTAGTCCCCGCGCGGCGGGCGAGCTCGGTCACGGTGAGCCCCTTCGCCATCCTCAGCGCCCTGATGGCGGCGCCGTTGTGGGAGATCGACTTATGTGCCATGGCGGCACATTAGGCGCTGACGCCACTTTAGGCAATCTCGAACACACGCATGAATCAAGCCGTAAGCATGGATCCGGTACGCTTACGTTCCTGAACTGCAGCAATGGAAGAAAAATCTAGGCGTTGACGCCTGTTTTTGATTCACGAAATGATCGGGCCGTGCGCGTCCTCGCGCACAGACCGCGTCACCTGGTGTCGCGGGGTTGGCGACTTCCCTCTCGGCCAGCCAAGGAGTGAACGCGTGACTGTCAACCACCATGACTGGGAGCGGCTCGGCGAACGGCTACAAGCCCGACGCAAGGACATCGCGCGAGCGGTGGATACGAGCTGGCGATACCGCAAACACTTCGTCGACGCGCACCTGCTCGACCAGCGCACGATCGGGGACCTCGAGCGGGGGGCGCGCAGCAACTACGACTCCAAGACGATCCAGCGTGTCGAGCGCGCCTATCGTCTGCGGGCGGGTGCGATCGATGGCTTTCTCCGCGGCGGCGGCCTGGCGGTCGAGCCCATCGGGGAAGCCGGCCAGGAGGAGGCGAGCGCGGAATCACTGACTCAGGCGCTCGAGGAGGCCCAGGCGATGCAGCGGCAGATGCTCGCCGAGATCGACGCACTCGAGGGAGTCCCCGAGGAGCAGCGCGAGCAGATGCGCCAGTTCGCCCTCGGCCAGCTGGAGGCCGCGACTCAGTCGATCCGGGCGGCGCTCGACTTGCTGGCCTCACGCTGAAACCGGGGGCCGGCGGATGGCCGACCCCCGGAGAGGATCAGTTCCAGTGCTTGGTCGCGAAGGCGACGAACTGGGCGCGGTCGTCGACGCCCGCCAGCGCGTACAGCGTCCTCAGCGTCCTCTGCACCGTGCTCCTGGACATCTTGACCGTATGCGCGATCGAATCCAGGGTGGCGCCGGTCATAAGCTCGCGGTACACGACGAGGTCGCGCTGCTGGAGCGGGGGCATCCGGTCGTCGTAGACGCCTCGGTCCGGGTCGAACGCCAGCGTCCCCCGATTGCTCCACGCCTGCTCAAACACCAGGCTGAGCGCGTGCACGAGTGTCGGATCTTGCACATACTGGTGAGTCCGCGCGTCGTCGGCCTGCAGCGGCGTGCGGGACATCAGGGCGTGCTTCCGGTCGGCCAGGATCATCTTGAAAGGCAGGGACGCCGACGCCCGGATCTCGGTATTCACTGTGAGGGCGTTCCGCAGACCGGTCACGACGTCACGGTCCTCGAGGATGCCGCTCTCGTAGATGAGGCGCCTCCGCGGTGCCCTTGCGAACCCATCGGGACGCTGACGGGCAGGGTCGTCCGCCTCATGTATGCCGGTGAGCTTGGCGAACGGCCGGGTGATGAAGATGGCGACCTCGCGCTCTGCAGCGAGGTCAAGCCTGTCGAATACCTTCGCCGCCTGTTCCGGCGTGAGCGGCTCTACGCCGTCTAACGGCAGCTCGGCGGCATCGCCGAGTTCCACGCGGCCCCCACGGCCCACACTCATCGTTGGCGCCCACCTTCCTTGTCCTCCCCCGAGTGTGCTGATCAGCCCGTCGAACGCGTGATCCGTTGTGCATGTGCGGTGAAAGCCGCGATCGCGCGGGCATGTCGCATCTGGAGCCTATGCGCCTGATGCATCGCCGCTGCGGAACGTGCCAACTGGTCGAGTCGGCCAGCTCGCAGAAGCATCAGGCTCTGCCACAGGGCCACGCTCGCGGCGAGGGGCACGCCGGCCCCCGCTGTGCTCGTCATTGAGACATAGCCTCGCCGCTCGCTCACGTCAGTAACCGCCGGTGGTGGAGTTCGCCGAGTACGGGGGCACCGTCTCGGCAGGAACGCGGGTCACGGTGACGGTTTCCTCGGTGACCGTCTTGGTGATGGTCTTGCTGCCGTCGGCGTTCGTAACCGTTTTCACCGTCTCGGTGTGCGCCGTGGTCACGACCGGCGCCGGTTGCGACGTGGAAGAGGCGGCAGGTGTGGGGGACTCCGTTGCCGACGGCGCGGGGGTGGGGTCGGCGTAAGCCACGGATCCGGAGGCGGCGATCACGAGGACCAGGGCGACGGCCACAGCGCGGAACTTGGACACGACGGCGTGCATGAGCCACTCCGGATGTAGAGGGGGGGACACCTCGAATTGCCCTAGACCGGACTTGCGGTGTCAGGGGGTGCCACTGTAAACGCCCCTGTCGGTGCTGTGTCTAGAGATTTCGCATGACCACTTCGCGTCATTTTGGTCCAGACCCATACGTCGCGCAACCCTCGATAGATACGGGCCTGTTTACGTGGATCGTCGCCGGTCGAACGGGCAAGGTGGCACTGTCACCTGTAATGCGATTTCTAAATCCGCGGGGGGGGGGTGCACGTTTTTTCTTGACAATTGGAGTTCCAACCGGAGTGCTTACCAGACAGCAGTCAGCACTCCGGGTTATGACTCCATCGCTTTCTGTGCGCTACGCCCCCCGCGGTCAGACGACCTTCAAGCCACTACCCACTCTGCAAGATCAAATATCGTGGTGGTGCGAACACCGTCGATGAACCTGCGCCACTCACCAGGGGTGAACGAGATGACAGGGCCGTCCGGCTGCTCGCTGTGTCTCACCAGGACGTTCGCCCCGTCGCGGCGCACCTGCACGCACTCGCCCCCGGCGGATGCGGTTACCCATGCTTCGGAGAGCACCTAGGCCATCTCCTCCCGAACGCGGCCGATGAAGGCCGCCGAGGGTCCTGGTTCCCATGCCAATTCCTGGATCGCGCTGTACCGGCGTCGAAAGTGGCTCGCCCGAGGACCTTGGTCGAGTATGCCATCGTGGCCGGCCTCCAGATACAGGGTCTCGCCCATGGCCGGGAGCGTCAGCAGCACGAACCCGCCGTCCATGCCGGGGTGTACGGCGACAGCCCGCGGCAGCACCCGAATCTCGATGTTCGGCAGTTCCAGCTCGGCCAGCAGATGATCGAGTTGCCCTCGCATGATGTCTCTGCCGCCGACTTCCCGCCGGAGTGCCTCCTCCGAGACCACGGCCTGTAAGTGCGCGGGCTCGGCGCAGTGGAGGATCCACTGGCGCGCTATCCGGGCACGAACTCGAAGGCGAACCATCGCCCCGTCAGCTTCGACCTGGCTGGCCTCAAGAACAGTCCGCGCGTACTCCTCGGTCTGGAGAAGCCCGGGTATCACCTGGGGCTGCCAGGAGCTGATCGACTCCGCCTCGGTCTCCAAGGCGACATACTCGACCAGGCCGCCTAGGGCCTTCTTATGCTCAGCCCAGTACGGCGTGACCCGGGCAGAGACGGCGAGCGAGATGCACTCGTCGCGGACAGACTTCTCGGCCGCGTAGACGTTCAGCAAGACATGAACGTCGCCCGGAAGAACGTGAGCGGTCTTGCCACGCTCCAAACGGCTCAGAGTGCTCGGGCTCCAGCCCGTCTTGGCGCACACCTGGTCGCCGGTCAGGCCTCGCTCCTCCCGAAGGCGGTGGAGGGTGCGGCCGAGGCGCATCAGCCTGAGAGGTGGGCTGACGCGTTCGGTTGTGGATGTCATGGGCGGATTGTTCCTGCTTGGCGTCACCGATGCCAGCGGGTCTAACGGAAAACCCCTAGACCAAGATCATCCGTTCCCCCATATGGGGGAACGGGACCTCCAGAACCATCCAGTTTCGTCCGGGATCATCTGGCGTCGTCCGCCGCTACCAGCTACGATCCACAAACCATAAGGCCTCGAAGGCGGATGGCT
>NZ_JBYITD010000058.1:0-45037 GCF_057708945.1 Nonomuraea sp. bgisy101
ACGGGTAAACGACCACGGAGACCAAACGATGACGCCCTCATCTGATTTGACGCGTACCGAACGACTTCTGCTGGCTGCTGCCGCGATTCGCGGCGCCCTCGCCGGAGCCGTACGCGCCCTTATCACTTGGATGCTCGATCACCACACCCGCTGAGTGACCGCATGCTCGCCGCCTCCCCGGAGGGCGGCGAGCACACGGACGGCGAGGGCCGTGTTCCACGACGCCCTGCGGCCTCTCCAGCGCCGCATTGAAGGGGTGCAGCCAAGGTACGGCGGAAACCGGCAATAGGCTGAGCGGCCCTCGGGTTTGCGCTGGTGAGGGCAGGGTGTTCCCGGATGTGATCGATCTCAGCCCTCGGCGTAGTTGATCTTTTGGTACGTTCCTCGATCCGTATGGTTGATATTTACGGGTCTGAGGTTGTGGCGTGACGTCGATCGAGCGGACCGCGTATTCGCGGTTCAAGCGGTTCCTGTCGGCCCGGGAGTTGCACGTGTTCTACACGCACGCCGCAGACGGAGGAGATCGCGTGGGCGAGTGGGCAGGTGCGGTCGGACAACCACCTGCTGGCACTGATGGTGCAGCTGAAGTGCTTCAACCGGATGGGCTATTTCCCCCGGCTGGATGACGTCCCGGAGGCAGTGGTGGCCCACATCCGCCGAGATCTCGGGCTGGGCGAGGACGTCGCCGCGGTGTACGACTCGGACCGGACCCGGGGCCATCATCGGATGCTGATCCGCCCGCGTAGCGAGGTCGTGTCGGACATTCAGCAAGACCGCCGTCGTCGTCATCACCGCGAAGTCCGCCGGGCACAGGGTCTTGGGCCTCGCCACCGCAGACGTCCGTCTCGCTTGACCTCTTGCGCGTCAGTCCGGCAGCCAGTGCAGCTCGTGCGCCAGGGCTTTGGCGACGGCACGGATGCGGCGGTGTAGTGGCGACTGCTCGCGTGGGAGGACCAGGTGGAACGTCAGGCTGGGCGCGCCCCGCAGCGGTCGCCAGGTGAGACCGGCCGGTTGTGCCGTGGCCGCGGCTTCTCCGGCCGGGGCGAGGGTGACCCCGTCGCGCAGGTCGCGCTGAGACATGTCGAAAGAGACTGCGGGCGTGTGGAATCGGGGGTGTGGTCGGGTGTCTCGGAACAGTGCGGACAGCTGATCGTGGATCACGGGGTTGGCCGCACGGTCCGGGAGTCGCAGCGGATACGCGGCCGCGTCGGCGATCTCGATCTCCGGGTGTTCGGCCAGCGGATGGTGCTGCGCCAGCTGGACCCCGATGCGCGCACGCCGCAGCAGGAACCGGCGCACGCCACGGCCCGGCTGTTCACCGCGGGTGATCCCGGCATCGATGCGGCCGTCGGCGACCGCGGGGGAGATCTCCGGTGTCGCCATCGGGACCGCGCCGACCTCGAGTCCGCTGTTGCCGCGAATCAGCCTGTCCACCAGGGCCGGTGCCGTCTCGGCCCCGGCGCTGAGGCTGTATCCGATGCGCACCGTGCCCAGTTCACCGGCCGCCGTGCTCCGGGCGGTGTCCCATGCCCGATCCAGCGCCGCCAGCGCGGGCGGCGCGGACTCCGCCAAAGCCGCACCGGCCGTGGTCAAAACGACGCTACGCGTGTTGCGGACCAGCAGGGCCGTACCGAGTTCCGCCTCCAACCGGCGCATCCGGGCGCTGAGTGCGGGCTGTGCGATACCGATCCGTGCGGCCGCGCGGGTGAAGTTCAACTCCTGCGCCAGCACCAGGAAGTACCGCAGGCTCACCGTATCCGGCGCCACGTGCCCTCCCTGCCGATTGATAACGATCCGTTCTGAGTCTATCCCGTACCGGTCTTTCCCTCGGCCGCACATCAAGCCCTAACCTGCGCATATGGCAATTCAACTGACCGCAGTACCCGCGCCGGGATCGATCGATCTGAGTGTCAATTCGAAGTCGGACGTGTCCGGCCGAACACAGGAGGTTTCCATGGCTAAGGGCTACTGGGTCAGTGTCTACCCCGCCATTTCCGACCCTGAGAGGCTGGCTGCCTACGACAAGCTGGCCGGTCCGGCTGTCCGGGCTGGGGGCGGGCGCGTCCTGTCCCGGATCCCGTCCCGTGGCGGTCGAGTCGTCGCCCACGAGGCCGGAATCACGCAACGCGTCGTTCTGATCGAGTTCGACAGCTTTGAACAGGCCGTCGCGGCATACGAGAGCGAGGCATACCAGAAGGCGCTGGTGGCCCTCCCCGACGGCGTCGAGCGCGACTTCCGCATCATCGAAGGCATCGACTGACCGGCGGGCCCAGCCATCGCTGAGCATCCGTCACCTGAAACGCACACGGTGCTGAACGACGTCTCACGAGACGAGTTCGAAGCGATGCCCCGCGTCCCAGTTCGTCGTCGACGTCCTCGACGGCCTGATCCCTGTCGGCGGCTCGCCGCGCTACCCAACGTCGAGCAAATTGCCTGACTTGCCTGATACGGCGATCAAGCTCTGACCTGCCACAACGGCGATTTCGGTGCGGGGTTCGCGTTGCTGGCCGCCTACCTGCTGGTGCAGTCCACCTGGGTGCTGGTGGCCGGCTTCCGCCCGCACCACTCCCCGCTGGGCATCGCCTGGACCGCCGTCACCGCGGCGGTGATGTTCGCGCTCGCCTTCGGCAAGGCCCGCACCGGCGCGGCCCTGGACAACCCGGTACTGAAGACCGAGGGCCGCGTCACCCTGATCGACGGCCTGTTGGCCGCCGCCGTGCTGGTCGGCCTGGTGCTCAACTCCCTGGCCGGCCTCTGGTGGGCCGACCCACTGGCCGGGTACGTCCTCGTCTACTACGCGGTCCGCGAGGTCAAGGAGATCTTCTTCGGCGAGGACTGACCGCGCCAGCTGGCCGACACGAGCACGTCACCGGCCGCTCCGCGCAGGAAGCCAATCGGCCCGTGGGGGCGGAATCGAAGTCTTCTCCCGAGCGACGGGGCTCAGCGAGGGTTCGGCAAGTGGTTGTCGAGATCCCGTGGGTCCGGACGGTCTGTGATCTGGGGAGCGCTGGCCTCTTCGACGCCGCACTCGATGAGATGGCCTAGTATCGTCGCCATCTTCTCGGTGTCCTCGACCACGTTGACACGTGTGATCTGGCCCCAGCGCAGCTCGATCGTCTGGGCGAACTCGTTGTTGAAGGGGTGGCCGGCGACCGTACCGCCGGTCCGCAGGAGCGCCACGACCCGAGTACTCCCTGGTTCTTCGGTTGATGCTTCCGTCCTAACTCCTTGCTATCCGCGACGGCGTCCTGCGTCCACGGCTACTCGCCCAATTCCTCGGTTATGACCGAGCAGCGATCTCCCAGCCTTGAAGGCTGAAAGGCGTCCGCCGGCGGAAGGCAGTCACACCGGCGACGTAGTTTCGCTACGGACGGTCTCCCGCGGACTTCACGGTGAACGCGACGGACACGAGCCAGATGAGTCCGCCGAAGCGCACCACTGGCAGCAGGTAGCCGAAGCCGGCGGCCACCGGGGTGAATACGGCGAGCAGCCCGGCGACGGCGATGGCCAGCCCGGTCCAGGTGACAGCGCGCGGCAGCGTACCGGTGCGCATGCCTGCTGCGGTGACTCCCGCGATGAGTACCGCGAACGTCACCGCAAAGGCGACGCCCCCGGACATGAACGCCAGGTCGGCCAGGTCGCGGGCCCGGGCCGCCCCGGTGGCGCTTGCGCCGAGCCAGCCGAACACAGCGCTGGCGATCAGTGCGGCGCCGGCCGACACGCCGCCGATCAGCGGGATCGCTGTGCGCAGCCGCCGCTGCAGGACGGCCGCCGACCACACCAGCGGGGCCGTGGCGGCGGCCAATAGGACCGCGCCCAGCATGATCGCGGTGGGATGGGTTTGGCCGTACTGCAGAACCTCGGCTGCTGAAGCGGTCGGTTGTGGAGTGTTTCGGTTGGTCACCACGTAGGCGATGGTGAGCGCGACGTAGCTGAACACAGCGGCCAGCAGCGGCGTCTTCGACGGGGCAGTGGCGGGGACGGTGGTGGGGGCGGTGGTCATGGGTTCTCCTCGATAGATTTCCGGTACGCGGGGGGTTGTCCGATCACGCCCGGTGGTGGCGGTGGCGTTGACGGTGATGGCGGCGGCGCGTTGGCGGCGGGGGGTCACCGCGGCGATCCCGGCAACGACGCCGGCAATGACGCCGGCGACGATGGCGGTGAGCGTTCCCAGTGCCTGAATGACGGCTCCGGTGAACGCGCCGATTGCGCTCGGGTCGGCCAGCCGGGCGAAGTACGCCGGGTTCATCACGGCACCGACGGTCATCCAGACGCCCATCGCGCTACCGACCAGTGGAGACCACGGCTAACGCCGCGGCCGCCAGCGACAGCACGGCGCCCGGGACGCCGGACAGACCCGACACGGCGGTGAGCTGGATCATGATTCCCGGCGGCGGGCCGCTACTAGAGCTCGTCAAAGCTTGCGGTGGTCCGGGCGGTTGCGGCCACCTTGTCGCCGCGGGACAGGGCGGCCTCGACGAGGTTGCGCTTATTCCTGGACTCGGCGATTGGCGGGGCGGTCTTCCTGTTCCGTCACGGTCAGGTCTGCGGCGGGTTGAATGCCGCCGCGTGGTGGGCGACCCATTGGGCGTAGGTGAACGGCGGTCGCCCGGTGACCTCTTCGACGGTCGGTAGTGTTTGCGCGCTTTTGCCGTCCAGGGTGGCGAGTCCATCGAGGTAGGCGTCAGCCACCGGTGTGGGCATTCCGTGGCCGAGCAACTGCTGCCGGAATTGCTCGCGTGGTACCTCCTGGAACCGCACTGGCCGTCCGATCGTCTCCGCGATGATCCGCACGCGGTCGATCTGGGTCAGCGACTGTGGTCCGGTGAGGAGGAAGGCCTCGCCGACCCGTGCGTCGAGAAGGGCGCGGACGGCGACCGCGGCGATATCGCGGGGGTCGATCGGGGGCACTGCGGCATTGCCGTAGACACCGCGTACGACATCACCGTCGGTGATCTGTTGGGCCCAGACGAGGTCGTTGGTCATGAAGTAGTCGGGGCGGATGAAGGTCCACGGCAGCCTGGACGCGGCGACGGCTCGTTCGACCTGCAGGTGCTGTTCGCCGATCAGCCCGGGCGTTGCGTAGGTGACGGCCGCTGACGACAGCAGTACGACATGTTGCAGGTTGGCCTGCTTGGCCGCGTCTAGGAAGCCGTCGAGGGCGTTGTGGAGTGGGAACAGGAAGGCCCGGTCGATGCCGGTCAGCGCTTCGGTCAGGGTTTCGGGTCGGGTCAGGTCGCCGGCCACGACTTCGACCTGGCCGGGGAACGCGTGGTCGGTGGGGTTGCGGGTGAGGACGCGGACCTTCTCCTCCACCTCCAGCAGTTGGCTGACGATGTTGGCGCCGACGTTTCCGGTGGCACCGGTGACCAGGATCATGATTGATCTCTCCTTCTTCCTTGGGGCCGGTCTTCGGCCTGTGGGGCTTGTTCGGCCACGGGCAGGCCGTTTCTGGCTTGGCTGCCCTGGTGAGGGCGCCGGGGCCCATATGGTCCAGGCCGGTGCATCCCCGGCAGGGGAGTTTTGTGTCGATGCGGGATGGTCCGGTTAGAGCTGTCGGATTGCGGCGATGTCGAGTTCCAGCGCCACCGTCTTGCTGACCAGGCCGGCGGCGGCGGTCCAGTTCACGCCCCAGTCCTTGCGGTTGATCGTGGCGCTGCCCTTGAAATGGACCCGGAGGTTGCTCGACAGGTCGTCGCTCGACGGGTCGTGTTCGGCGCTGGTGAGTTCGAGGTTCACGGTGATCGGGTTGGTCACGCCGCGGATGGTCAGGGCACCGGTGAGCTTGAAGGTGGTCTCGCCGACCTGCTTCACCTCTCTCGAGGTGAAGGTGATGGTCGGGTGGTCGGCCAGGTTCAGGAACTTGCTGCGCAGGTACTCGTCGCGCTGCCGGTTGTGGGTCTGGATGCTGCCGGCCTGGATCGTGAGTTCGACGCTTGACTCGGACGGGTCGCCGCCGTCCAGGTACGCACCTCCCTTGAACTGGTCGAACTGTCCGCGCACCTTGGGGCCGATGGTGTGCCGGGCGAGGAAGCGAATCCGGGTGTGGGCCGGGTCGAGGGTGTAGCCGCCGGTCAAGTCGTTGAGCACGATCGTGGTCGTCATGTCACTCCTAGATGTGTGGGAGGAATGAGCCGTTGGGCTCCGAGCTGGCGGTGGGTCGCGCGAAGGCCGCGGGCGCTGCGGGGGGCGGCGACCCCGCGAGCGGAGTGGGGTCGAGGTATTTGACTTCGTAGACACGCTCGGAGAATTTCCAGCCCTCGAGGGTGCGCTGGTAGCGGTCGTGGTAGAGGGCGTAGTTCAGATGCGAGCTGCCGTCGCGCATCCGCCCGAACTCCTGGATGTAAGCCCGGCCGACCGCGGTGTCGCCGTCGATCTGGATGGTGCCGGGGTGGATGTTCTGCACGAAGAACTCCCAGAGCCCTTGCCCCCACGTGATCCCGGCGCGGATCTCGTCCCGGCCGACGAATGCCTTGCCGATGTGCGGCCACCGCATGGCGGCGTCGGGGGTGAACAGCGATGCGACGCGGTCGTAGTCGCGCATCATCACCGCGTCGGTGAGCTCGGCGCGCAGCGCCTCGATCTCGACGCGGTCGGCGATGGCCTGCATGTTGCTCATCGGTTCCCTGCCTTCTCGACGTGTCAGGTGGTGGTGTCCAGCATCGGGGCAGGTCAGCGGCGGAACAATGTAAGGTTTGTGGGGCGATCTATAACGTGGGGGTTATGTGTGGAGCTACGGGACATCGAGATCTTCCTGACGCTCGCCGAGGAACTGCACTTCGGCCGCACCGCCGAACGGCTACGCGTGTCCCAGGCGCGCGTCAGCCAGGCCATCAGCAAACAAGAACGGCGCATTGGCGTAGCGCTGTTCGACCGCACCAGCCGGCGCGTGAGCCTGACCCCGGTCGGTCGGCGCCTCCGCGAAGATCTGCAGCAGGCCTACGACCTGCTCCACGAGGGGCTGGCCCGCGCCGAAGCAGCAGGCCTGGGCGCGCGCCAGACCCTCCGGCTGGGCGTTTTCGGCCATGCCGGATATGAACTACGCCCACTCGTCGACGCGTTCCGCGCCCGCTATCCAGGCAGTGACGTCCAGTTCAGCGAGGTCACCGGCGGCGACCCGTTCGCCGCCCTACGCACCGACGACGCCGACGCGCACGTGCTGTGGTTGCCGGTGGCCGAACCGGATCTCACCGTCGGTCCCACAGTGCTCACCAGCGGGCGTGTGCTGGCGGTGTCGGCCGACCATCCGCTAGCCGATCGCGGCAGCGCGTCCCTGGAAGACCTCGCCGACAACCACGTCGTCGACCTCGGCCCCGGCGCCCCCGAGTACTGGGTCGCCTCCATGGTCCCCGTCCGTACGCCGCTCGGCCGCCGCATCCCGCGCGGGCCTATCGCGCGCACCTTCCACGAGATCCTTGCCCTGGTCGCCGCCGGACACTGCGTCCACCCGCTGGGCGAAATCGCCGCCCGCTACAACAGCCCTCCCGGCATCGTCTTCGTGCCCATCCGCGACGCCCCCGCGCTTCAGTTCGCCTTGATCTGGCGGTCCACCGCCGATAGCCCCGCCATCCGCGCACTGGCCCAGACCGCCGCCGACCTCGGCCCCATCTCGCTGAACCAAGCCCACGTGGACACAGCCGACGGGCAGCTTCCAGGCGGGGCCATTTCAGACCGTCACACCAACCCGAATTGATCACCAAGTGAGGCCCTGCGCTGGGGCGACCTGAGCCGCGATACGGGCGCGGTCCTCGGCGCCCAGCCTCGACCGCATGACATCCTCTCCCAGCTCCAGGCACCGCCGGACATGCTCCACCACCACCGGCGGCACCTCACGGGACTTGGCGAAGCGGCCCAGCCGCTGAAGGATCTTCAGCGCGAGCGTCGGTGCCCGCAGGTGCTCATCGGTGTCGGTCTTCTCCCGCGCCCGCGCCATCTCCTCGGCCGAGGGGGAGTAGAAGAGGTACAGCTCACGCGTCATCACCAGGCGCGGGAACACTCGATAGGCGGTCCGTTCGACCGACGTCACCACACACGCCTCCCGGCTCGCCCCGCCGGCGGACGAGACACACCGTAGCGAGGCGAACGCGCACCAGCAGGCGAAGAAGATCACAGCTTCATCACCCTCGCTGCGCAACCCTTGTCACCAAGATCATCCCGATGTGGGTTTGGGCTTATGCGGTCTGACCCCTCTCAGGGACGCCGTTGAGCTCGCTCTCCCGGGCCAGGGCCTTCAGGCCGGCGACGAGGTCACCGTGACGTTTCGCGGCGTGGTGGGAAGTCCCAGCCCTGACGCTGTGGTCACCGTCCAGCGTCTAGGCCCACGCGAATACCGCTGACCGGGCTTCAGGGGAGTGGATCGATGCGCACTTCTGGCCACAGCGACCGCAACGGCTCGGATTCGCCGGTGGAGTTTGGAGACCTTCCACCTGAGCGCTGGTGCAATGCGTCTCACGCTCCAGCATCGCGCCGCAGCCGCCTGCACCAAGGCCACGACACGCGGTGGCAAGACGCACGTGGCTATAGCCATCTTCACCAGCGCGTCGCCGTGGCCGGAACCTGGCCGCAGCGAAGCCCCAGCCAGGTTCGCCCCCTGGCGGACGCCAATCGACAACGGGCAACCATCCCCTGGCGCTAACTGTAGTTAGTGCTGGTGCGAGAGTGCGGCCGCCACCCCCGCACGCCATGTCATGCGCTCTGAGCACCACTGACCAGGAGGAGAGGACTCCCGTTGCACCCGTCCTTCGAAGGGCTCCACGACCAGCACGCTGACATCGCGGCCCTGCTGGACCAGCAGCCGGCCCCGCTCGACATCCCCGCGTTCTGCGAAGCGCTCAGCGCCCACCTCGGACGCTCGATCATCGCCGCGCCCTTCGACCCCGACAGCATCGGGGCGGACGCGTCGACGTGCTTCTGGGCCCAGATCGAACGCGGCGACGTCCGCCACACCCTCATCGCCTACGCCGCCACCCCGGCCATTCCCGCAGACCAGCAGGCGGCCTGCTTCCTGGACATGCTCGCCGACATGCTGCGCACCGAGTCAGCCGACGACGACGCCGCACTCGAACGCCTGGCGGGCACCTTCGCCCCCGACCTCCTGGAGTTCGGCGGGCTGGACCTGATCAAGCAACTCGCCGCGAAGCCCGAAGAGCCAGCCACGCCCCAAGCTCCCCGCTCGAACGTGGCCGATCGACCGGCCACGAGCGGCCCACGTTCGAGCGGGTCAGCACGCTGGCACGCTAGCTTCGCCCATGATCGAGAAGGTCAGGACAACATCGCCCCCAGGCCAGCCAGCCATGCCTAGCCGCCTGGCCTGACGCTTCGTATCTTCCGGTACAAACGGCGCAAGTCTCGGCACCCGACAGGCGAGGGGCAGCATGGGGCGGTTCTGGGCATGGCTCACGACGGACAAGAGCAGCGTCAACGGACAATCTCCCGCCCCGCCACCGCCACCAGACGTCCCGCGCATCGAGCCCCGCATGGCAACCGACCTCGGCGAAGCCCTGACGGCCTACTGGCACAACAGACACTGGCTGGGCATGGACGGCTTCATCAAATGGCTGTACGACACCGGCCAGATCTCCGAGGCCAGGTTCGCGCTCAAGGAGATCAAGAAGATGCCGGACCCTCCTGCCAGCCTGCTAAAGCGGCTGCGCCCGATCGAGAAACTGCTGGAGGCTCGGCTACACGAGCAGTTGCCGCTCCCCCCGCCTGACTCCCATGCTCGCGGTGACCTGGCCGACGCCGCTGGAATCCCATGAATGGAATCCCAGCGATGGGCCGACCAGGACGAGCCGCCTGCGAGGCAGCAGGAACGCCGCCGCTACGCCCGCGACGGCGGCGGCCCGGCCGAGCTCGCGCTGCTGGTCGAACGCGACAAGCTCGCCGCCGGCTTGCCCAGCATCCAGGCGGCTGAGCGCGCTGAACATTGGCTGCAGCAGGACCGGCAGCAGCCTCGCGATCGCCTCACTTCGGTCCCGTGCGGGGCTGGGGACGATCATCGTGGTTGATCTTGTCGCCCAACTGGGCGGCAAGATCAACCAGGGCTGCCGGGTGTCTCAGTCAGGCTTGTCTCGATCGCGGCCAAGAGCTCTCGAAGTTCAGTCACGACCTGCTTCACGGCCCCGGGGTTGTTGTGTGTGGCCTGGCGGATGCCGTCGACGGCGATGAGGCGAGTCGCACACCCGCGAGGCCACCCGGCTCAACCGCCGACCGGGCGAGGCGGGCGCGAACCTGCCCCCGGAGGCGTTCAAGCAGGCGCCGGCGACCGTCGAGGCGGCGGCCCCTGGGACCGGCGGCGGGTGGACGGTGGGCCAGTTACGCGCCGCGCTTCGGAACCAGAGGAACCAGACCGTGAAGTTCCCCAAGCCGCGCTTCTACCGGGTAGGCGATCGCGTGCAGCTGTGCGGCGCCTACGACGTCATCGGCTACGTACGAGAGGTGCGCCGACGCAACCATCCGCCGTACTTCGGGTGCCTAGTGTGGTGTCCACCAACGTTCACCGGCTCCGATGATCACAGATGGGCCGTGCGTATGAGTGCGTGAGGCCTGGGCGAACTGGGCCCAGGCCTCATCTGTTGAGCTCTGGCTTATGCGCGGCTGAAGAGCCACTCGGGGGTGTACCCGCCGGACGGAAGGATTGCGACGTGCGGGGGCCAGATACGGAGGAGGCTCGGGGCCAGGAAGAAGGAGTCGCTTGAGGCGGCTGAGGCGAGCAGGTAAGTGTCTGGCTCTTCGTCCGGACCTTGGGAGACTTGCCAGGTGAAGGGCTGCTTGGATCCTCTGATCATCATGTCAGCTTGGTTGGGGTCGCGGTCGCTTCCCAGGTAGAGGCCCGATACGACATTGCGCAGGGTGTAGGCGTCCGATTCGGAGCTCACCTCCCACTTCTGTGTGGGGTTGCCATCCCGCTGGAGCAGCAGGATGGGTGCGTCAGGGCCCTGGTGGGTGAGCTGGCCTCCGGGGCCCATGATCGTGTAGATGCCGTTGGGAATGGGCTGGTTACTGCTCATACAGTGCCTCCCGTATGTAATCGAATTACGACTGCCTGTAGCCACCTACCCCCACGACTCTCAAGGCTCTCCCCGAGCCGCTGCAACTTCTAGATGGAACAGTCCGCGAGTGCGGTATCCACGAACCTTCGCGGATCGGCGTAGGTCGTCAAACCCTCGGCACTCCCTAAGCCCAGAGCCGGTGGACCGCCGCGCTGTCCGGCTTCCAACAGCGTCACCTGCCCGCTGTGCACGCCGCCCAGGCACGCGGCCCACAGCTGGCCAGCGATCTCGGGCTCGGCGCCGCCCAGCCACAGCTGGTGGGCGCGTGAGCGGCACTCACCGCGCGGCGCTGGACATCCAGCCCGGCTGGTACATCCACCTCGCCGCCGCCGCCGGCGGGTGGACGCCCGTCCTGGTCCGGTTCGACACCATCACCACTGACGGCCAGCCGCGGGCGTGGTTCCTGCTTCCCGACGTGGGCTTGATCGGCGCGGACGCCACCGACCTGATCCTCAGCCGCACCCTCGCTGAGCACCTCTGCTCTGCCAACGTCGACCCGTCATGACGACCGGGCCTCCGGTGCTGCCGCGTTCGCCGCACCTGAGGCCCGACCCCATCCCCACCCGCTCCTAAAAGGCGTCCTCCTCCCGAAGGCGTCCCCAGCCCCAAAGTAGGTCGACCGTTGCAGGTCAGAGGCGTGTTCCGGGCGGCGCGGAGGCTGGGGTTTCGGCGGCGGGAGGGTGGTGCTGAGATGTGGCCGAATCCGCTCAGAGAACATGACCCATGCGCTGACCTGCGGCTATGCCACTTCGGTTCTGGGTTGTCGGCGCTAGTTGGCGGCTGGGGACGCCTTCGGGAGGAGGACGCCGAATGCTTGGCTCGGCGGGCGAGTATGCCGATCACGGCCGCTTACGTCGCGGCGGCCTCCGTAACCTCGGTGCGGGTCGGTTCCTGTGGGTCTGGGCTGGCGCCGTCATAACGGGGTAAACACCACGCTGCCGTAACAGTAAGTGGCTGACGCGTTGCGATAGCTGGAAGGTTGTCGCGTGTGGCACACCAGCCGCATCGTTCACAGTGCAGGGAGAACCGATGATGCGCACCGTGCCTGCGGCCGTAGCCGCCGCTGCCTTGATGGCCTTGTCGCCGCTCGCCCCGGCGTGGGCCGTCCCTGGCACTCTGATAATCGGCGGAATCGGCATCAACGACCCGCATGGCTGCTACCCCGTCTGGATCCAGGGGGGAGCACGCGTCGAAAACCACACCCAAGTGCAGGTCGCCGAATATCTGACGGGTACCTGTGACCTCACGAATCTTGGTGGCTACGGACCAGGGGAGTCTTTCCACGTCGAGTATGGCCACAGCATCAAAGTCCCGTCGGTGTAGGGCCATGACCTGTTCCGGAGACGCGAGCAGGAGCCGCGAGCTATCCGGTGTTGGATGGGGTCAAGCGGCTCCTGCCAGTCACCGCCAGGAGTCCCGCGCCTGGATCACCATGCGCGGGCTCCCCACCTGCCCGGCGACGGGGCGCAGCGACGGCCAGTGGCACCTGTACGGCCCGGACGGCGAGATCGACATCGACGGCTTCGGCCTGTTCGGCCACATCCGTGCCGCCGACCAGACTGACGCCCAGCAAGCCGCAGCCGCCGCCGTCACCGATTAGGTCGCTTGCCGACACCGAAGGTTTCAGCCGGTGTGCTCTTAGCTAGGGCCGTAACCTCCAGGTGTAGGGCGCAATTGCCGCAGTGTCGACGTCGGTGTCGGGCCAGCGGCGGCGCAGCACCTCGGCCGTCGACCGGCACCAGCCGGCGAAGTGGGGGAAGACCCCGGAGGCGTCCGCGGAGCGCGCCCCGGCCTCCAGGCCCGCCACCAGCTGGGTCCGGGAGTCGTCGCCGGGCTCGCGCTTATCCCGGTGGCGCAGGCCGTTGGATCGGATCGCCGTCCAGACCGCCGCCGCTGAGGCGAGGCCGAACCCGAACCGCCGGTCGTCCTCGGCTTCGAGGATGCCGCGCGCCAGGGCGGTGCGGAACGCGGCGAGGTGGCCCGGCTGGCCGAAGCGCTGGGCTTGGCTCCGGGGGCGTTGCGGGGCTACGGGCGGCGGGCTCACACCCGGTCCGATCACCTGGGCCAGGTCGCCAAGTACCTGGGCTGGAAACAGGCCGCGACCGGCAGTCCGGAGATGAAGGAACTGGAACAGTTCCTCACCGATCGGGCGATGGAGCACGATTCGCCGACGTTGTTGTTCAACCTGGCGCGCGAGTATCTGATGTCGGCGAAGGTGATCCGGCCCGGGGCGATCACGTTGGCGAAGATGGTCGGCGCGGCCCGGGCGGCCGCCGGTGAGCTGACCTCGCACAAGGTGGCGCACTTGCTGACCACGCAGGTCCGCTCGGATTTGGATCTGCTGCTGAAGGTCGATGCCGGGCTGGGGTGCACCCGGTTGGAATGGCTGACCAAACCCGCAACCGAGGCCTCGTCTACGGCGGTGAAGACCTCGATCGACAAGCTTGCGTGGCTGCGCGCGATGGACGCGCACCAGTTGGACCTGTCCGCGCTACCGAACGAGCGGCGCCGGTTCCTGGCCCAGGTGGCGCGCCGGTCCACCAATCAAGGGTTGGAGCGGCGTCGCGAGCGCCGGTATCCGATCTTGCTGGCGTTCGTCGCCCAGGCCGCGATCGATCAGTTGGATGAGGTGGTGGCGCTGTTCGACCAGGCCGTCTCGGCGCGGGAGTCCCGGGCGAAGATCAAGACCGATGAGGCGTTGGTGGAGCGGGCCAAGACTGGCGAGGCCCGGCAGTTGCTGCTGCAGGTGATCTTGCCGGTGCTGGCCGACCCCGGGGTTCCGGACGAGCGGGTGGGCGGGTTGCTGCGGGAGCGAATCGGCATGGGGAAGTTGCGGGAGGTCACCACGGGCGGGTGGAAGGCGCTGCCCAAGGATCACGGCCGCCTGTCGGAGATGGCCTCCTCCTACTCTTACCTGCGGCAGTTCACCCCGCCGGTGCTGGCGGCGATCGATTTTCACGGCGGGCCGGGCACGGCCGAGCTGATGCGGGCGGTGGCGATCTTGAAGGAGTTGAACCGGACCGGCGGGCGTAAGGTCCCCGACGGCGCGCCGACGGTCTTCGTGCCCACTCGCTACGCCGACTACCTGGAGAAGGCTCGCAAGGGCGGCGATGACACCGCCTTTCGCCACTATTGGGAGCTGTGTGTGCTGCTGGGCCTGCGGGACGGGTTGCGCAGCGGGGATGTGTTCGTGCCGGGATCGCGCCGCTACGCCGACCCGGCTACCTACCTGTACACGCCCGAGCAATGGGAGCCGCGCCGGGCCGAGTACTGCCGGTTGGTCCGCAAACCGGCGATGGCGGCTGAGGCGCTGGAGCAGGGCAAGCAGGAACTGCACACCGCCCTGGCGGAGCTGGAGACCACGCTGGCGGGCGCCTTGCCGGACGACACCGGCGCGGTCCGCCTGGATGACGACGATCATCTGGTGCTTCCGCCGCTGTCGGCCGAGGACATCCCGGCCGAGGCCAAGGAGCTGAAAGACGAGCTGGCGGGCATGTTGCCGTTCGCGCCGATCGCCTCACTGCTCATCGAACTCGACGCGCGGACGAAGTTCCTGGACTGCTTCACCCACGCCGGGGGTAAGAAGCTGGCCGGCTCGCCCGAGCTTAAGCGCAACATCCTCGCGGTGCTGATCAGCCAGGCCACGAATCTGGGGTTGGCCAAGATGAGCGAGGCCAGCGGCATCTCCTACGACACCCTCGCCTGGACGATGGAGTGGTATGTGCGGGAGGAGACGTTGCGCGAGGCCAACACCTGCGTCGTGGATCATCACTACGGGCTGGCGTTGGCCAAGGTGTTCGGCGGCGGCACCATGTCCTCCTCCGACGGGCAGCGCTTTCCGGTGCGCGGCAAGAGCGTGACCGGGCGGACCATGACCATCCACGGCGGGCAGGTGTTGTCCACCTACACCCATGTCTCCGATCAGTGGTCGACCTACGGTACGAAGATCATCGTGCCGACGGCGCGGGAAGGACACTTCGCGCTGGATGAGTTCCTCGGCAACGCCACCGATCTGCCGATCGTCGAACACGCGACCGATACGCACGGTGCCACGCTCATTAATTTTGCCCTGTTCGATTTGGTGGGGAAGGCGTTGACGCCGCGGATGCGGGATCTGACCCGGGTCACCTTGGTGCGTGACGACACCCCGACCGAGATCGGCAAACTCTACCCGCACGCGGGGCCGCTGCTGGGCGCCCGGTGGAACGAGGCTCTGGTGGCCGAGTGCTGGCCGGATCTGCTGCGGATGGCCGGGTCGCTGAAGTTCGGGCAGGCCACCGCGTCGTTGATCGTCGGCAAGTGGTCGGCGGCTTCACGGCAGAACACCCTGGCCACCGCGCTGAAGGAGTGGGGGATGCTGCGCCGTACCGTGCACACCGCGAAGTATTTGTCGGATCCGGCGTATCGCAGGAAGATCACCCGCCAGCTCAACAAGGGCGAGAGCCTGCATGCGCTGCGCCGTGACCTGCACTACGCCCAGCAGGGCATGGTCACCAAGCCGCACCTGTCGCAGCAGACCGAGCAGGCGTGGTGTTTGACCGTGTTGACCAATTGTGTGGTGACCTGGACCACAGAATATTATTCCAAGGCGGTCCTCGACCTGCGCGCCCAGGGCCGCGACGTCCCCGACGAGGTGCTTGCTCATATTTCGCCCGGGCACAGCGACAATATCAACTTCTTCGGGGCGATCCACGTCGACGTCGAGGCGGAGTTGGCCAAGCTGAGTGACGGCTGGCGGCCGTTGCGCCCCGCCCAGCTACGGGAGCTGGGCCTGTGAGCAGCCGGGACTGGCCCGAGGCCACCGCGTTACCGATTCGGGGTAAGGGGCGCGGGCCGGGGTCCGGAAGGCATGTCGAGGTCGAACCGGTCTCGGGCGTGGGCGGCCTGGTCAGCGACCGCCCACGTAGGTCCTTCATAGACCAAGTGTCTCGACCCATGTCCCTGTCGGTCGGCGAGTCGGTTGGCTGTGGCGAAGACTGCGATGTCGGGCTGGAACCGTCGGAGGTGTCCACGTTGAGGGTGGGCAGGTCGAGGGAGATCGGGACGAACGATTCGATCGGGCTGTTGCCTGCCGTGATGGCGTTGAGCAGGTCGGTGTCGGCGTGTGCGGCGCGGTGGGTGTCATGGCCGGCGCGTCCGCCAGGCGATCCGGTCGTGGGCGGGGTCTCAGAGGAGGAACTGCTCCAGCAGTGGCGCCAGGACGTCGGGTGCCATGTCGTGTGGTGCGTCCACGCTGTGGCGCCGCCCGTGAGGCAGTAGGTCGGTGACTGTTTGTGCGGCGTCCCGTCGCCAGGCGGCACTGTGCGTGCCGTCGATGACCAAGGTGGGGACGGTGATGGTGGCCCTCCAGTGCACGGGCAGGGAGTAGTCGCCCATCACGGCCATGTCATAGGCCAGGGTGTGGGCCATGGCTTCGAGGCTTCGCCACTGGGGAGCCGAGCGCATCGCAGCGATGACCTCGGCCGGCGTCTCCACAGCGGTGGTCAGGAAGAGTTCGACCGCGTCGCCTCGGCGATCTGCCCGCACGAGCTTGTCGAGCTGTGCGGTGAAGTCCAGGGGTATGGCTGTGCGGGTGCCGTCGATGATGAAGGGCGGCTCGATCAAGACCAGTCCGGTGATCGGCACGCCGCGCGCAGCCGAGTCGGCGACAAGGACGGCACCTGAGGAGACGCCGAGGGCGAACGCGGCCCCGCCGGCCTGGCCGAGAACGGCTGTCAGGTCCTCGATCTCCCGGACGACCGTGTACGGCTGGGTGTCCCCGCTCCCGCCGCGGCCGCGGCGATCATAGGTGATCACGGTGAACCGCGGCGCCAGCCGTACGGCCAGCGAGGTGAAGTCCGTCCGCTCGTTCAGTGCGCCGCCGACCAGGATGAGTGGCGGGCCTTGGCCCCATCGCTCGACGGCAATAATCGTTCCGTCGGCCGAGGTGGCGGTGGCCTTCGTTCCGCCATGCGCCCCGCCATCCGGGGTGCCCGTCGCCGGGCGCGGCTCACGGTAGAGGTCGCTGGCCTGGATGAGCAGGCCGCCGTGCCCAAAAAGCCGTGGCTCGTTACGGTCGGTCAGTTCCTCGTAATAGGCGACGTACTGCCTGCGGGTCTCCTCGAACTCGCCCGAGTCGCGCAGGCGGTCCAGGCAGAAGGCCCGTACGGTTTCCAGGAGCCGGTACCGCGAGCCGGTCGTCCCGGTCAGCGGCGAGACCAGGGAACGATCGACGAGGCGGGTGAGCAGGTCGGCGACGTCACCAGGGCAGATCGCCTCCGCCGCCTGCAGGCTCCACGCGTCGGGGTGGATGGCCAGTCGGCGCAGCACGGTCCGTTCTGGCTCGGTGAGCAGGTCCCAGCTCCATTCGATCATGGCCTGCAACGTCCGCTGCCGGTCCGGCGCGCCGCGACGGCCGGTGGCGAGCACCCGGAAACGATCGTCGAGACGCGTGGCGAGATCGTGGATCTCCAGGGCGCGGACGCGGGTCGCCGCCAGTTCGAGCGCGAGGGGCAGGCCGTCTAGTCTGCGGCAGATCTCCACCACGGCCGGGGTGTTGGCGGGAGTGAGCTGGAAGTCGGGCTTGGCAGCGGTGGCCCTGGCCACGAACAGCTGGATGGCGCTGGATCGCGCCACGGCGCCGGAGTCGGTGGCCGAGGACGGCAGGCCGAGCGGCGGGACCGGCCACACCTGCTCGCCGAGGATGCCAAGGGGTTCGCGGCTGGTGGCCAGGATCCGCAGATGCGGAGCGGTCCCCAGCAGCTTGTCGGCCACCGCGGCGACCTGCTCCACCACGTGCTCGCAGTTGTCCAGGACCAGCACGCGCTCCCCGTCGGGCTGGGTGAGGTTCCGGATCGCCTGGAGGAGGTCCTGCTCACCGGCGGAGGCGTCGAGGGCGGCCAGCTCCACCAGATAAGCGTCGTCCAGATCCCGGGCGACCTCCAGGGCCAGGCTGGTCTTGCCCACGCCACCCGGCCCGGTGAGCGTCACGAGCCTGCCGCTGCGCAGCCGGGCCCGAACACGTTCCACTGCCGTGGCCCGGCCGATCAACTCGGTCATGGCGGCGGGCAGATTCGTCCGAGCCGACGCTTCGGCCGGTACTGCGGCCAGCGCGGGATCCTGGCTGAGAATCGCCTGGTGGAGGCTGACGAGGTCGGCGGCGGGGTCCAGGCCCAGCTCGTCGGCCAGGCGGGTGCGGAGGTCACGGTAGGTGTCCAGCGCCTGGCTGTGCCGTCCTGACCGGTACAACCCGCGCATGTAGACCGCGCGCAGGCGCTGCCGTAACGGATGTCCGGCTACGACCTCGGCGAGCTCGGCTGACAGCAGGTGGTGCTCACCCATCTCCAGGCGGGCCTCGGCGTGCTCCTCGATGACGACCATCCGTTCCTCTTCGAGCCGGTCGATGGCCGCGCGAGCGAAGGGTGCCTCGGATACGTCGGCGAAGGCCGGGCCCCGCCACAGCGCCAGCGCGTCGGCGAGAAGCGACCTGCGGGTACGTGGCTCGGCGACTGTCCGCGCACGCTGGGCCAGTCCCCGGAACCGGCCTACATCCACCGCATCGGCGGCTACTCGCAGCATGTAGCCCGGCGGCTGGGTCACCACCAGGTCCCGGCTTCCCGGCTCCGCCTCCTCCAGCGCCCGCCGTAACTGGGAGATGCGGGTCTGCAGGGTGCTGGTGGGATTGACCGGAAGGTCATCGCCCCACAGATCGTCGATCAGGGCGCTGATCGACACCGGGTGGCCCTCTGCCAGGAGCAGGTCCGCCAGCAGGGCGCGGACCTTCGTGTCGGGAACCCGAACCAGTGCACCGTCATCTGTCCAGACGGCAAGCGGACCAAGCACGCCGAATCGCATGCCTCAGGCTAGTGGTTCAAGGTCACCGGAAGTAGTTCTGAAGCCGTTCTGAAGCCTCCGCCGACAAGCTGTGGACATCAGCCAGACAGACGGAAGGAACCCCGAGATGACCGCCATCACAGCAACCGCCCGCCGTACCGACTGTTCGCCTCAGGCCCGGATCACCAAGTCCCTGCTGGGCTGGGGGGTGGTCGCAGGTCCGCTGTATGTGGTCGTGACCGGCGTGCAGGCACTGACCCGCGACGGGTTCGACCTCACCCGGCACCCGGCCAGCCTGCTGGCCAACGGCGGCCCCGGCTGGATCCAGATCGCCAACCTCATCCTGGCCGGTCTGATGACCGTCGCCGCCGCGGTCGGAATGCGGCGGGCGGTGCGGGCTGGCAGGGGCCGCGTCTGGGGGCCGCGTCTGGTCGCTCTGTACGGCACGGGCTTGATCTGCGGCGGGATCTTCCGTGCCGACCCGGCTTTTGGCTTCCCGGTCGGAACGCCCGACGGGCCCGGACCGGTCAGCTGGCACGGTCTGCTGCACTTCGTCGGCGGCGGGATCGGCTTTCTGGGGTTGATCGGCGCCTGCCTGGTGTTCGCCCGCGCCTACGCCGCCCTCGGCCGCCGCGGCTGGGCGATCTACAGCGGGGCCACCGGGATCGTCTTCTTCGCCGCCTTCGCCGGGATCGCCTCCGGCCCCGGGAACGCCGTCATCAACCTCGCCTTCACCGCGGCCGTGGTGCTCGGCTGGGCCTGGATCAGCGCCACCTGCGTCCACCTGATGCGACAGGCGGCCTAGGTCATGAGATTCCAGACCATCGTCCTGAGCAACGGCAAGACCGCCACCGGGATCGAAGTGCCGGCCGAGATCATCGAAGCCCTCGGCTCCGGCCGGCGACCGAAAGTCCGCGTCACCATCGCCGGCTATACCTTCCGCAACTCGGTGGCACCGATGAACGGCACGTACATGCTCGGCCTGAACGTCGACGTCCGGAAGCAGACCGGCGTGGCGGCCGGCGACACCATCGAGATCGACCTGCAGGTCGACACCGAACCGCGCGAGGTCACCGTTCCGGCTGACTTCGCAGCGGCCCTCGACCGCGAACCGGAAGCCAGGAACACCTTCGACCGGCTGTCCTACAGCAACCGCCGCGCCCACGTCCTTTCGATCGAGGGTGCCAAGACCGACGCCACCCGCCAGCGGCGCATCGACAAATCCGTCTCCACGCTGGCCGCTGGGAACATCCGCTAACCGGCCCAGTCCCACCCGCCCGTCGCACGTCAATCGTCCAGCACTGCCAAACGAATCGGAAGAGATCATCATGACCTTCGTCACCTCCCAGGACGGCACTCACATCGCCTACGACAGCATCGGTTCAGGCCCGGCGGTCATCGTGATCGGCGGAGGGCCGGTCGATCGGAGCGCCGAGTCGCCGCTGGCCGCACTGCTGGCCGAACACTTCACCGTCTACAGCTACGACCGGCGCGGCCGCGGTGAGACCGTAGACACCGCTCCGTACTCGGTCGACCGCGAGTTCGACGACCTCCAGGCCCTGATCACCGAGGCCGGCGGGTCCGCGATGGTCTACGGCACCTCCGGCGGCGGAATGATCGCGATCCAGGCCGCCGCCCGCGGCCTGCCCATCACCAAGCTGGCCCTATGGGAGGTCCCTTACATCCTGCCCGGTACCCGCGAGCCCGTCCCCGCCGACTACCGCGACCAGCAACACGCCCTACGCGCCCAAGGCCGCTTCGGCGACATGATGGAACTCTTCATGCTCAAGGCCGTGCTCATGCCCGCCGAGTTCGTCGAAGGCATGAAGGCCGCTCCGTTCTGGGAGGCGATGGCGGCCGGGGCGAGCTGCCTGGCCTACGACGCCGACGTCGCCGCAAACTTCGCCCTGCCCTCCGAGACGCTGAAGTCAATCACCATCCCCGCCGTCGTCATAGACGGCGCGACCACCCC
This sequence comes from Nonomuraea sp. bgisy101, assembly GCF_057708945.1. NCBI lineage: Bacteria > Bacillati > Actinomycetota > Actinomycetes > Streptosporangiales > Streptosporangiaceae > Nonomuraea > Nonomuraea sp. bgisy101. The sequence continues at coordinate 20,836 of NZ_JBYITD010000058.1, forward strand.
GTGGATCACCGCCGCGGCCGAGGCGATCGCCGATGCCCTGCCCGACGCCCACCGCACCACGCTGCACGGCCAACCCCACAACGTCGACGCGGCGGCCATCGCCCCCGCCGTCACCGATTTCTTCGGAGCGAACCGATGAGGAAGATCGTCGCGCAGTTGTTCGTGTCCGTCGACGGTGTCATGCAAGCCCCTGAGGACTGGCACTTCCCCTACTACGACGAGCGGATGGCCGAAGTGGTCGCCGAGCAGTTCCACCAGTCCGACATCCTGCTTCTGGGCCGGACCACCTACCAGGTATTCGCCGACTCCTGGCCAGGGCGCGGCAGCGAAGTACCGCTCGCGGACCGTATCAACACGATGCCCAAACTGGTCGCCTCCACCACCCTGAACACCGTGGCATGGCAGAACAGCACCCTGATCAGCGGCACCGTCGCCGACGAGCTCACCAAGCTCAAGCAGCAGCCCGGCCGCAACATCACCATCTCCGGCAGCCCCACCCTGGTCCGCTCACTGCTGCATGACGACGTCCTGGACGAACTCCAACTGCTGGTTCACCCGGTGGTTCTCGGCCACGGCCGGCGCCTTTTCGAGGAAGACGGCTTGAACAAGTCACTACGCCTGGCCGACTCTGAGGTCTTCAAGACCGGCGTCGTCCACCTGACCTACCAGCCGGCGGTTCCCCAGTAGAAGACGCCCTCGTAGCCGGTACCCCTGCAATGGGATATCGGCTACAACCATGTCGGCCACTATGGCGAGGCGACCCCACGTTTCGAGCGGGGCCGGCCGTCGCGCAGGACCCGACACCGCCACCTGCTGCTCGCCGCAGGCTTCTCAGCGATCGTCCAGGCCACCAAGCCGCCGTGCCCGCCACAGTGACCGACGATCGTCTCCTCATAAACGACCATTTCCGGGAGGAAGATCGAAAAGGGTCGCCGTGGGCGGCCCGGCCGCCTGATCCGTTCCCGCAACTCGTTCTCACTCAATCGACGCCGACCCCTGTTCCGGGAAATGTTTATGAGAGACTTCCGGGCATGACGGGCCCTCATACCCCCTCCCGCGCCGACGCCGCCGACGCCGTCGAGCGCCACACCTGCCCGCGCTGCCTGGCCCAGCCCGGCTCGCCGTGCCGATCTCGCTCAGGCGCCGTTGCCGGGATCTACCACACCGGCCGGTTCAAGAAGGTCGCCCGGCTCGCCAAGCTGCTGCGGGTGCCGACCCCGGCCGACCGGGGCCCCGGCCAGCCCTGGCGGCCCGGCACCCCGCCGCCGGCCGCGCCCGAGACCGGCGCCCCGGGCGCCGACATCCGCATCGGCTACGCCAGGTGCTCCCACCTCACCCAGGAACTGCAGTCGCAACTCGACGCCCTGGCCGCGCACGGCATCGGCCGCGACAAGATCTTCTCCGAGAAGATCAGCACCCGCATCCGAGTCCGCCCCCAGTTCGAGGCCGCCCTCACCCTGGCGCGCGAGATCAAGGCCCATGCCCCGCACTGTCGCGTGCTGTTGACCGTGTACGAGATGAAGCGGCTGGGCCGCGACGCCGCCGAGCTCACCGCCCTGGCCGACCACCTGAGCGCCCACGGCCTGATCCTGGAGATGCTGGCCGGCCCGCTGCCCGGCATCTACGACCCCACCGGGCCCGGCCGCATGCTCTTCGGCTTCTTCGCCGCCATGGCCGAAACCGAGCGCGAAGCCATCCGCGAAGCCACCCTGGAAGGACTCGACGCCGCCGCCCGCAAGGGCAAGCACGGCGGCCGGCCACCCGTCATCACCGACGACATGCTGCACACCGTGCTCCGCCGCCGGGCAGGCGGCGAATCCGTCGAACAGATCCGCCCCGACCTGATCATCGCAACCGGCAAGCGCAAAGGTCACAACCCCGGCCTGGCCAGCATCTACCGGGCGCTCGCCGAGCACGAGAAGGCCCAGGCCTACCCCGAAGCCGTCGTCCAGGCCCGCGCCGACTTCGCCGACCTCCACACCGCCGGGTGACCTCGCGACCTCACGACGGCAGCAACTCCGGCGTGCCCTCGCTCATGGCCCCACCGCAAGCGATCTCATACCCAAGTCACAGAGTCCCCGCATAGTCGCAGGTCAAGGGCATATCCGACGAAAGTTTCGTCAGGACTACCGGGACCCCTTATAGATGGTGGAGCGGCTGACACCCACCAGCCGGGCGATGGAGGCGACGATGGCGTCGGGCTGAGCGAGCAAGGCGCGAGCTCACCACGCCCCTGCAGACCTGCCCCAGCTCGAAGGACCGCAAGATCTCAACGACGTCTTTCGGGTCACCTTCATCAACCATCGCGAGACGACCCTACGAGCCCCAGCCACAGCAAGATCCAGAAGTGGTGCCCAAACTCGTGACCACGGCGCACCCCAACGATCAGTCGGTGGTGCTCAAACCCGTGACGAACTGGTGCTCGTTCCCGCGTTCATGGCCAAGCGGGCGATCGCCATGCCCTCACGGGTGCGCATCTTCAGCAGGTCGGCTGTCGATTTCAGGAGTCCTCTGCACTGATGTCAGAAGACGTCTGCAATAGTTCGGCTGGGATACGGGCTACGGCGATGGAGACCGCTTCGGCGGGCGTGGAGACCTCGGTCAGAGTCGGGCCGTGCCACCATTCCCTGATGGTGTAGCCGCCAGTTCCTCGGGGGGAGTCGATCGAGATGAAGCTCAGGGAGAACGGGTAGTCGGGCGTGGTGGAGAAGCTGAGTGCCCAGTGGCTGGTGAAGGGGTAGAGGCGGCGTAGCTTCGGTTCGGCGTGGGCAGCCTCGATGAGCGCCTGATATTGGGGCCAGTCTGCGTCGCGGGCATCCTTGAGAAGCCACTGCCATTCCGATGCGATGACGGCGGCAGGGTTGTTGTCGGGCACCTCGAAACGTCCGGTCACGACCTTGAAGGGAGCGGCTTCGGCGATCTCGTCGAGGCTGGCGCCGTCCACCCAACCAAGGATCACTTTGGGAAGCTCACGCAGATCCTTGGTGGCGCCGCAGATCATGAGCCTGTTGTTGGACGAGCCCCAGATGGTCCAACTCCGTTCGAAATGCCACGCCGTGACGTACGACCCGTGGCGGTGCGGGATGACGCTGGTGAACGTGGCATGACGCAGTGGATCGGATGCAGTGGCGGTCATGGGAAGGGACAGGCCTTGATCGGCTGCTGTGGCTTGGAGCGCCGCGGCGAGGCTGCTGTAGGCGGCCACTTCCGGGTAGAGATCGGCTGGGTCTGGTTCTTGCCTCATGGGGTCCGATCAGGTGGTGGTGAAGGGAGTTATGTCGTTGGTGGGCTGCCCTGGCGTCTTGGGCTCGAGGAACATCGGGCGGGGTGTCAGCGGTCTCCGGTCTCGGTGTTGAGCTCGGGGGTGTAGCCGCAGCTTTGCGGGCTGCACTCGGCCTTGTGATCTCGGCCCCAGAGGCCGGTGTCGCGTTCGGTGGAACGAGCGCGGTGAACCAGTCGAAGTTGCTCTTTGCGGGGCAGGGTCGACGGCAATGCGCTGAAGGTCTCGGGGAGTACGGCGAGCATGCTGCTGACCTGTTCGCCGTCGTACATCCGCAGCAGTGCCGTGCACTGCCACCAGCGGATCTTGCCGCCGCGACCGTCTGAGTTGCCGGGCCAGTAGTAGCTCGCCGGATCTGGCACCAGGTAGTGGACACCGTCAGGGGCCAGGTGGGTCCGGAGCCACGGTACGCCTTTGCCGAGACCGAGCCGGAGCCGTCCGGCCTTTTCGTAAAGGGCGCAGACGGCGTCGGTATCGAGGGCTTTGAGAACGTGTGCTTCGGTGGGCAGCGGTTGCCGTCCGATCGGGGCTTTGATGGGCCAGCGCCCCAGGAGAACGCCGGCCCGCTGCCGCAGCGTCATCGGCGGCGGGCCCTTACGGCGATCCGGTAGTGGCGGTGGCGGCGTCCAGTTCCGTCGTTCCGGTTCGATGTGGCTCAGCATCCATGCGTGCCCTTCTGGGCCGGTGGTGTGCCAGGTCCAGCCCATCGGCCGTTTGGCCATCGCCTGCTCCCAGCTGGTCCCAGAGGTTCCCCTTCGCGACGGCCTCCAGGGACTTGGCCGGGCGACCCCCGAGAGGCACAGGTCGGCCAGGAACCTGATGCGCTCCAGATCCTCCTCAATCGAGCTGTCTTCCGAGTTGCTGCGCCGGACCTCCCCGGCCAGGTGACGGATCTCGGTGAACGCCCTGGCCGCCAGCAGCGCGGCCATGTCCCGATCGAGCCTTGTTTCGTGGCGCCTCATGCCGCGCCGCCCACCCGGTCATGGCCAGCGCGTTCCAGGACCCGGTAGACCGTCGCCCGGCCAACGGAGAACATCTCCATCAGGTCGGCGATGGAGTACTCGCCGCTGGCGCGCATCCGGACCAACTCGGCCTGCTGCCGCGCGGTCAGCTTGGGCTGCTTGCCCTTGAGCTTGCCCTTGGAACGAGCGACGGCCATGCCTTCGCGGGTGCGCATCTTCAGCAGGTCGGCCTCGAACTCAGCGAACACCGCCAGCATGTTGAAGAACATCTTCGACATCGGGTCGGCCGGGTCGTAGATGCTGCCGCCCAGCGACAAGCGGACGCCCCGGGCGACGAGAGTGTCGCCGATGTCACGGGCATCGGGCACCGAGCGGGCCAGTCGGTCGAGTTTGGGCACCACCAGAGTGTCGCCGGCCCGCACGGCCGCCAGGGCCTGGTCGAGGCCGGGCCGGGCCCGGTTAGTGCCAGTGAGTCCCTTATCGAGATAGATCCGGTCCTCCGGGACGCCGAGTTCGAGGAGGATCTCGCGTTGAGCGGTGAGGTCTTGCAGAACGGTCGAGCAGCGGGCGTAGCCAATCAGTTCTCCCACCCGCCGATCGTACCGTTTAAGCCCCCTTCATCGGACAGTTTCGCGGACCACCTATCTGAGACGGCGTTTCCGCAGTCGGGTCTTCGCGAGTGGAATTGCGGGAGCGTCTCGGTAAAGGTTCCCCAAACGGAACACCCTCGCAGCCGGCGGATGAGAGGTGACCAGCGCCGAAAAGAGCGGATCTGCAGAGTGCTTCGTCGGCCCCGTTCAGCGCGGACGGTCCCCGGGTCATGCTCGTCGCGTCTGGCTCAGGAGTTCGCGGACCAGTGCCTGCCCCCACCACTCCTCAATGCGGTCGGGGGTCCAGCCGCGTTCGGTGGTGAGGGTGGTGTAGACGTCGATGTTGCAGATGGCCGCGTAGACGTCGACGGCAGTCTGTAGGTCCAGGCCGGTTCGAAGGGTGCCGGACGGCCAGGACGAGAAGACCTGAACCCGGGTTTCGTCGCCCCGTTTGCGGCCGTCGCCGTAGACCGTGGCGAGCTCGGGTTCGCTGCGGCCCGCTTCGCGGACCAGCAGGATGACGTCGCCCGCGCGCTCGAACAGCCGCCGGTCGTAGGCGGCCATCGCCGCGAGCTGGCGCTCGGGGTCCGCCGCCGCGGCCTCCAGTTCCGCGAGCATCTGCGGCGCGTCGGCGGACAGGTCGGCCGAATCGGCCACGGCGCGGGTCAGCCCGGTCTTGTTCCCGTATGTCGCATAGACCGTGGGCACGGAGACCCCGGCTTCGCGCGCCACCTCGCGCACGGTCGTGTCCGCCCAGCCCCGGGACTCGAAGAGCTGGCGGGCGGCGCGGGCGATCTCGGCTCGGGTCTCCAGCGCCTGCGTCGTCCGGCGCAGCGAGTCATAGCGACGTCGGCCCTGCTCTGCGTCCATTCCTTGCCCCTTGCCCTCTCCAGGTTTACGCGCCTTATAATCAATATATGACATTTAAATCCAAGTCGACCACCATGGGCTTCTCCCGGATCGGCGGCATGGCCGCCATCGGCTTCGCCGCCATGATCGTCCTCGCCAACGTGATCATGGTGCCCGCCGGCATGCCGCTCACCGGCGCCGAAATCGGCGAGGTCACCGCGTTCTTCGCCACCGAGGGCCTCGCCGTCGGCGTCGGATCCGCACTCACGCCCGCCGCCTGGATCCTGGCCACCTTCTTCGGCGCCGGCGCGCTCGCCGCACTGTGGCACTCCGAGCGCGAACGAGGCGAGGCGTGGTCGCTGCTCGGACTCGCCGGTCTGGCCCTTCAGAACGCCACCTTCGCTGGGGTCGTCGCTGCCCGCCTCGCCCTCACCTCGACCGCCCCGCACGACCGCTCCGCGACCACGGGCCTCTGGGCGTTGCATGATGCGGTGTTCACCCTCAACGGAGCCTTTCTGGCGCTCGCCCTCCTCGGCCTGTCCGTCGGCGGCCTGCGCACCGGCCTGATCCGGCCCTGGCACGGTGCCCTGGGGCTGCTTGCCGCAGCGCTGCAGTTCGCCTCGGCCACCTTCGCCCACTGGGTCATCGACAACGGCGGTCTCCTGGGGCTTCTCGGCCTCGTTGGCTGGCTGATGTGGGTCGTCTGGATCGTTGCGTACGGCATCGTCCTGATCCGACAAAACCCCGACACCCCGGCCCGGACACTCACCAACGATCGAACGAGTACCGCCCCTGCCTGAGCTGGCGAGCGACATCTGGCACGTCATCGGCATCGGCCGACCCCGCTACGCCCACCGCATCCGCCGCGTCCACGGCTGACCGCACCGACTCTCACACGAACCCGAACCTCACAAGGAGCAGGACAATGTCGCTGAAGAACATCAACACAGTCCTGGCCACCGCCGGTGCCCTGTTCATCCTCTACATCGGCGTGTCCTACGTTCTGACCCCCGAGACGTCCGCGCCGAACTTCGGCCTGCCGGGCTGGCCCTCCGGCGACGGTGAGGCTTCCTGGTCCTCAAGGGCATCCGCGACATCGTCTCAGGACTGGTGATCGGCATCCTGCTGTTGACGGGCCACCGCCGGGCCCTGGGCTGAGTCCTGCTGCCGACTACCACCAGCCGCTCGACGAAACCGAGGCCACCCTGCTGCTATCGGTCATCTGGTGCGGCCGCTCTCCCGAATACGCAACCTTCCGTGCCCAGCACCTCGACCTCGAACGCGAGCTACGCCTGCGCGGTCTCATCCGCGACAAGGGCGTCCCCACCAAGGCGGAGGCCTCCGCCGACGTCCAATACAGCCTGCGCCTGACCCACGGCGACCACCTGGCCGACCCCGACGACCCCTTCGCCGCACCACCCTGCTGGCGCCGGCCACACCTCCAGGAACCGTGGTACACCGAAGCTGACGGCAGCCTCTGGCCCAACGACACGGACGACACCGGCAGTCACTGACATTAGATCCGCGTCACCCCCGCCGGATCACTGACATTCTCTCCGCGCTCAACAACCGGCGAGCTCGCCGACGACAAGTACTTGTCGTTCAACACCGCGCGGTAACAGCCCCACCGCCTGTTGCCCTTCTTGCCCCCTCCTCTCACACTAGCCTCAAGATCAAAAGCGCGTTCTGGACCAAGGTATCTGCGATACAGCGGTCCTGCGGACCGCCGGAGAACCCGGGCGGGAGTGTCCCGTCCGGATGAACTTTGCGGATTTCGGACTTACCTTGCGGAGTCCGCTTCCACTCTGTGCCGATGAGTTTTTGGAGGCCGGGTGGTCTAACTCCTAAGGACAACGTTCAGGAGGTCTCAATGGGTGCCGTGGTGCTGTACAAGAGCATGTCGTTGGACGGCTTCGTCGCCGGTCCAGACATCGGTGCGGAGCATCCCATGGGCAAGGGCGGCATGCGACTGCACGAGTGGATGTTCACCGACCAGCCCGACCCGCGCGACAAGGAGGTCCTCGCTACGATGTCCGCTTCGGTCGGCGCGGTCGTGGTCGGCAAGCGCACGTTCGACGTCGGCCTGCCGCACTGGCAGGACACCCCCTATCCGGCACCGACCTTCGTGCTCACCCATCAGACGCGCGACGAACTCGTCATGAAGAGCGCGTCGTTCACCTTCGTCACCGACGGCATCGAGGCTGCCCTGAAGGCCGCGCAGGACGCGGCCGGCGACAAGGACGTGATCGTGATGGGTGCCCAGACTGGACGGCAGTTCCTGCGCGGCGGGCTGCTGGATGAGTTGCTGATCAACCTGGTGCCGGTAGTGCTGGGCTCTGGGAGCCGGCTGTTGGAAGACCTTGGCCACATCGAGTTGATGCGCACGCAGGTGATCGCCTCTGACGCGGTCACGCACCTGCGGTTCCGGGTCGTGAAGTAACGGCCTGCGGCACGGAGTATGCGGGGAGCGGACACTCGGTCGACGGGCTGTCCCCCTGAAAGCGCAAAGTAGGTCCGAACAAGATCGGCGGTCGCTGTTCGCTCCTACTTTGCAACCCGCAGGTCAGCATGCTTAGGGCTGCAAGGTTCGGTCGGAACGGACAGGGAGGAGCACGCGGGGTGGCATGGGTCAGCGTGATCGGCCCCTCCATGGAGCAGGTGGAGTACCGGCTCCAGGAGGGCGCTGGCTGCGGCCTGAACCACCCTGCCGAGGGGCACGCGCACGAGCGCGCAGACGACGGACCCCAGCAGCGGCGAGGTACTGGTGGCCGCCAAGTACGCGGTCGACCCGCGAGCCAAGCTGGCGGCCGCACCGTTATGGCAGGCCCTTGAGAAGGTCGCCACCGAACGCGGCACCAGCGTCGCGGCGATGCTCGCCGCCCGCCCCGCGATGGCCAAGCGCGCCAAGAGGCTGGAGCGCGGGCTCGGGTGGGTGATGTGGCACCGCACCGCCCGCCCCGTCGGCGAGGCCGCCCGGACCCACATCTGCACGCCCACGTGACGATCGCCGACATGGTCAAGGGCAAGGACGGTAAGTGGTCGGCCATCGGCGCCGGCGGCCGCGACATCCACCGGCACGCCCAGGCCGCCGACGCGCTACTGAAGGCCCGCCTGCGACGCGTGCTCGCCCAGCGATACGGCATCGCCTGGAAGCGCGATGAACGCACCGGCGCGTGGGAGATCGCCGCCATCCCCTAGCAGACGCGCGTGGTGTTCTCGAAGCGCGATGGCCAGGTATGGGCCGTTCTCGAAGCGGTCGGGGTGAGCTACGGCGACGCCTCTCGCCCGGCCAAGAAGGGCGCCTCAGCAGAAAGCCGCCAAGCCCGCGAGCGCGACGTCGCCGACGTCGACCTGCGCGCCGACTGGCACCGCCAGATCGACAACGCCGCCGCCGAGGGCGGCTTCGGCCAGGTGCTGGCCGAGCAGTGCCGTCACGGCCGTGCCGTCTTACCCGAGCGGCCCAGCGCGGCGGAGATCGCCGCCTGGATCTGGCGGGACGAGTACGGCCTGATCGCGCACGCCAAGGTCGTCACCCGCGCCGACGTGCTCGCGGCCGTCATCGACGCCTGCCCCGACGGGATCGAGGACCTGGCCGAGGCCGAGGCGCTCACCGACGAGGCCCTGCAGTACGGCCCCGCCGTACGACTGCCCGCCTCAGGGGCCAGCCATCTGTCCAACAGCGACCGCTACACCTCCGAGGACATCCTGCAGGCCGAGCGGACCCTGCTGCAGATCACGCGCGAGCGCTACGACCAGCAGGTCGCCGTCGTCGATCCCGACGTCGCCCGGCTGGCCATCGACACCTACGAGGTCAGCCACGACCTGACCTTCAGCGCCGAGCAGCGGCGGGTGCTGGAGCGGCTGCTGAGCGCCGGGCACGGCGTCGACGCCGTCATCGGCGTGGCCGGATCGGGCAAGACCACGATGATGGCGGCCGCCCGCACCGCGTGGGAAGGGCAGGGCATGGTCGTCGCGGGTGCCGCCACCGCCGCGGTGGCCGCCGCCAACCTGCAGGCCGAGGCCGGCATTCCGTCGTCGACCATCGCCACCTGGCTGCTGCGCATCGAGGGTGGCCGCGGCCTTTCCGGGGTCGACGTGCTGGTGGTGGATGAGGCCTCCATGGTCGACGACCGGCAGATGGCAGCCCTGCTGGCCGAGTCGGCGCGGACCGGCACCAAGATCGTGCCGATCGGCGACCCGCTGCAGCTGCGCGCCGCCGGAGTCGGCGGCGGCTTCGCCGCCATCCACCGGCAGGTCGCCGGACCAGAACCGCCGTCAGCGTGACCCGCTGGAACGCAAGGCGCTGGAGATCCGGCGCGCCGGCGGCGAGAGCGAGCGGCCGCAGGACCGGGAGTTGCAGCGGCAGGCGCTACGCCTGTGGGGTCAGGGCGAGCGTGTCCGAGCCGGGCAGGGCGCCGAGGACACCATGGCCCAGCTGCTGGCCGACTGGCTGAGCGCGCGCGAGCCGTACCGCGCCGCAGGCACGCCCGAGGCTGTCCACGACGAGCTCGCCCAGGTCCTGGTGCTGGCCGGGACGAACGCGGCCGTCGACCGGCTCAACGCCGTGGCGCGTGAGCTGCGCCGCGAGCGCGGCGAGCTGGAGGGCCCCGACCGGCACTACCGGCTGCCGGGCGGGCGCACGATCGCGCTGGCGGTCGGCGACCATGTCCGGGTCCGGAAGAACGACTACCGCGCCCGCCGCGGCGACGGCTCCGTCAACGTGCTCAACGGCCACCGCGGGCACATCACCGCGATCGGCGCCGACCGGCGGGTAGAGGTCGAGTGGCGGCAGGTCAGGCCCGACGGGCCGACCGTCGTGCGGGAGTGGATCACCCCCGACTACATCGCCGGCGGCGGACTGTCGCACGGCACGGCGATGACCGTGGCGGCCGCCGAGGGCCTGACCGCCGACCACGCTCTGATCTACGGGATGGGCTTGGACCCGCGCACCCTGCATGCGGCGATGACCCGTGACCGGGAGACCGCCCGCCTGTACCTGCCGCGCGAGCTGCTGGAGACCGACGCCGACCGCGCCCGTCATGGCCGGGTCCGCGGCGAGGCCGACGCGCTGCAGCGTGCCCTGGCCGCCTACGCCGCCACCCTGGACAGCGACCGCGTCGACCGGCTGCTCACCCCGGAGCCGGAGCCGATCGCGCAGGAGGACCAGGACGCCCGCCCACCGGACCCTGCCGCGATCGAACGCGCCGCCGACGGCCGGCGAGAAGATCGCCGCCGCGCCGAGCGCCGGCATGCCGAGCGTGGGCGCGGCGGCCGCGAGAGGGAGAGCCGAGAGGCAGCCGCAGCCTCGCTGGATGAGGCCCGCGCCGCCATCCAACTGGCCAGCGCCCGCCTGTCCCTGTCCCGTAGCGCCTACGGCGTCGGCCTGCTCACCGACGAGCTGCTCACCGAGCGGATCAACGCTCTGACCGAGCACCACGCGCAACACGATCGTGCTCACCTCCGAGCGCTCGGCCGTCCCCGGCGTCACCAACACCGGTGTTGGCGAAGGCCAGCGAGTCGAGGACCTCCTATAACCGCCCCCATCGCGCCTGGGAGGATTCGAAGCGGGCAACGCCCTCAGAGCCTGCTGACGAAGGGCTTCGGCGTCCGGTCCAGGTTCTCTTCTAGATCATGCGTGAGCGCGGAGACCCTGGACAGCGGCCATGATCCCTTTCTTGTCATAGCTGCTGGTGGGCATGGTGGCGCCGTGAGCATGGCGGATGATGCCCTGGGAATCGATGAGGATGTCGCCTGACTGCTGCATCGAGCCGAAAACCTTTCTGCTCAGGCCGATCATCTCGTGCGGGGTGCCGCGCCGCCCTGTGAGGACGGGGAACGGGACCTGGCGCTTGGCCTTCCACGCGGCCGCTTCTTGGCGGTCCTCAGGAACTGCGACAAACACCTGGACGTTGTCAGCCGCGAGCTCGTCGCGGCACCGGATGAGGTCTTGGACGTGCCTGTTGCAGATCGGGCACGACGTCGACCGCATGAAATAGATCAGCACGGCATGACTGCCCCGGTAGTCGGACAGGTGGACGGTCCGGCCGTCGGTGTCCTCCAGCACTACGTCGGGCGCGGGCGATCCGGTTGTGAGCATGATGGAACTCCTCTTCGAACTCGGGTTGTGGAAATGCGGTCGGCTCAGGTCAGGCGCTGGTGGTTTCGGGGTCCTGCGGACGCCGGTTGGGCTGGTCATGCCGCCCGAGCTGTGCCGGAGCCTGTTGCGGGTCCGTGTAGCTGGGATCCATCGCGGCGTTGTTCAAGCCGAGTGCCTCCGCGGTCCTCGGGTAGCCCACGCGAGAATGGGCACCACAGATCACCGCTGCGATCGACTCGCGACCACCAGCCTGCGCGGCCTCAACGAGCTGCGCGCTCGCCCACGAGCCGTCAGCCACGTCCACGCCCTTGCGGTCGGAACGAGGTCGTGAAAGTACCCGCTGGACAGCCGACATCACAACGTCATCCATACTCATCTCCTTCCGGTGTGGCCATCACCGCATAAGAGGCCACCACATCGCGAAAGGATTCACCGCTATCCGAGCCAACCTCGCCGGGCGCACGCCGAGCAGTCCTCCGGAGGAGGAGGGGGCTTCCACCAAGGCCGGGTAGTTAAGGTGCTCGTGGCGCCGTTAGGCACGTGAGTTCCCGGGACGTGGGAACGGAGATCCAGTAGACAGATGATCTTCCACAACCATCCGTCGAAGAACTGGATCTCCGTTGATCGCCGAGTCTGCCTGGTCTGCTGTGTCCAGCGCTATCGAGACGGGCCATTCGCCCCGCCCAGCGGATGAGGGGGTATTCGCACCTGGGCATCTGGGTGAGCTGACCGCGCTCCTGCCGTTCGAGCTTGTAGATGCGGTCCTTCACGAGACGCGCAAGATGCATCGCCGAGCGCCGGCTGCGTGATCCGCCTTCGCGTGTCGGGGTCTACTTCCTGCTGGCGATGTGCCTGTTCCCGGAAGTCGGCTACCTGCTGGTGTGGCAGAAGCTGACGGCCTCGCTGAGCGCACTGCCGGTCGTGACGCCCACCGCCAAAGCCCTGCGCGACCTGCGCCGCAGGGTCGGCAGTGCGCCGATGCGCAGCTTGTTTGAGGCGCTTTGTGGGCCGCTGGCTCAGCCCCGAACTCCCGGAGTGCGGTTCGGGCCCTACCGCACGGTCTCCTTCGACGGCTGCAGCTCGCTCAAGGCCCCCGACACCGCTCGTAACCGGGCCTGGCTGGGCAGTCCGGGCCACGGCGGCTACCCCCTGGGTGGAGCTGATGACGCTCGTTGAGACCGGAACACGGGCCCTGATCGGCGCGGTCTTCGGCCCCACCGGCGAAGGCGAGACCGGCTATGCCAGGCGCCTGCTGCACCTACTGAAGCCGGACATGCTCGCGTTATGGGACAAGGGCTTCGACGGCAACGCCTTCCTCGCCCAGGTCGCAGAAATCAGACGCCTTCGCGCAGGTACAGGTCGCGCAGCAGGCCGATTTCGCCGCCGTGATGTGTGACCTCTTTCAGAGCGTGCAGCGCGAGCTTCAGATAGGTCTCATCGGCCCAACCGCCGGGGCCCATGCCTATCGGCGCCAGCAGGCGCTTGTCGCCGAGGGCTGCGATACGGGAGATGAAGTGCTCCCAGTCCTCGGCCAGCGCCTGGACGCCATCCTTCGCGGTGCCCGGCCACTCGTGGCGGTCGCCGAGCTCGGGGACGTCCTCGAAGCAGTAGATCACGTAGCCGCGCAGGCAGAGGTTGCCGATGTGCCAGATGCGCCAGGCGATTGTCGTGACGGGGTCCGGTTCCTCCGGACCCGATTCCGGAAATAGCGTGGCGACGCGGAAGACACCGTCGTCGCCGGGGCGGATGCTGATGCAGTCGCTGACCGGCTCCCAGTGATACTCGGCGTCGGTCAGGCCCTCTAAGCGCCCGAACAGCCGGGATCGCACGCCTTCAAAGGTCGCGAGAACGTCGCGGGTGACGGGGTCGGTCACGATCATGTCAGCCATGTCAGCTCCAGGGCTCGGTGGTTTCGGGTCGGTCGGGATGATCAGGATCGACGGGTCGGCCGGCTCGGTTACGTGCCGCCGCTTCGGCGTGTGTCGCCGGGTGCAAGCAGGCTGGTGAGTTCGGCGATGGCGTCCGGCGACGGCTTGAAGTAGCGGCGGACGTTCTCCGCCTTCTTGTGCCGCGACTTGGCCATCAACATCAGCAGGCGCGCCCCCTGCTCCTCGAGGTGGGTCAGCCCGGAGTGCCGGAACTCGTGCAGATCCCAGCCTGTGCCCGCCCCGTGCAGCGCGGTGTGCTCATCCAGCAGGGCGCTGGCCTGGCCGTACGACAGCCGGGCCAGCCCGGAATCCGGGCACACGTCCCGCGACGAGACGACCTTGCCCGGCCCGGGGCGGCGGTGAGTGACGAACACCGGGCCGCGGGTGCGGTTCTTCAGCAGCCGCGGCAGCAGCCGGGCGGTGCCGGCGCCCCAGTACACGGGCTCCAGTACGAAATCCTCGCGGGCCTGGCCGCGGCGGCGGGCCTTGGACTGCGCGCCTTTGGCCTTCACCAGCGCGCGGCGGCCAGCGAAGTCGAGGTCCTCGATGTTCACGGCAGGATCTCCTCCGCCCGCGCCACGGTCTCGTACAGCATCCGGTAGAAGCACTTCTCCCGCAGGTGCACCTCGCGGCGGGAGATCAGTCGGTCGATCGCCATCTTCGAGCGCGCCGGCGTCTCGGAGTCCGGCGGGGTCAAGCGCTTGGCCCAGGCCGGCACCTCCGGGCCGTCGAAGCCGCGCTCGGCGCACCAGGCGAGCCAGGACAGCACCGCCGCCCGGCGGGCGTTCCAGGTGTTCACCGCCGTCGAGCCTCACAGCGCTTCGAGGGCCTCGCCGATCTCGTCGTCCGCGAAATGCCCGAGCGGCCGGCTCTCGCCGACCCGTTCGGCGGTCTTGCCGACCCCGATCGCGTAGTTCCGCACCGTGTTCGGGTTGCCGAGGACGTCGAGGAAGGCGTCCGCGGCGCCGCGGACGGTGAGCGCGTTCCCGGCGGGCAGCTGCGCGACGGTGGCCACCGCTTCCCCCTTGCCACAGATAACAGGGCCGCTTCGCGTAGCGGCCCGGAACCGTCGCCGCAGGTCGCGATCAACGATCGCCCCAGATAATAGGGCATTATCTGTGGGATGACTTCAAGATCGCCCCGCGCCCGACGTCCCGTCAGGCGCCCACCAGGGCCGACAGATGCTTAGCGCCGGTTTTCGTTCCGATGTTCCTCAACCCCGGTTCCGCGGCTCAGTGAACAATTCCGCGCAACCTGAACAGCATCGGCCACGTGGTGTCCAACCTTGATCATTCATGGGGTGGACGGGTTGCCCTATCGGGGCGGTTGATTGGTCTCTGAGGGACCTTGGTGATCCTGTTGCCGGGGTGTGAGAAGCGCCGGTTCCCCGGCTGTCGTGCGGGGCGGGCGCCGGTTCCACGGGCCGGTCGGGGTTCCTTCGGGGTGTGGGGTCGGTACGGCTGAGCTAGCCGGTGGGTCGAGGGTGAGGCCGAGCTCGATGCAGGTGGCGAGTTGGGGGGCCCAGGGCCAGGTTTCGGGGATGCGGATCTCGCGTTCGCGTTGGCCGCGCAGGGCAGAGTCCTGTGGCTGCTCGGGCTCGGTATGGCCGCATGCGACCTCACGGGTGCCCGGCTCGGCGTTCACTTCGCGCTCAAACGCGGAAGTCGATTCATTCGGGTCGTCTTGCGGTGCGTCGTCATCGCGCTGGTCGTCAAGCTCGCCTGCGACCGGTTGGCGTAGTGGCCACGAGCGAACCTCAGCAGGGCAGCGCCTACCGACATCCGGTCCGCCTCGGGGGCAGCCAGGATCAGACCGTCGGCCGTGACCGGGACCAGCCGGGCCGCCACGCCGGATTCGCCCTGCGTCCGCACGGGCCCGTTGGGAGTCGTGATCACGTGGCTGGAAAAGGATTGGACGGGATGATGCTCGGGCTTGTAGCTTGCGGCTGACCGTGACACCGCCCGAGGAGGTGAGACCCATGAACGCTGTATCGATGTGGGTGCTCCCCCTTCCCGTCACGGCCGGGCGATTGACGTAGGTGTCGCCGGGAGCGCCTCGCCAACAAGGCACTCCCGAAAGGCAACACCTATGCACTCTAAGTTCACCGCCGAGCCGTCGTCGAACGACACGGTCGAGCGCGACGTTCCCGGGCTCTGGTCGCCGGCCTCCGGCGCCGATCGCGCGCCCCTCATGTTCGACGTGATCATTGCTGGATGCGGGCCGACTGGTGCGATGCTGGCCGCCGAACTGCGGCTGCACGACGTGCGGGTACTCGTTCTGGAGAAGGAAACCGAGCCCGCGTCGTTCGTCCGCATAGTCGGTCTGCATATTCGCAGTCTCGAGCTGATGGCGATGCGCGGACTGCTGGATCGCATTCTCCAGCATGGAAGACAGCGTCCGGCCGGCGGTTTCTTCGCCGCCATCGCCAAGCCCGCGCCCAAGGGCCTGGATTCCGCGTACGCCTATCTGCTGGGTGTCCCGCAGCCGGTCATCGAACATCTGCTAGCAGAACATGCGATCGAACTGGGTGCGCAGGTCCGGCGCGGTTGTGCGGTCACCGGTTTCGAGCAGGACGACGAGGGTGTGACCGTCGAGCTGGCCGACGGGGAACAGCTGCGTTCGCGCTATCTCGTCGGCTGTGACGGCGGGCGCAGTACGGTGCGCAAACGGCTCGGCGTCGGCTTCCCCGGCGAGCCCTCGCGGACCGACACGCTGATGGGCGAGATGGAAGTGGGCGTACCGCAGGAGGAGATCGCCGCCAGGATGACCGAAATCCGCGAAACCCATCAGCGATTCTGGCTCCGGCCTTTCGGCGAAGGGGTCTATAGCGTCGTGGTCCCCGCCGCGGGAGTCAGCGACCGCTCGGAACCGCCCACCCTCGAGGATTTCAAACAACAGTTGCGCGCCATCGCCGGAACCGATTTCGGCGTGCACTCCCCGCGCTGGTTGTCCCGCTTCGGGGATGCCACCCGGCTGGCCGAACGTTATCGGGTCGGGCGGGTGCTGCTGGCCGGCGATGCGGCACACATTCATCCACCCATCGGCGGACAGGGCCTCAATCTGGGCGTTCAGGACGCATTCAACCTCGGCTGGAAACTGGCCGCACAGGTCCGCGGCTGGGCCCCGGAAGCACTGCTGGACACCTATCAGGCCGAACGTCATCCGGTCGCCGAGGACGTGCTGGACAACACCCGCGCCCAGATGGAACTGCTGTCCACCGAACCGGGCCCGCAGGCCGTACGCAGGCTGCTCACCGAACTGATGGACTTCGACGAGGTGAACCACTATCTGATCGAGAAGATCACCGCGATCGGCATCCGCTACGACTTCGGCGAAGGCCCCGACCTGCTCGGCCGCCGCCTGCGCGACATCGACGTGAAACAGGGCCGCCTCTACGGTCTGCTGCATCGCGGCCGCGGCCTGCTGCTGGACCGCACCGAACGCCTGACCGTCGGCACCTGGTCAGACCGGGTCGATTACCTCGCGGATCCCGCTGCGGAACTGGATGTTCCGTGCGTCCTGCTACGTCCCGACGGCCACGTCGCCTGGATCGGCGACGATCAGGAGGACCTGGACGACCACCTCTCCCGCTGGTTCGGCAAGCCCGCCGACTGATTTCGCCCGAGCAACCGAAAAGGCCCGTGAGGATGATCGGAACGGCCAGTAGCTACTGACCGTCGGAAGGCTGGAGGCAGCATCAGCCGTGGTGCTCTGGCGCCAGGGTCGGCCTGCGAGGAGGGTTAGCCTCCGAGTGACGACCGGAAGACGGCGGCAGAGCACCGCGGGATGGATCGGCGCAGGCGTTGTCATGAGCCCCAAACGAACGGTGATCGCGGGACCAACGACTTGAGCGGGAGTCGTCGAGTGCGAGCCCCGTTAGTCCCTCGTGGACCGGCCTCCGGTGCTGGAGGATACGGCGGACCATCGCGTCGCGTCCGCCCAGGCGCAGTCCACTTGCGATGGTGGCAGGGATGCCTCGTAGAACGCCGCGCAGGGTGGCCGCCTTCCGGGGTGGCTCGCGCAGGGCTGTCCTGACGTACAGCACGAAGGCGATCTCGATGGCGGCGGCCGACAGCAGCGGGACCGAGAGAGGAAGAATCAGGCCGGAGGTTGCTTCGCTCAGTCGCGTACCCACGTCCGGGCCGGTTGCCAGCAGCCAGGGCACGGCACCGCCGAGCAGGGTGCCGGTGGCCAGCGCCGCCGATGTTGCGGACTTCCCTCGGGCCAGACCGGGGCGCAGGTCGGCGTCAGGGCCGGAGCGCGCATGGACGATGTCGACGTACCAGGCCTCGGCCGGCCCGCTGGACAGGGCTCGGCCCGCTCCCATGAGGGTCATACCGCAGGTGAGCACCCAGGGTGTGGTGCCCAGACTCAGAAGGATGAAAGCGGTCAGGTTCAGCAGACCGGCGGAGGCCAGGACGGTTCGGCGTCCGAGGACGTCGGACAGCCTTCCTGTTGGCAGTTCCAGCGCGGCGGCGGTGAGAGAGTGCGCGGCGAAGAAGCCCGCGATGGCGGCGAGGGACATGCCACGTTCGGTGAAGAGCAGGATCAGGGGCGCGATGGTCAGCCCGGCTGGCAGCCAGAAGAGCACGCAGGCTGTGACATAGCGGCGACGTGCGGCGCATATGTTCAGCGGCTCGGTCACGATACGTCCTCGCCCGTAGACACGGGAACGGAGGCGTCCGGATCAAGGTCGGGATCGTGCGGTGCGAGGGGCAGCCCTGCGATGAGGAAGACGACCTGCGCCACGCGCGGATCGCCCGCGTCTCGGGTGGTCAGTTCCTCCACTTTCCGATCGAGCACCTGCCGCAGTTCGGTGAGAGACTCGGGGGTCAGCCGGAGCAGCAGGTCGGATATGTCCGATGGTTCCAGCCACTCTTGGCGGAGCCGCCCGCCGGCGATGTCGGCCTCATGCTGGACGAGAGACGCCTCCAGGTGCTCGATCTGGCGCCTGCGTGCGAAGCTGACGAAGGCGCGGCTTTCGGGTGCGGCGTCCATCGCCTTGTTGCTCCAGGACGTCACCAGGTGCACCGCCTGCCAGCGGCGCTCTCGCCTGTCGCGGTGCTCGGCCTCGGCGACGAACGCATATTTCGCCAGAACCCGCAGGTGGTGGCTGGTGGAAGCGGATGTCTGCCTGGCCGCGAGTTCGCTCGCGCTGGCAGGTCCGTCTTGTCGCAACAATCCGAGCAGCCGGATGCGCAAGGGGTGCGTGAGTGCCTTCAGCGCGGCGGCATCCTGCTCAGGGTCGAGAACGCGCTTGTGCTCGTCACTGACCATGGCCAAAGAGTAGATCCACGACCGGCGCGAAAGTGGGGCGACGACGTCGGTTGAGTCGGAAGGTGGGCTTTGGACAGAGGTTTCTGGGACGGTGTTGTCGCTGGTGGCTACGGGGTCCGGAAAGGTAGACGTTTCTGGACACCGCTGGGAACTCGGCTGATGACCGTCTGGGCGTACGCACGAGTCTCGACGCGTGACCAGACCCCGCAGCTCCAGCTCGACTACGCCACGACCCAGGTCAGCCTGTAGTACCTCATCGCGATCGCGCCCCTGCCCGCTACGGGTCTCGCTCGGCCTGCTGTTGTACGGCGGCTGCCTGACACCATGCCTCCTACGCGGCGCGGTTGGCCTCGGCGACAGCAGCGTCGGCCTGCTCGCGGGTCTGCCGGATCTGCTCTACCGCTTCCTCTTGGGCGGCGCTCACCCGCTCGTCGGAGCCGCGCCGCGCGATCGCGGCACCCCCAGAACTGTCGGTGCCGGGTGCTTGGGTGGGGGCATGCGTTACGGCATCGACGTCGCGATCCTCGGTGACCTCGCGGAGCCGGCACACCTGGTCACCCTCGCCCGGGAGGCCGAGGCCGCCGGGTGGGACGCCGTGCTGGTGTGGGACCACTTGGCCTTCACCTGGGGCATGCCATCGGCCGACCCGTGGGTGACGCTGGCTGCGGCGGCGCAGGCGACCTCGCACATCAGGCTGGGCACGGCGGTGACGGCCGTGGCCCGGCACCGCCCGGAAAGGCTGGCCCAGACGGTGGCGACGCTCGACAGGCTGAGCGGCGGTCGCGCGATCCTGGGCGCCGGGCTGGGCGGCGTGAGGCAGGAGTTCACCGCCTTCGGCTCAACGCGTCCCGGCGGGGTCGTGCTCGATGAGGCACTCGACGTGATGGTCTCGCTCTGGTCCGGCGAGGAGGTGCATCACCGGGGCGCTCATTACACCGTCGACGGGGTGCGGCTCGCGCCGCTGCCCCTCCAGCGGCCCCGGGTGCCGGTGTGGGTAGGCGGCACGGCTCCGGGTGCCCTTCGGCGTGCCGCCCGCTGGGACGGCTGGATCGTCGTCGGCGACGACCGGGAGGGCCGCATGACGCTTTCACCCGACTCCATGGCCGCCCAGGTCAGTGAGCTGCGCCGGCACCGGGCAAACGCGGGCGACCTCGACGTGGCGGTCATCGGGGTGAGCGAGCCAGGCTCGTCGGTCCGGGCCTACGCCGACGCGGGCGCCACGTGGTGGCTGGAGCACCTCCACAGCTACCGGGGGTCGATGGAACGACTGGTGCGGCGCGTCAAGGCGGGCCCGCCCGTGTGAAGCATCTGCGGTGCGCGCGTGGCTCAGGACAGCTCGACGCACAGGCTCACAGCGTCCCGGCGTGCCAAGGCGGCCTGCGAGATCGCCTCGGCGGCCAGGTCGACTAAAGCTGCTCTCACCAGCGGCTCAGCTCCTCACCGCCTTCTCGGCGGTGGCAGGCGATCGTCTGTCGCGTCTCGCCCGAGTCGACGTATCTGGGATGCGTCATCCCAGCGCACCGGAAGAGACCACAACCGTGGTGGTCATGCGTCAACCGAATGCCCCTACGCGCCCGGCGCCTTCTGACAACGCTCTCTCGCCACGCTGCGCGAGCTGCTGGGCAACTTCGCGGCGCTCGGCCGACCAGACGATGTCGCCGCCGGACACGCCTAACTCGACCTCATGGGGGACACCCTCGACTGACGTCGCCCGCACCATCCGAGTGCGCGGCCAGACGGCTGCGTGCTCGCGCACCCCAGGGGACAACTCCGCGTTCCAGACACAGCGAGTATTTGGCCCAGGTGGTCACCAAGAGTTCCAGGGACTGAGCTCCCAGATCGGGGGTCCTGGGGTCAGGCGCAGAAGCGCGGCCAGCCTCCTTGCCTTACATGCCTGACAGAGCTTCAAGCGGCTGATTCCCCGGCTCGATACCCACCACGAGGTAGGCCCGGCCCTCGGTGTAGGCGGCGGCGACGTCGGGCATGCGGTTGGCGAACCCGACGATGGCTCGGGCGATGTGATGCCAGCCGGTCTTCTTGTCCAGCTCCAGCGTCGACTCCACTCCAGCCAGACACCCTCGTCGGCCAGGCCGGCCCCATGGACCGCTTCGGCCAGGGCGAAGAGCGCTGTCGGGCGTACCGGAGCGGCCTTCACCTCCGCTCAGGTGAGGAGTTTCGCGAACTGGGCCATCTCGGCGGGTGGGTCGATCGCCGGCTGGATGAGCAGTTCGTTGATACCGGCCTGTTCCAGGGTGGCGATGCGGGCGCGGAGGTCGTCGCGGGTGCCTACCAGGGCCAGGGTGTTCATCAGCGAGGGCAGGATCAGGTCCCGATCCTCCGGCGCGATGCGTCCGAGGTAGTTGGGGTAGAGCTTGGTGTGCCGGTCGGGTGCGGTGGCGGTGGTGCCGCGCCGATCGAGATGCCGCCGCACCGCCTCGCGTTCCTCGGGACCGAGTTGCTCGGCGAAGGCGCGCGCGTCGCCGGCGGTGTCGGCGGCGAAGGCCAGTAGCGACAGGACGATATGGCCGGTCGCGTCACGGGCCGCTTCGCCGTGGGGGTCCTCGTCCTCGTCGAGTATGTGCAGCGCGGTGACCAGGTAGGAGTCCGTGCGGGAGCCGGGGTCGCGGGGTGTGCCGTGGGCGGCTTGCCGGCGGGCGTCGTGCAGTGCGTGCCAGGCGGTGGGGTCCAGCAGGCCGAAGGAGATCAGGCCGGTGCCACGGCGGCCGGCGACGGCGGCGGCCTTCGGCCCGAGCGCTGCCGCGACGAACTCGACCGGGTCGGCCGTGTTCACGTGCGCCCCGGTGTGCAGGAACCGGACGTCGCGGACCCGGTCACCTTCCCGGTACTCGATGGTGCGTCCGGCGCACAGGTCCTGCAGTGCGGCGGTGAAGTTCTCCATCATGGCCGCCGTGGTCGGTCGCATGCCCAGCGTGCGCCGGGCGGTGTTCCCGGTGCCGACGCCGCAGATGATCCGGCCCGGCGCCAGGGCGTTGAGGCTGGCGACCCCGCTCGCGGCGGCCGGCGCCGAGCGCAGCGCCGGTGAGGTCACGCCGATGCCGAGCCTGATGCGGCTGGTGGCCTTCGCACACAGTCCCAGGGCGACGAAGGGGTCGCCGTGGACCATCGGGGTGTCGTTCACCCAGAAACTGTGCAGGCCCAACTCCTCGGCCTGCACGGCGAGATCCTCCACACCGGGGTGTGCGGTGACCACGACGCCTGCACGCATCAAAACCTCCAAGGCCCAAAGGATCGACTCGAACGTATTCAGCCTGACATCAGACGGTGGATCGAGCACGTCGAAGTCGATGGCACAGTCGGCGCCGAGCGGTTGCGCGTGTTGTCCGACGGCATCGAAGGCGGAATCTGACAACTGACCCTGAACACCGACACGAGCACCGACAACAACACGCGGACACCGACAGCTTCATCTGCAACCGACAGGACTTGTCGGTTCTCAATCGAGCTGATCCATGGCAGAGCGCCGACCTGCGGTGGAGCAGATGAAATGCAACGTCAAGAGGCCTGGGCGTCCCAACGAATCTGCGCTGTTTCCGCCGCCATGAGTGCCGGGCCATCTCCGTCGTCCGGGTCGGCTCCGGCGCCGGCGGTTGTCCGTTCTTAGGAGAGCGGTTCGAGGAACTCCAGACGGTTGCCGTGGGGGTCTTCGCTGTAAAAACGACGCATCCCAGGAAAGTCGTCGTCGAAGGCAACGGGGTATCCGGCCTGGTCCAGCCGCCGGGCCCAGTCGTCGAGGTCACGGACCAGGATGCCAGGGTGCGCCTTCCGCGCCGGCCGGAAGTCGGTCTCAACGCCGAGGTGCAACTCGATGCCGTGGCCACGGAACCAGCAGCCGCCACGGGCGGCGAGGACGGGAGGCTTGGGAATCTCGGCCAAGCCGAGCACACCCGCGTAGAACTCCCGCAGGACGGGCTCGCTGCCAGGTGGGCAGGCCAGCTGGACGTGATGCAGCATCCACGACTCCTCATAAATATCTTGATATGAAGATACATCTATCACTCTCATGGCGACGAGAGTGGATCACCTGGCGGATCGGATGGGTGTGAACGGACCGGGTGGCCTGAAGATCGACACCCGCGCAGGCGTCTCTGTCAGGATTGGTTGATCCATGCTGGGAAGCTGGCCTGCGGTGGATCAATCGGCTGGGCTTCGAGCTGGGAGCTCTCGTCCTCCATCTGATCCTTTTCCTTGGGAAGGTGTCGCCAGGCACGTCCGCGAGCGTAGATCGCGATGTTGTCGATACTGAGGCTGGACGGGCGGGTGATGCCAAGCCGTCGCTGGAGCTCGTCCTCGAAGTCGTGGGCGTGGGGACGTTCGGGGCCGACGCTGTCCCAGCCTGATCGGTTCTCAGGATCAAAGCCAGGTTGGGGGAGGGAGCCGCCGCGCGGCACGGGTCCAATAAGGGGAGAGCAGGATCGACATGCAGATGACTGTCTCCGGGTAGCGGATCACGTGGGTCAAGGTCGGCTCGGCGAGGTGCAGGCTGAGCTGCTTGGTGCGCTGTTCCCACCGCTCTGTGAGCTCGTCATCCAGGAGAGGAGCTTGGGTGACGCTTTCGTGAGCATCGTGGAGGCCGCGCCGGTGGCAGAGGGGCGGTGTAGGCGCGCAAGCCGTTGGTGGCGGCGGGCGGCGCTGAGGAGTTCGGGCAGAGACGCGACGATGAACTGCTTCTGGCTTTCAGAGTTCGGCGTGGGGATAGATGGGGTGCGGTGGATTGGCGATCCAGCGGGAGTGGGTCAGACAGGTGGTTCGTTCGGCGATGGGGGGTCACCGCCACTCGGCCGCCAAGTGACGGTGAATCGGGGTACGGCCGGGTCGGTTACCCCGCTGGCCGTACCCGGACGGCTGCAATCGGGGCTGGCCTGCCGGGTGTCCGGTGGGACTGGGTGCTGACCATGACGCTGCTGCCGCCGCCCCCGACCTCGCGTGGATTCGGGCCCGTCGCGCAACGGAACACACTTCAACGTCATCACGATTACCCGGTATGGCCACAGAAGCGTTCTACGCTACCGCCGCGTAGGGGTTGCCGACTATCTTGATCGCCCTGTCGGTAGAGATTGGCTTCTTGCGGCAGAAGAAATCAGCGGACGCGGCGACGTACTACGACATAAGTTTCCGCCGAGTCCAGTCACCTGTGGACCCTCGCTCGGCAGGCGAGTGGTCGCGCCAGCTGAGCCAGTCAGTCCGTAGGTTGCACCTGG
>NZ_JBYITD010000059.1:0-43761 GCF_057708945.1 Nonomuraea sp. bgisy101
CGACGACACCCGAGGCCAGCAGCTCGCGCCGGCCGGTCTCTTCCTCGACCCTGGTGTGCCTGATCATCAGCAGGATGCTGATCAGCCCGCCGATCAGCGCGAGGGACGAACCGAGCGTCCAGGCGGTCAGACCGCCGACGCTCGCGTCGTAGACGGGGCCGCGCATGGCCAGCTGCGCGGGGTTGCTCGCCGAGGCCGCCGCGAAGGCGTCGCGGGCAGCCTGGTCGGCATACAGGTCCGTGGTGGCGGAGGCGACGCTCGCCGGCAGCAGCGCGCTGATCACGATCCACGCCGGCAGTAGCACGCGGTCCCTGCGCACGATGAGCCGGATCAACGTCCAGGTGCCGGTCATCTGGCGGCTCCCTCGTAGTGGCGCAGGAACAGCTCCTCCAGCGTCGGCGGCTGCGTGGTCAACGTGCGTACGCCCGCCCTGGCCAGCTCGGCGAGCACCGCGGTGAGCGCGTCGCCGTCCACCTGGCAGCGCAGCCGGGCGCCGTCCAAGGTCAGGTCGTGTACGCCGGGCAGGGTGGCCAGGCCGGGCGCGAGCCCGACCAGCTCGGCCGTCACCGAGGTGCGGGTGAGGTGGCGCAGGTCGGCCAGGCTGCCGGACTCGACGGTACGGCCGGCGCGGACGATGCTGACACGATCGCACAGCGTCTCGACCTCCGACAGGATGTGGCTGGACAGCAGCACGGTGCGGCCGTTGCGCTTCTCCTGCAGGACGCACTCGTTGAAGGCTGCCTCCATCAGCGGGTCCAGGCCCGAGGTCGGCTCGTCCAGCATCAGTAGTTCCACATCGGAGGCGAAGGCGGCCACCAGCGCCACCTTCTGCCGGTTGCCCTTGGAGTAGGTGCGGCATTTCTTGCGCGGGTCGAGCTCGAAGCGCTCGAGCAGTTCGGCGCGTCGCCGGGGGTCGAGGCCGCCGCGGGCCCTGCCCAGCAGGTCGATCACCTCGCCGCCGGTCAGCGAGGGCCACAGGGTGACGTCGCCGGGCACGTAGGCGAGCCTTCGGTGCAGCTCGGTGGCGTCCTGCCAGGGGTCGCCGCCGAGTAAGGCGACCCGGCCGCCGTCGGCGCGCATCTGGCCCAGCAGGATGCGGATGGTGGTGGTCTTGCCCGCGCCGTTGGGACCGAGGAAGCCGTGGACCTCGCCCGTCTCGACGGTGAGGTCGAGCCCGTCGAGGGCCCTGGCCTGGCCGAAGGTCTTGACCAGGCCGTCAGCAAGCACTGCGGCGTTCATTGTTGTCCCTCGACCTTCTCCAGGCCCGTCCGCGCCTGTTCGAACAGCTCGCGTCCGAGGAATTCCGGTCTGATCAGGTCGAGCTGTGCCTTGCCGACGCGCAGCGCACCCTGTGTGGCGTAGAGGTCGGTGCCGAGTGCACGGGAGACGTGCTCGTGCAGCACCGTGATGCCCAGCTTCATCGCGGTCAGCACGGCCGCGCGGGCGCGGTGGTCGGCCTTGGAGAGCTGGTCGTCGTTGGCGAGATGCTCCTCCGTCACGCTGACGAGTTCGTCGAACAGGGCGGCGGCCGCGGGGGAGCGGTCCACGAGCGCGCGTCCGAGGTACTTCATCAAGGGCGGCGCGGTCCGGTGGACGTTCTCGATGAATTCCGGCTTGTCCAGGTTGCGGTCAGTGATGCCTGCGTTGACCTGCTCGCGCATGTAGCTGAGGACGTACTCGTCGCAAGCCTGTCTCAGCGCTTCCTTGTTGCCGAAGTGGTGTTGCACCAGGCCGGGCGAGACTCTGGCGGCCTCGGCGATTCCGCGGATCGTGGTGGCCGTGACCCCCTGCTCGGCGAACATCGCCATCGCGGCGTCGCGGATGCGGGCGCGCGTCGTCAGGTCCTCTTCAGATATTGGTCGCACGTCCAAGAGTCTATACAGATGTATTGGCCGCCATGCAAGTGTTCAATGCATGGGCGACCAAGCTTGCTCGAAGTGCTTGGCCGGGGTCGCTGGCAGAGCTCGAAGGACGCGGAGCTCCTCACCTTGCGTCTGGTTTGTACCTTTTGCCGTGCCGGATCCGCCTGACCGATACCCGATCAGGTCCAGCAAGCCGAGCGCGGCGTCCGCGATCACGGTGCCCGGGCCGAAGATCGCAGCCGTGCCGGCCTCCTTCAGCGCCCGATGGTCCTGTGGCGGGAAGACAAGGCCTTCTCCGTCACCTTGGCATCGAACCTGCTCGCGCCGTTGAGTGCGGCGACGGGCACGTCAGGCACCTTGTCCAGCATGGTCTCCACATGGGCATAGTCGAGTACTTTGTCCAGGTTGGCGAAACCGTCATTGCGCACCTCTGGACGCCCCATGAGCATTCCCTGTCCCAAGGCTGGGCGTCGTGTCGACGGCGGGTGGGCAGACACGCCCAAGGGGTGGTGTGCTGACGCCGTACGGTCCGCCGCACTGGCCCTCGGGGATGCCGCACACGTGGCCTGTCCGCCTGGTGAGGTCGGCGGCTGGACGGGAGTGGGGCTGGAACGACGAGCCGATGACGGGGGCACGGGTGAGGCAGTCGGTTGCGGGGCAGCATGCTGGCCGGGCGGTGGGTTCGACTGCATCAGGCCGGGCCGTGGTGGTGGTCGGCGCGGGGCCGTATGGGTTGTCGCTTGCGGCTCATCTGCGCGCGGCCGGGCTCGAGGTCCGGGTGTTCGGTGAGGTCATGGACAGCTGGCGGCATGAGATGGCCACCGGCATGTTCCTCAAATCGACGCCGAAGGCGACCGACCTGTCGGCCCCGGTGCCAGGGGGCCGGCTGTCGGACTTCTGCCGAGAGACCGGCCGCCCGCCGTTGACTGAGCTGACACCGATTCCGTGCGAGGTATTCGCGCGGTACGGGATATGGTTCGCCCGCCGGTTCGCCGGTGAGGTCGAGTCAAGACGGGTGTCGAGCATCCAGCAGGCGACTGAGGGCTTCACAGTGTGCCTGGAGGACGGCGAGAGGATCGAGGCGGCGGCGGTGGTACTCGCCACCGGGCTGAGCGCGCTGTGCCACATCCCGCGCGAGTTGCTGCCGTTGGCTCCGGAGGGGCCGGGAGTCGATGCCGTGCTGTCGCATTCCAGTCAGCAGCGTGATCTGTCCCGCTATGCCGGGAGGCGCGTCGTGGTCGTCGGCGGTGGCCAGTCTGCGCTGGAGAGCGCCGCGTTGTTGCACGAGGCCGGCGCCGGGGTGAACGTGCTGGTGCGGGCTGACCGGGTGCGCTGGGGCGCGCCTGCTGTGGTGCGGCGGCCGTTGCGTCAGCGTCTGGCCCATCCCGATTCCCCGCTGGGAGCGGGCTGGGCGTTGACAGCCGTCTGTCTGGCCCCGAGCTGGGTACGCCTGCTGCCCGCCCGCAAACGGCTATGGCTGCATCGACGTGCGTTGGGCCCCTCCGGAAGCTGGTGGCTCCGTGATCGCGTTGAGAACATCGTCCCGCTTCACCTGCAGCGCCGCGTCACCCACGCCCGCCGTGACGGCGCCACCGCGCACCTGACCGTGGGGGGCGGTGAGGGGCCGGCCGAGCTGAGGGCCGACCACGTTGTGGCCGCCACCGGCTACCGCATCGACGTGGATGCCCTGCACATCCTCGCGCCCGACCTGCGCCGCACCATCGCACGCGTTCCGGGCTCCGCGGCCCCGCATCTGTCGGCCAGCTTGCAGTCGACGGTACCCGGCCTGTACTTCGCCGGAACGATGGCAGCACCCACGTTCGGGCCCATGCTGCGCTTCGTCGCCGGGACCAGGTTCGCCGCTGAACGGATCACCAGGAGTCTTCGCCACCTGGCCACGCTGCCGAGGCGCTGATCGCCGCCTTCCTTCTCAGGTGAGAAGGGCGTGCGGCAGACCGATGACGGCGCCGCCGGCGATCAGCCAGGCGTTGTTGAGCTTGGTCTTCCACAGCAGGACCAGGGCGAGCACGGCGACGGCCGCGGTGAGGGGGTCGATGATGGCGGTGCGGGCCGGCTGGGCTCACCATCCACCGCCGGCCGCCAGGGGTGTGCCGCACCCGGGTCGGTGGAGGTCAGCCGCAGGGCCGGGCCGGGCCCGGGTGCGTTCGCAGGTGACGGACTCGCCGTCGGCATGCGGGTGGTGGCGCCCCGCGTTCCACGGGCAGAGCGTGTCCTGGACCTCCAGGACCAGGTCCAGCGAGGTCGAGCAGCGGCGTACACGCGCACGGCGAGCACCAGCGTGACTGCGGCGAACAGCCGGTCTCGGGGCCGGGGCGGGAGGGTGTTCGGTTCGTTCATGGCGACTACGATTGGCGCCGAATGTGCGTGCGTTGTCCGTCGTATGTCACCGCTTCTCGACGGCGCGACCGTGACACAACCATGACACGGCGCGGACGAGGCGGGGACACGGCCGGCCGACAGTGGATGCGTTGACCGGCGAGCGAAGTACGGAGCGTGCTGTGAAACTCGGCGGTGTGTCGCGAGTGTTGTTGATCGAGGATGACCCGGCCGTACGGGAAGGTCTTGAGCTGGCCCTGACCCGGCATGGGCACCGGGTGGGCGCGGTGGAGTCCGGCGAGCAGGGGCTGGATCGGCTCCGTATGGACCTTCCCGACGTCGTCGTGCTCGACCTGATGTTGCCCGGCATGGACGGGTTCGAGGTCTGCCGCCGCATCCGGGCCGTCGGCGACGTACCGATCATCATGCTGACCGCGCGCGGCGACGACATCGACGTCGTGGCCGGGCTGGAGGCGGGCGCCGACGACTACGTGGTCAAGCCGGTGCAGCCCAGGGTGCTCGAGGCACGCATTCGCGCGGTGCTCCGGCGGATCGGCCGGGACCAGGCGGAGCTGGAGCGGCACGGGGACCTGACCATCGATCGGGCCGGGCTGGTGGTCGCCAACCGCGGCGTGCCGGTCAGCCTCACTCCGACCGAGCTGCGCCTGCTGCTCGAGCTCTCCGGCACGCCGGGCCGGGTGCACAGCCGCCAGCAACTGCTGGAGTCGGTGTGGGAGCACGGGTATTTCGGCGACTCGCGTCTTGTGGACGCGTGCGTGCAGCGGTTGCGTGCGAAGGTCGAGGACGACTCGGCGGCGCCCGTCTACGTGCAGACGGTGCGTGGGTTCGGGTACCGGTTCGGGCCGGTGTGAGCCGCTGGTGACGCCTCGGCCGAGCCTGGGGCTGCGTGCCCGGCTGTTGTTCGCGTTCGCACTGCTGTGTGTGGTCACCGCGGCGTCGGTGGCCGGCGGGAGCTACGTCCAGGCCCGCAACGCCATCCTCCAGCGGACCCAGGACGCCGCGGTGCAGGCGATGACGAACCGCCTGCAGGCGCACTACCCGTTGCCGAGTGCGGAGCCGGGCCTGGCCGAGCTCGACGAGATCGCCGGCGCCGCGACCGACCAGAACAGCATTGCGGTCGCCGTCTACCGCGAGATGCACGCGCCGCTCGCTCCCCCGCTCGCCCCGTCGCTCGCCTCGCCGCTCGCCCCGTCGCCGGGGCGCTGGAGGCCGGGCGAGAGGGTGCCGATCCTGGATCTCGGGATGATTTCACCGGAGTTGCGGCAGGTGGTGGCCAGCGGCCAGACCGCGTGGCAACGTGTGGTGTGGCAGGGCGAGCCCTTCCTGATCATCGGCACGCCGTTGCTGATCGTCGAGCGGGCCCGGACGCGGATGTCCGGCATCGAGGTCTACACCGCGCGCAGCCTGCTTCCCGAACAGCGAAGCATCGACGGGCTCGCCACATCCGCCTGGCTCACCGGCGGGGCGGCCCTGGCGTTCGCGGTCATCCTCGCGTTGCTGGCCACCCGTGGCGTGCTGCGCCCGGTGCGCGAGCTCGGTTGGGCGGCACGCCTGCTGGGCGAGGGCGAGATGCGGACCAGGATCGTGGTACGCGGCTCCGATGAGCTGGCCGACGTGGCACACACGTTCAACAACACAGCCGCGGAGCTGGAACGGCACGTCAAACAGCTTCGGGACATGGAGGCCGACGCCCGCCGGTTCGTGGCCGACGTGTCTCACGAGTTGCGCACCCCGCTGGCCGCGCTCGCCGCGGTCGCCGACATCCTCGACGAGGAGGCGGCCGCGCTGCCCGAGCCCGTCGGCAGGGCCGCCAGGCTGGTCAGCCAGGAGACGCTCAACCTCACCGGGCTGGTGAACGACCTCATCGAGATCAGCAGGTTCGACTCCGGAGTCGCGGCCCTCGCGCTGAACGAGATAGACGTGGCCGAGCTGGTGCGCGCGACCCTACGGACCCGGGGCTGGTCGGAGTCGGTGCATACCGAGCTTCCCTCCTCGGTGACGGTACGGCTGGACCCGCGCCGAGTGGACGTCATCCTCGCGAATCTGGTCGGCAACGCCCTGCGGCACGGCGAGCCACCGGTGTCGGTACGGCTTCGCGTCGACCCTGACTGGATCGCTCTCGAGGTCCTCGACCATGGACCGGGGCTGGACGAAGCGGTGCTGCCGCACGTGTTCGACCGGTTCTACAAGGCCAGCGCGGCCAGGGCCAGGTCCGAGGGCAGCGGCCTCGGCCTCGCCATCGCGCGCGAGAACGCGCGCCTGCACCGGGGCGACCTCACCGTCACCAACGCCCCGGACGGCGGCGCCAAGTTCACGCTGCGCCTGCCACGCCGGGCACACGATCCGGACGGAGACGCCGAACGATGACCGGGCTCGCCCGCCGCGCGCTCGCCGCGTGCCTCGTATCGCTCGTCGCCGTGGCCGGCTGCGGCGTACGCCCCAGCGACGTCATCCCCGCCGGCGACCCGCCGAGCGGACCCGTCGTACCGACCACGACGATCACCCTCTATCTGGTCAAGAACGGCCGGCTCAGCGCGGTAACGCGGCCTTCCGGTGGTCGGCCGCTGTTCCGAGCGGACACACTCGCGCTGCTGGCCGCCGGACCCACCGCGAGGGAACAGGCGCTCGGATTCACCACCGACGTCCCGCCCGAAGCCGGCCCGTTCTCGGTGATCGTCAAGACGGCCGGCCACGTGGTGGTGACCCTGTCCGCTCCCGCCGGCGAACTGTCCCCACTGGCCGTCGGGCAGATCGTGTGCACGGTCGCCGCCGCCACACCGCCGGAAAGCCCTGCCCACGTCACCGTCGTCGGTGCCGGGCAGGGCGTCGACCCGCGGAAGTGCCCAGGGTAACGGTCGCGGCCATCCTCTATTCGGGCAGATCGCCGTGGTCCTGGTCAGATGGAGTGAAGCGTGCGGCTGGCGGTGGTGGCGACGTCGATGACATACCCCTACCCGTTCTCCGAACGCCAGGTCGATACCGCTGTCGAATGCCCGGGCCCGTCAACGTCCTGGCTTACGTGGCCCACGCCGGGGTGGGGTCGTCGTCGTGGTGGCGTGCCGCCGCTGCCGGGGCGGTGCTCGAAGTGCCACCACTCGTTGTCGTAGATGCGGTAGAGGTCGTAGCGGGCGCCGTGTTCCTCGAGCCAGCGCGCGCCTTCGTGCGGGCGAACGTCCAGAGCGACGCCCTGGACGTGGCGGGATTCCGCCGGCGGCAGCACGAGCATGCGTGCCAAGGCCGGGGAGCCGCAGCGGCGTACCTCGTCGTCGAACATCCGTTGCTGGACAACGGGATCGCGGTATCCCGAGGTGAGGCCGATGAGCTGGCCGTAACGCCAGAGCGCCTCGGTTCGCGCCGCGGTGAACGCCGCCATGGCGCCGTCGGTGAGCCCGGTGAGGTCCTCGGCGGGGAATCGCATCCGTAACGCCCATTGGCAGGCCACTTCGCGGGCGCGGCCGGGACGGCGGGCGAGCGCCGCGGGCAGCAGGAGCACGGCGAGCACCAGCGTGACCGCGGCGAACAACCGGTCACGGGGCCGGGGTGGGAGGGTGCGTGGTTCGTCCATGACGAACCACGATTGGTGCCGAATGTGCGTGCGTTGTCTGCCGCATGTCACCGTTTCTCGACGGCGGCCACCGTCGGCGCGACCGTGACACAACCATGACACGGCGCGAACGAGGCGGGGACAGGGCCGGCCGACAGTGGATGGGGTTGACCGGCGGACGAGTTGCGGGCGAGCTACGGGGGCGTGCTGTGAATCTCGGCGGCGTGTCGCGAGTGTCGTTGATCTCCGGTAGTCAATGGGCCCCACCGGGCCTTGGTGAAGGCGCGGCAGGAGATGCCACTGCGCGAACCGGCGCTCAATTTCGGGAAGCCGGTGCCGGCACCAGCGTCATCTGGCGGGTGTCGCCATCGCCTCGCTCCTGCATTGGCTCCGGCACGCCGAATTGTCAGATCCTTCCTAGACGGCCACGGCGGGGGCCACTCGTGCGGATCCGATGCCGCGATCGGGCTTGCCGAGGCGGAAGCGTACCTTGCCCTTGAGCACGGTCCCGGACTCGGCCTGCCCGTCCGTGAGACCTTCGCCGGGGAACAGCGTGAACGTCCACCTCTGGTTGGTCTCGCAGTCGGGCAGGTCACATCCACCCTGCAGAACTCGCGCTCCCCAGAGCTGCCGGATCATCAACGTCCTGGTGTCGACACCGGCCACGGTGAACGCCTCTGACGACGCGCCCACGACCTGGTGATGGCTCCCCAGGGACGGCCCGTAGGCGCCGACGACCGTGGCCACCATGTTCCACGGCGACGCCTCACCTCGGATGCCCCGAACCCCGGCCGGCAGCCGCCGGTCGAACACATCCTCAACCGGTGCGCCCAACTGGTCCGCCCGTACGGCCGGGTCCATCGGACGTCGCGTGTCCAGCTTGTCGGGGTCCGGCACGAGCAGGATCCCGTACGTCGTCTCTTCCGCGAACCGGGCGCCGGCGAAGTGGTCGCGCAAGGCGAGCACCGCCCGCTCGGCTGCCTCCCACGCACCCTCCGAGAAGGCCGTCGCCAGGTAATCGGGCGTCACCGCCGGCAGCCCGGCCCGCGCTACCGCTTCCGCCACCGAGCCGCACTGAGCCCAGCCGGAGTCGGCCAACCTCGCGATCTGCCTTTCCATGAACGACGTCACGTGCCACACGGTAGCCGAGCACTGATCGCCAAGACCGCTATTCCATCGCGAACAGCTCGAGCGCGATGCCGTCCGGGTCACGGAACGACAGCACGGCGCCGAACGGCGAGTCGACCACGGGCGAGCACGTGACGCCGAACTGCTCGAACCTGCGCGCCCATGCGTCGAGCGCCGCGCGCGAGGGCACCGCGAACGAGAGGTGGTCGATGCCCACCCTGCGGTGGTCGAAGCCGTCCTCGCGCACATCAAGGTGCTGGGTGAAGCCGACGATCGTGAGACTGTCGTGCAGGCAGATGGTGCGCAGCCAGCGCTCGTCATCCATCGTGGCGTACTCCTTGAAGTCGAGGACCTCGGTGTACCAGCGCACGCTGGCGTCTCTGTCCTTCACCGACAGCGAGATGTGCGACACGCCCGTGAGCTCGGACATAGACCTTGCCTCCTTGACCTTGCCGGACAGAACGGTCTCTCTGGACACCGCACTTTCTCAGAGCGAGACTCAACCAAGCAAGCATTCGGTCAATGAGAGGCTCGCCACGGTCCGGGTTTTCGGCCGGCTGATGTCGCTGGGTCGCATCCAAGCCGCGGGCTCATGGCCATGCCGAGCGGTGACCGTACGGCGCGCTGAATGCGCCGACCGCATGCTCATCCACGGTGAACGTCGCCTGCGCGTGGTCCTGGATGAGTACATCGCGTCTTGCCGCGGTAAACGCCGGTCCGCACGGCTCGCTCTACGCCCTCGTCGGTATCGGCGGGCGCAGATGTCTCCGCGGCCATGACCTTCCAGGTCTGGATCAGTGGCTCAGGGAATCGTGGAAGGGGTTGAGGGCTCGATCGGCTGATCGCTACTTGCCTCGTCAGAGGAAAACGCGAGCAATGTCAAGCCACTTCTGCGCGTCCTCGCCGACTGCCGTGAGGCCGGTCTGGGCTCGGGACCTGCGTTGGGTGACTCGAAGGCAGAAGTCGAGGGCACTGCCCTGAACCCGTTGCACGGCATCTTCCGGGCCCCATGCCCAGCTTTGGCCGTCGGGACCTGTCAGCTCGACACGGAACGGCTCTGACGGAGGAGGCAATTGGGCGGCATAGAACGACAGCTCTCGCCCTACCACTCCCAATGAGGCCACATGCTGGAGCCGGCTCGTCGGACGGCGTGCGACACCCGACGCATCGAATACGTCCTGCCCGTGAGCCCACGTTTCCATCAGTCGAAGCGGCACCATGAGCGCTGCGGTCAGCTGCGAGCCGTACCACGGAAACCCATGGTCCAGTGGAACGTCACGTAGCTCCGCCGCCACCTCGGTTCGACCAGCGCGCCATTGTTCCAGCAGCACCGATCGCGGTTTGGCTGCTCCCGCGGCGGCGTCGAGATCAGCGTATTGGCTGCCTGCGGCTTCCGCCTGCTTCAGCACAGCGTCGAACGCCTCCGGGGTCCGAAGAGCGATGAGAACGTTCGCATCAGCTGAAGCAAGATGAGCGATCTGGTGGGCGATCGTCCACCCCGCTGCAGGCGTAGGCTTCGACCAGTCGGCCTGCGCTGATACCAGGGCGTCAAGCTCATCCCCTTCAGCCACCAAGTCGGACAGAGCCCGATCGAGCTCTACACCGGACATGTCAAGGCCGTAATCCAACATCGGTGTCACCTCCACGCATTGACCGCAACAGGCTTGTCCTCTTTGGAGGGGTAAAGTTGATCTGGTCTGATCAGGCTAGCTGAAGTTGATCTCGGCAAGCCGAACTGGTTCTGGTTCACGCTTCGCCGACACCGCCCCTGACAGGTTGGGAAGCGGGCAGCCGCGGTTTACGCCGCCCGCCGCCGCGACCGAGCCACGCGTTGACCTGCTACTCAACCCGGAGGGCGGGGGCGTAGTCCCTCGCGCACACGTCAGCGCCGCCATGACCGGGACCGGGTCGGACGGCCGGCCGACGAGGTGCTGGAGCGTGGGCACGCTCACCAGTTGGTGAAGGCGCCGTCGCGGGTGCGCAGGTGGGGGCGTTCGGCGGCCATGGCCTGGTATTTCCGGGCCTGGGCGCGGTCGATGTCGACACCCAGGCCGGGAAGGCCGGGGACTTCGAAACGGCCGCCGCGGACCACCGGCCGTGCGGTGAACACGTCAGGCAGCTCGGGCAGGGCCTGGTGCTCCTGCACCCCGATGTACGGCGAAGCCAGGTTCAGGTGCAGTGACGAGGCGGCGGTCACCGGGCCGAGCGGGTTGTGGGTGGCCAGTTTGACGTAGTGCGCCTCGCACATCGCGGCGATCTTCCTGGCCTCGGTGAGCCCGGCCGCCACGGCGATGTCCACCCTGGCGTAGTCGATGAGGTCCTGCTCGATGAGCCGCTGGAACTCCCATTTCGACCCGAGTTGCTCGCCCGCCGCCAGCGGCACCGCCGTACGGGATCGCAACGATCGATACACCTCGAGGCTCTCGCAGCGCAGCGGGTCCTCCACGAAGTACGGCTTGGCCGATTCGATCTCGCGGCACAACGTCACGGCCTCGGGCAGGTCGAGCCGCGTGTGCACGTCGAGGATCAACTCCACGTCGTCGCCCACGGCCTGCCGTACGGCGTGGAACAGGTCGATGCCCCAGCGCATCGAGGCCCGCTGGTCCAGCGTGCCGTCACTGTCGTGGGGTACGGCGAAGCGCAGGTGCCGCCAGCCGTCCCCGGCGAGCGCCCTGGCCCGGTCCAGGAACGCGTCGAGGTCGTGGTAGTCGTCCCCCAGGTGCGCGTAGGCGGGGACGTGATCACGGACCCGCCCCCCGAACAGCTCGTAGACCGGCACGCCCAGCGTCTTGCCCCGGATGTCCCACAACGCCACGTCGATCGCGGCGATGGCGGACGACAGGATCCGGTCGGCGGGGAAGAAGCCGCGGCGGAACATCACCTGCCACAGGTGCTCGATCCTGGCGGGATCCTCGCCGAGCAGCAGCTCGCCCAGGTGGTCGATCGCCCCCGCGACCGCCTTCTGCCGCGATCGGATGCCCACCTCGCCGATGCCGTGCACGCCCTCGTCGGTGTCGACGACGACCAGCATCATGCTGTCGCCGTGCTCGGGCAGGGTGAGCACTTCCCAACCAGTGATCTTCACAGGCGAACTCCAATGAGAACGTTACCGGGATTTTCAGCAACAAAATCATGCAACATCCCGGCGAGGTTGGCCAGAGGCGGATTTAACAGGGTGGTGATGGCGATGAAACGCTCTTGACGCTTCCGGGAACGTTTGCAACCATCCTCCGTACCGATGGCAAGGAGGGCAGCGTGGCAGTGACGATCAGGCAGGTGGCGCAGGCGGCGGGGGTGTCGGTCTCGACCGTCTCCCGCGCGTTCACCGCCCCCGATCAGGTGCAGCCGCAGACCCTGCAGCGCATCAGGGACACGGCCGCGCAGCTGGGCTACGCGCCCAATCCGGCGGCCCGCTCGCTGCGCGGTGGGAAGACCGAGTCGCTCGGGCTGATCATCCCGGACATCGCCAACCCGTTCTTCCCGCCGATCATGAAGGCGATGCAGGCCCGCGCCAGGAGGCTCGGCTACACCGTGCTGGCCGCCGACACGGACGAGCGGGAGTCCGACGAGCTGGAGACCATCGCCGCGGTCTCCAAGCGGGTCGACGGCATGATCCTGTGGGCCTCCACCCTCGCGGAGGACC
Source organism: Nonomuraea sp. bgisy101 (assembly GCF_057708945.1). NCBI lineage: Bacteria > Bacillati > Actinomycetota > Actinomycetes > Streptosporangiales > Streptosporangiaceae > Nonomuraea > Nonomuraea sp. bgisy101. Next base: position 12,536 of record NZ_JBYITD010000059.1, read on the forward strand.
GGCTCGCCGAGCTGGCCGAGACCATGCCGGTGGTCCTGGTGAACCGGCACGTGCCCGGCATCCCGGAGATCCACATCTCGCTGACCGCCGGCATCTCCCAGGCGGCCGAGCACCTGAAGGCCTACGGCCACACCAGGTGCGTCTTCGTCAACGGCTCGCGGCCCGAGCTCAGCCGCGGCAAGTCGATAAGGGAGGCGTTCGAGGCGCACGGCCTGTCCCTCGTCGAGTTCGGTCCCTACGAGCCGCGCTTCGAAACGGGCGTGCACGCCGCCACCCTGGTCACCTCCTCCGAGGCCACCGCGGTGCTCGCCCACAACGACCTGGTCGCGCTCGGCGTGCTGCACCAGCTCGCCAAGCTCGGCGTCGACGTGCCGCGCGACGTCAGCGTGATCGGCATAGACGACACGCTGCTCGCCGAGACCTCCACCCCGTCGCTGACCACCATCCGCATCTCGGCCGAGGAGCTCGCCACCCAGGCCACCGACCTGCTGCTCGACACCATCGCCGGGCGGGGTGGCGGGCGAGTCGTGGAGATCGGCTCCCGGCTCATCCCCAGATCCTCGACCGGGCCCGTGCACCGCTGACCGGAAGGTCCCGCGGTACGGCGCGCCGTACCGCTATCCCGTCATGCCATCTTTAACACCATTAATCCTGCTATGACCTGAATGCGGGAGTTCAGATGAAGAAGATCACCGCCTCCCTCGGCATCGCCGTTCTGGCCACGGCCGCCGCCGCGTGCGGCTCGTCCTCCGGTTCCGGGCAGGAGTCCGGCACCATCACCCTCAGGGTCCAGGGCATGCCCCCGGCGACCGACAAGCCGGGCCTGGCCGCGTTCGAGAAGATGGTCGCCGACTTCGAGAAGCAGAACCCCGGCATCGCCGTCGAAGGCTCATCGGCCGCCTACGACCCGCTGACGTTCTCCGCCAAGCTGGCCGGCGGCAAGGTCGAAGACGTGATCAAGGTGCCGCTCACCGAGCCGCAGGGGCTGATCGCCCGCAAGCAGGTCAAGCCGCTGACCGCGGAGCTGGCCAAGTGGCCGCACTACAAGGAGTTCAACCCGCAGGTGCTGCGGCCGCTGAGCGACACCGCCGACCAGGTGTACGGCGTGCCCCAGTCGCCCTTCGCGATGGGGCTCGTCTACAACCGGGAGCTGTTCGAGAAGGCCGGCCTCGATCCCGACCGGCCGCCGGCGACCTGGGACGAGGTCCGGGCCCACGCCAAGCGCATCGCCGAGAAGACCGGCAAGGCCGGGTTCGTGCACGAGTCCAAGAACAACCAGGGCGGCTGGCAGCTCACGAAGCTGACCTACACCTTCGGCGGCGACATGGAGAAGCAGGACGGCGGCGCCTGGGTGGCGGCCTTCAACGCCGAGCCGACCCGGCAGGCGCTGACCCTGCTCAAGGAGATGCGCTGGACCGACGACTCCATGGGCGCCAACCAGCTCAACGACCAGAACGACGTGATCAAACGGTTCGCCGCCGGCGAGATCGGCATGTACCTGGGCACGCCCGGCACCTACCGGCTGGCCAAGATGACCTACGGCATGAAGAACACCGACGCGTTCGGCATCGGCCCGCTGCCCCAGGCGGGTGGGAACGCCACGCTGACCGGCGGTGACGTCTACATGGTGCCCAAGTCGGCCTCCGCGGAGAAGACGGCCGCGGCCGTGAAGTGGCTGCTGTTCGCCTACGCCCAGCCGCAGTACGACACCGGCGCCGCCGCCGAGCGGGCCAAGGCGCTGGCGGCCGACCCGAACGCCGCCGTGGGCGTGCCGACGCTGCCGATGTTCGACGCGGCCCAGCAAGCCAAGATCGACGAGGCTGTCAAGCCCTACGTGAACGTCAAGCTCGAGCACTTCAAGCCGTGGATCGAGGGCACACCCAAGCTCCAGCTCCGCGCCGAACCCGCGGTGCAGGCCCAGGCCGTGTACGCCGTGCTCGACAGCGTGGTGCAGGCCGTACTGACCGACAAGGAGGCCGACGTCAGCGCCCTCCTCGCCGAGGCGGAAGCCGACGTGAACACCAAGCTCGCCGCGAGCCGGCAGTGACCGTCGCGACGCGCGCCAGGAGGCGGGGGAACCCCGTCATGGCGTTCCTCTTCCTCATCCCGGCCTTCGTCGCCTTCGGGGTGTTCTCCTACTGGCCGATGATCAGGGGACTGCTGATCTCCTTCCAGGAGACGAACCTGGTCGACCCCGCCACGTGGGTGGGGCTGGACAACTTCACCGCGCTCCTCCGGGACCCGCTGCTCTCCACGGCGATCGCGAACACCCTGCTGTTCGTCGGGCTCGGCCTGCTGATCGGGTTTCCTGCGCCGCTGATCCTGGCCACCGTCATGTCGACGGTGCGGAAGGGCGCGGGGATCTACCGCTTCCTCGTCTACCTCCCGGTGGTGGTCCCGCCGGTGGTGGCGATCCTGCTGTGGAAGTGGTTCTACGACCCCGGGCACGGCCTGTTCAACGAGCTGCTCGGCCTGGTCGGCCTGGGCCCCTTCCCCTGGCTGGAGTCGCCCAGGACCGCGATGCTCAGCCTGGTCATCCAGTCCACCTGGGCCTGGATGGGCAGCACGGTCCTCATCTACCTCGCCGCCCTCGTCACCATCCCCGCCGAACTCTACGAGGCGGCGCAGATGGACGGCGCGTCGATCGGGCGCAGGCTGTGGCACATCACCTTGCCCCAGCTTCGCCCCACCATCGGGCTGCTGCTGCTCCTGCAGCTGGTCAGCACCACCCAGGTGTTCACCGAGCCCTACGTGTTCACCGACGGCGGCCCGGAGAACAGCACTCTCACGATCCTCCTGCTGATCTTCAGGTACGCCTTCCGCGACGGCGACTACGGCCAGGCCGCCGCGCTCGCCTTCCTCCTGGCGATCTTCCTCGGCCTGATGTCCACGATCTACCTGCGGGCCACCCGTAGCTGGAGCTCCGCATGAGCCTGATCTCCCACGTCGAGGAGCGCCGCCCGGCGGTCAGAGCGGCAGTGCGCACGATCCAGTGGCTCACCCTGGCCGTTCTCCTGGTGATCGGCATCGGCCCGCTCTACATGACCGTCAAGGGCGCGGTCTCGCCGGCCACCGACCTGATCGCCGAGCCGCTCCAGCTCTGGCCCGGCGACCCCCGGCCGGAGAACTTCGGCACCGCATGGAACGACCTGGGCATCGGCCACTACCTGCTCAACACGCTCCAGGTCGTCGGCGGCTCCTGGGCCGTCCAGCTCCTCGTCGCGATCACCGCCGGCTACTCCCTGTCGGTACTGAAACCCAGGCTCGGCACGCTGATCTACGGCGCGATCCTGGCCACGATGTTCGTCCCCTACACGGTCTCCATGGCCAGCCTCTTCCTGACCATCATCGACCTGGGCCTCGTCGACTCCTACTGGTCGATCTGGCTGCCCGCGGGAGCCAGCGCGTTCAACGTCCTGCTGGCCAAACGCTTCTTCGACGCGCTGCCGCCTGAGCTCTTCGCCGCCGCCAGGGTCGACGGCGCCAACTCCTGGCAGCTCCTGACCAGGATCGTGCTGCCGATGAGCCGGCCGATCCTGGCCGTCATCAGCCTGATCGCGATCATGCACAGCTGGAAGGACTTCATCTGGCCGCTCGTGGCCATCACCGACCCGGACAAGCAGCCCATCAGCGTGGCCCTGGCCACGCTGGCCGACCAGGCACCGCAGGACATCCTGATCGCCAGCATGGCGATGGCCCTGGCCCCGCCGGTCCTGCTGTTCCTGGTCTTCCAGAAATACGTCGTCGCCGGACTCGGCTTCACCGGCGTCAAAGGCTGACCCAGAAGGCCAATCACGAAAGGCAGACCCCCATGCCTGAAGTCTCCCGCCGCACCCTCATCCAGGCCGCCGCGATCACCGGCGCGGCCTCCGCGCTCACCGTCACCCCCGCCCACGCGGACGCACTCTCGATCGCGGCCGACGGCATCACGCTCGTCGCCGAGGCCGACGGCTCGATCCTGGTCCGCGACGGCTCCGGGACCGATCGCCTCAGGATCGGCCACTTCATGATCAAGGACAGCGTGCTCGGGCAGCAGCGCACGTTCGGCGGCACGCCGAGCCTGACCACCGTGGACGGCCGGCCCGCACTCCAGGTCGCCTACAAGATGTCGGCGAGCGCCTCGGCGGTGACCGTGCGCGGCACGTTCACCGTGGCCGCCCGCCGGGCGAGCCTGAGATGGGAGGTGACCGGCAGCGCCACGCTGACGCCCACCGGCTACATGTTCTCCCGCACCCTGATCGGCAACACGGCGCCGGAGAAGTACGTGCCCGCCACGGTCTGGACGAAGGACGCCCGCGGCGGCGTGCCGTACGAGATCAACGCGGGCTCGCTCTACCAGGAGACGTGGGCCGGCACGAGCGCCTACTTCCGGCTGGCGGCCTCCAGGCCGTCGTTCACCAACGCCACCTGGATCCACGCGCCGGCGGACGCGGACGGGGCGACCCGGGTGGAGCTGGTACTCGGCGACATGCGGCCCGGCGCCGCCAACGCCGTGGCGACCGCCGCGCCGCTCGGCGTGGACCTGTGGAGCGACCAGCCCTTCGGCCTCTACGAGCCCGGCGCGACCCTGGCGGTCAACGCCCAGGTGGTCAACGGCGGCGCGGCCGCCAAGCCGGTCACCCTGACCTGGTGGGCCCGCGACTTCGACGGCGCCGTGCTCGGCACCGGCACGCTCAGCAGGACCGTCGAACCCGGCGGTGCGTGGCGGGAGACGTTCACCGTGCGGGGCCCCGCGCAGGGCATCGTGTTCACCGAGGTCACGGCCACCTCGGGGAACGAGGAGGCGTTCGCGCGGACGAACCTGGCCACGCTGAAGCCGTACACCTACCGGAGCGACGGCAGGTTCGGCATCGCGAACTACACCTGGCTGCTCGTCCCGGACAAGCAGCAGGTCGGCCGCCTGATGCAGAAGCTCGGCGTCAACTGGGTGCGCATCGCCTACGACGGCGCGCCGGGCATCCCACCCGCGGAGCTCGACGCGCTGGGCATCAAGCACAACGTCCAGCTCGGCGGGGTGATCTTCAACGGTACGGCGGAGCAGATCGCCGCCTGGGCCGACGACCGGGCGCGGATCGCCACGCAGTCGGGCGCCGCCTACTTCGAGGTGGCCAACGAGCTGAACCAGCCCTGGATGTCCGGGCAGAAGGCGGCAGAGTACGTGCGCGACGGCCTGAAGCCGATCCACGACCGGCTCAAGGACTCCGGCATCAAGTTGATGAACTGCGGGCTGGGCGGCATGGACCACCGCTGGACGACCAACTTCCACGCCGCCGGCGGCTGGGACCTGATCGACGCCTTCGCCTTCCATCCGGGCCGGGGCAACTTCACCGCCGACTACGCACCTCCGCCGGAGGAGTGGGAACAGGGCTCGAACGGCTCCTACTGGAACTTCCTCGGCGCGCTGCGCAAGGCCAGACAGACCCTCGACGAGTACGGCGGCGACAAGGAGCTCTGGCTGACCGAGGCGTACGCCTGCACCCGGCCCAACCACTGGTGGAACGACACCCACCGGCAGGCCGCCGAGAACACGCTGCTGCAGCTCGCGCTCTGCCTGTCGGAAGGCGTGGACGGCGTCAACTGGTACCAGCCCCATGACAGCACCATCCATCACCCGCAAGAAGCCGACCCGAACAACCCCGAATACCATTTCGGGCTGCTGAACCGCGACACCAGCGCCAAGCCCGCGCTGCTCGCGTTCGCGACGGCCACGCGCCACCTGGAGGGCGCGACCTTCAAGCGCTGGCTCACCTTCGCCGATCCCGACCTGAAGGGGCTGCTGTTCGGCACGCCTCGCGGCAAGCTGGCGATCCTGTGGAGCCGCAAGGACGGCTACATCCTGAACCGGGACCACGGCGCCGACCAGTGGTACCCGCACCCCGAGGGCTGGGTGGACCACTGGCCGACCAAGACCACCGTGTCGCTGAAGACCTCAGGGCCGACGGTCCGGGAGATCGACTGCATCGGGCAGGAGCGCACGATCACCGCCACGGGCCGCCGCGCGCAGGTCACGCTGGACGGCGCCCCACGTCTCTACTACGGGCTGGAGCTATGAGATCGGAAACCCTTTCGCACGACGTGACCGTGGTCGGCGGCGGTCTGGCCGGTGTCAGCGCCGCCGTCGCCGCCGCCCGGCTCGGCCGTACGGTCGCCCTGGTCACCAACCGGCCCGTCCTCGGCGGCAACTCCAGCAGCGAGGTGCGGGTCTGGGTGGTCGGCGCGACCGGGCACGGCAAGAACCACCACGCCCGCGAGGGCGGCATCATGGGCGAGCTCTTCCTGGAGAACCAGTACAGGAACCCGCAGGGCAATCCCTACTTCTGGGACACGACCGTGCTCGACCTCGTACGGCAGGAGCCGAACATCGCGCTCTTCCTCAATACCGACGTGCGTGAGGTGTCGTGCTCGGAGGGCCGGATCAGCTCGGTGACCGGCTGGATGATGGGTTCGGAACGGCTGATCACCTTCGCGTCGCCGATCTTCCTGGACTGCACCGGCGATGGGCTGGTCGGCCACCTGGCCGGCGCGAGCCACCGGATCGGCCGCGAGGGGCGCGCGGAGTACGGCGAGCCGTGGGCGCCCGAGGTGCCTGACGACATCACGCTCGGCAGCACGCTGCTCTTCTACACCAAGGACGCGGGCGAGCCGGTCCGCTACGTCCCGCCGAGCTTCGCCAAGGACATCACCACGACGTCGATCCCCGAGCGGCGGATCATCAGGGCGGGCGACAACGGCTGCGCCTACTGGTGGATCGAGTTCGGCGGCGAGCTGGACACCGTGCACGACAACGACCGCATCCGCGACGAGCTGTGGTCGGTCATCTACGGCATCTGGGACTACATCAAGAACTCGGGGAAGTTCGACGCGGAGACCATGACCCTGGAGTGGGTGGGGTCGCTGCCCGGCAAGCGGGAGTACCGCCGGTTCCTCGGCGACCACGTGCTCACCCAGCACGACGTGCTGGGCCAGACCCCGTTCGACGACCGGGTCGCCTTCGGCGGGTGGTCGATCGACCTGCACCCGCCGCAGGGCATGTACGCGAAGGAGGACGGCGCGAAGCAGCGCTACGCCGACGGGATCTATCACATCCCCTACCGGTGCCTCTATTCGCGGAACGTCCCCAACCTGCTCATGGCCGGGCGCAACATCTCGGCGTCGCACGTGGCGTTCGGCTCGACCAGGGTGATGGCCACCTGCGCCACGATCGGCCAGGCGGCCGGCACGGCGGCCGCCCTGTGCGTGGCCGGCGGTGTCCCGCCGAGTGAGCTGGACGTGCGCGACCTGCAGACGACGCTCCTGCGGGAGGACGGCTCGGTCATCGGCGTGCCGTACGAGGACTCCGCGGATCTCGCCCGTACGGCCGCCGCCGCCGCGTCGAGCACGTTGTCCCTGCTCGAGGTGGAGACGTCGGCCGAGACCTGGCCGCTGGCGGCGGACGCCGGGTTGATCCTGCCGGTGGACCCGGCGCTGGACGCGGTCGAGCTCATGCTCGACGCGGCCGCCGCGACCGAGCTGGTCGTGGATCTCTACGACCCGGTGCTGGGCCAGAACTACGTGCCGCGGCGCCTGATCTCCTCGCATGGCGTCGCGGTGGAGCCGGGGAAGAACCAGTGGGTCCGTGTGGAGCTGTCCTTCCAGCCGGGTCAGGCGCAGAACGCGTTCCTGCGGATCCGCGCGAACCCCGATGTCTCCCTTCACGTCGCCGACCGGCCGACCCCCGGCGTGCTCTGCCTCACCCGGGTTCCGCTGCGCCCCCAGGACGAGACGCCGCAGCTGCTGCGGGAGTGGTCCGACGCCGGTCTGCTACGCCGTACCTTCTGCTTCCGCGCCGGCCCGACCGACGCGTTCGCGCCGTCCAGGGCGCTCGACGGCTTCCAGCGCCCGCACGCCGGACCCCACATGTGGGTGTCGGACACGCTGCCCGCCACCCTCGAACTGTCCTGGCCCTCGCCGGTGCCGATCGGCCGCGTCGACCTGCTGGCCGACGACGACGTGAACGAGGACCTGATCAACCTGCACCACCACCGCACGCCGTTCGAGGTCATGCCGACGCTGATCCGCGACTACCGGCTGGAGGTACGGCAGGGCGGCGGCTGGCGGACGGTGGCCGAGGTGCGCGGCAACCGGCGGCGCCGCAACGTCCACGACATCGAGGCGGTCACCACCGACGCGCTGAGGATCGTGGTCGACTCCGGCAACGGGACACCGCACGCCCATGTCGTGGCGGTGCGCGTGTATGAGTAGACGCATGAAGCGTGTCCTGGTCACCGGTGCCGCAGGCCGTATCGGCCGGGCCGTCCTCGACCTGCTCGACCGGCAGGGGATCGCGGCCAACGCCCTCGTGCTGGACGATCCAGGTGACCTGAAGGCCGACCTGGTCGTCGAGGGCACCGCGACGGATCCGCAGGCCGTACGGCGAGCTCTCGAAGGGGCCGACGCGGTCGTCCATCTCGCGGCGATCCCCACCCCCGAGCGGCATCCGGCCGAGGTGGTCTTCGCCACCAACACGCAGGCCACCTACACCGTGCTCGAACAGGCGGGCCGGGCCGGGATCAGGCAGGTGTGCACGGCCAGCAGCACGGCGATCTCGGGGCTGCCGTTCGCCGCGCGCACCCTCCACCCGCCGTACGTTCCGGTGGACGAGGAGCAGCCGTCCCAGTCCGCGGATCCCTACGCGCTGTCGAAGCAGGTCGACGAGCTGACCGCGCAGACGATGGCGCGACGCTACGGCATGTCGGTGGTCGCGCTGCGCCTGCCGTACGTCGGCGGCTTCGACGAGCGCCTCCTCGACTTCGCGGAAAGGTGCGAGCGGGACCCCGGCCTGCACGCGGCCGGCCTGTGGGCCTACCTCGAAACCCGCGACGCGGCCCGGGCGTGCCTGCTCGGCCTCAACCCCGACGGCTTTCACGTCATCACCGTGGCCGCTCCGGAGACCCTGGTCTCCCACCCCACCGAGGAGCTGCTCCGCCGGTTTCACCCCACGACCGAGCTCCGCCGTCCGCTGCCCGGACGCACGGTCCCGCTGAACCTGACCAAGGCCACCGCCGTTCTCGGCTTCAGTGCGGAGCTTCACGTGTGACGCGAGGCACGGAACGCCATCTGATCCTCGTGCTCCGTGAGTAGCTGAACCACTGCAACGGGCATCGGCCGCACCAGTAGCTGGCAGCGGGCGTGGAGATCAAGGTGGTTCAGGAGACGCTGGGGCACACCTCCAGTGCCTCCGCCGCCGATACCTGCGCTTCGGTCTTTCCCCAGGTGGCGATGGCGGCGGCGGAGAAGACCGCAGCGCTGTTGCTGGGCGACGATCAGGAAGGACGGAGTGCACTGAGGCATCTCCGCGCCCAACCGGAGTTGGAGAACGGCCTCGTCTCGCCCGAATCGCTGCAGAATTGGGCTGTTCATCTTGACGCTGGCCCGGTGGGCGCCGCCGGTGCTGCGCCGTCAGGGGCAGTCCTCGGCATCGCCGTGGCTTCGCGGACAGCGGGGGTCCCAGTGAACGCCGTAGTGCATTAGCGAGGTGGTCAGATCGGGGTGAGCGGCGGCCCAGACGTCGTCGAAGAAGAACCACTGCCGGTAGCCGAAGACGTCATCCATATGGATCGACATCTGCGCCATGTGCTCACCCTGCCGGATGAGGGTGCGGTCCGGATCACGGCCACTGGAGGGTTCGAACCCTTCCAGCAGACGCAGAGCGGTCTCGTGCGCCTGCGGGTGAGCGCCATATGTCTCGGGTATCTCCTCTTCGAAGCTCGGCCACCGGTTGCAGCGCTCCAGGGCAGGCCTGATCTCACTCTCGTCCGGGGCCACCAGCGCACGCAGGTGAAGCAACTCACGTGGCCACTCGCCGAGCCTTACATCGGTCGCCCGCAGAGCCTCGGCAAGCTGCGGCAGCCGTACACCGGGAAACGACTTCGGCGGGCAGTATCCGATGCTGTCAATGCTCGCGTAGAAGGTCAGCACGACCGCGTAGGTCACTCCCTCGCCACCCTGCGGTGTGGATATGAGAGCCTCGACCGGCACTGGGGGGATGAACACCTGGTCGGCGGAGGCGGTGCGAAGGGTCTCGGGTAACTCCCAGCCCTCGTGCAGGAGGTAGGCCCAGCGGTCAGGCTCGGACGCCACGAGAGCATCGTCGACAAAGAAATAGGCCAGGTCGACCTCGTCATCATCGGTGAGCACCCGCACGCTGTGCTCGTCGACCCGCAGCTCCTGCTCGACATAGAGATGCTTCTCCAGCAGCTCGCGCAGCTCCCGCATGCTCTCGGGAGCGGGCAGGCCGGTCTCGAAGATCGTGTTGAGGCCGTAGACGTCTGCTCCGAGTTCACGCTCGATCCACTCGTAGGCGTCACCTGCTCCGGCGCCATCCCACACCCTGCGGAACCAATCGAGGACCCTGGCATCGGGAAAGTGCCGCACCAGCTTGCCGAGCGGCCCTTCGTAGAAGCTGCGGTAGACGAAGAAGACCATGGCGCCAACCATCTCAAGTGCCGCCGACAAAACATGCTGAGGGTCGCGGATCGCTTGCGCGCAGACCATGGTTCCTGCGCACGTCCCTGCGTGGCCGAATCGTCCCATCGTCGTTTCACCTGGCGTCCGTGGCGTCGGCCGGCCCTCTTGGCAGGGGCGCAGTGGGCTTGTCCCTACCCAAACCGCATTAGCAGCTCGGATTTTGCCCGTCCCAAGGCGTTCCATATGGATCGATGCGGTTGGGCGGTCCCCCTGGAACGAGGTGATACGGCGGGGAACTGCAACCCACTTTGATCTTTCCTCGTACGACACCTCGCCTCTTGATCATCCCGGAGTCGGAGCCCCATCGGAGAAGGCACGAAGAGGACTATGTGGGTGGCGGCCGATTGCCCCGAGAAGTCCCAAACGGCGGCATCCGGCACAATCACTGGATGTTCGACTTCGGAATCCCCGGGTACCGGGCGGAGTGGCTGAGCGGACGCTCGGCAATCGCCGCCGCTCATGGGAATAGGCTGGCCCGCCTCACCGGCCGGCGACTGACTCGAGCGCTGCTGGTGTGGGACATCGACGAGGACGAGTGGTTCGCAGACTGCCCGGTCATCCTGGACTTCGAGGGCGAACAGGTCGAGATCGAGCACCGGAAGTTCGACAAGCTCTCTATCACCTGGAACACCATCGATCCGGCGGGTTCGCCGGACTGGCCGGACTTTCCCAGTATCGCTCAGAACTGTTCGCCCCGCTGGTCGCTGGTGCCGTCAACGCCGCCGTCAGCCCTTGGCAGCATCGGGCGTGTCATGATCTACACCGTGCCTGCCGCCATGCCCTGAGACGACTGGGCACGAACCGGCCGATCTTCCAAATCAGATAGCAGTTACCGGCGATGACCGCAGCCTTGAAAGCGACTCGGTCCCAGGTCCCGCCGTGGAAGAGCTGGATGGTGTTCCCGATCAAGAGCACAACAAGGACCGCCAGAACCAGGACGTTGACCCACAGACGTTCGGACATCCGTGGCTTCGAGGGGGTGCGGTGGGGCATTTGAGAAATGTATCCAGCGCGAACGCACACTCTTCTCCCTGCCCATTCCTCCCCGCTCCCCGATAGGTGCCAAAGATCGGCGACTCGCGCGCGGGTTCTGTCAAAGGTGGCGCTCGCGCCATCGCGAGCGACTCACCCTTGGGGTTCGCGGGGGTCGATGCTGGCGGCCATGTTCGCCTGCATGTACTTCGGTGGTCTCCGCCCGGCTGCGGCCGCGGGCTCCGTAAAAAGGACTGTCACCTTCCGGCGACTGGATGGGGCCTGCTCACGCTGGAGAAGACCAAGCCGCAGAGCAATGAGCGGTTCACCGATTCGGGGGAGACCTATGACGATCGTGGCCTCAAGCACCGGAACATGAAGGAGGCCCGAGAGGTTCCGATCCCGCCGGAGCTGGTGACCATCCTCCGTGATCACATCGACAAGCACGGCATCGGCGCGGATGGCCGGCTGTTCCGGACCCGCACGGGCGGCCTGATCTCAGGGTCGGCGTACGCCAAGGTCTGGAAGGAGGCCCGGACCTATGCCTTCACTCCCGATCAGGTCGCCTCACCCCTGGCGGCCCGGCCGTACGACCTGCGGCACGCGGCGGTCTCTCTCTGGCTCAATGCCGGAGTGCACGCGCCGGAAGCGGCCGAACGGGCGGGGCGCGGTGTGGATGTGATGCTGAAGGTCTACGCCAAGTGCATCGACGGCCAACGTGATGTCGCCAACCAGCGGATTCTGGATGCTCTCGCAGTGTGAGACATCGCAAGAACACTGAGCACACGAAGGGTCTCGGATCGCACCGGGACCCTTCGCCGTGCATGGAGGCGATCATCGGTCATAGATGCGGTGATGCCACCATCCGCCGAAACGACCTGGATGGCGATGCGGTCGGGGGTCGGGGAGCGTCCGGCTGTAGAACTCTTCGTCCAACCTCGCCACGATCCGTGAAAGCTCTACTCTGGCTGAGTGTTGGAGGCGTCGTAGGGCGAATTCCAGGGTGTCCCGGGCCTCTACCGGGTCGCAGAAGGGGCAATCCCGTTGGGGCAGGTAGAGATAGCGGCCGGGCCGGCGGAGGAACTGTCGGTATGCGGCGAGGGCTCCTGCAACGGACCCGGGTCCTAAGTACTGGTGCTCGTACTCGATGCGGGCGATGGCCGCATGGGTCCGGACGGAGACGTCGGGAACCTTGGGGAGCGGGCGGTGGCTTCGGCGGTTCGCCGCCAGGTGCGCGCGCAAGGCGCTTGGCCGTCTACGCGGCATCGGCCTTTCGTGTCGTCATGGACCGCATGGTGCCATACCGCGACAGCGCGGACCACGTCGCGGTGTGCCCGAAGGACTCGGAACCGTTCCACGAACCTCCGAAATCCTCGGCTCCACCTGGGGAAATGTGTCCAAGGGCATTCCGCTTATGTTCCGTGACCGCTTGCGTGCGGCTGCATCCGACTGCCTGCGGTGTCCGCCTGTGACGCGTCCTGACGCCCCGTTCCGGGACGGACGAGCACGGACCGAGCACGGCTGACCTACCCATTCGGGATTCGACCGTGGTCGTTGGGTGTCCCGCTCGGAACCCGGGGCTCCGCGGCGGCCACGGTGGAGCCGTCGGCGACCCACTGAGCGGGCCAGATGATGCCCGCAGTGCGGAGTCGGTGGTGGGACGGGACCGATCGGATCCCATGAGCGCGGACTTTGTGATCAGCAGAGGGCGTCGGGCCGGGTGTCAAGCGCGCGCCGCATGTGGGAGATGAGAGCCCGTGCCGCAGGCGTGGCCGGCTCCTGCGACCTCCATGCGAGTACCAGCCGCCCGGTCAGCCGCGGCTGGTCGAGGGGGACGGCACGCAGGATCTCGGCGTTCTTGCGGACCATGGGCTCCGGCAGGACGGCGACGCCCAGCCCCTTCGCGGTGAGCTGGATGAGGAGGTTCACGTCGCTGGCTTCGAAGGCGATATGTGGTTTGATGCGCGCGGCGGCGAACGCCTCATTCATCGTGGTGCGCATGCCGGTGCCCTCGCGCAGGCATATCAGCGGGCGTTCGGCGATGTCCTGCAGGGTGAGGCTCGTCCGCCTGGCGAAGGGGTCGTCGTGCGCCACAGCGACGACGAGCGCGTCGGCGGCGATGGTGTGCAGGCTGATGTCCGGCGGGGTGGTACGGCCGAGGCCGAGCACCGCCAGGTCCAGCCTTCCGGCGCGCACTCTCTCGATCATGCCATCGGTCGTGTCCTCGGTCAGCGTGATCTCCACTGCCGGATGCCGCAGGTGGAAGCCGGTCAGCAACTCCGGCAGGTCGATCAGCGAGGCGAGCGAGGACGAGGTGCCGATGGCGACACGGCCGCGCACGAGCCCGGCGAACTCGTCCACGGTGCGCCGGGCGCCTTCGACGGCTGACAGCGCGGCCCGCGCGTACGGCAGGACCGCGGCTCCGACCTCGGTGAGGCTGACCGTGCGGCCGGACCGGTCGAACAGCGGCTGGCCGAGCTCGCGCTCAAGCTGACGGATCTGCGCGCTCACCCAGGGCTGCGCCACGTGGAGCCGCTCGGCTGCCCTGGTGAAGTTGGCTTCCTCGGCGACAGCTACGAAGTAGTCGAGCTGGCGCAGTTCCATAAGGATTCAGTCTAGTGATGAGACGAACCAGCTCTTGGACCTATGACCCCTCTCTTCGCGACCATGGCGTGGGCCTGAGAACCATCAAGGGGGACACATGACCAGATGGCGTGAGAATCCGTGGGCGATCCTCATCACCCTGTCGCTGGGGTACTTCATGACGCTCCTCGACCTCACCATCGTCAACATCGCCGTGCCCGACATCATGAACCGGCTGGGCGCCTCGCTCGACCAGGTGCTCTGGGTAGGCAACGCCTACATCCTCGTGCTCGCCGTGCTGCTGATATCCGCGGGCCGGCTGGGTGACCTGCTGGGTAAGAAGACGCTCTTCATCGCCGGCGTCCTGCTCTTCACCATCGCCAGCCTGGCGTGCGGGATCGCCCAGAATCCCGGGCAACTCATCGCCGCCCGCGCCGCCCAGGGCCTCGGCGCCGCCCTGCTGATACCGCAGACCATGTCGCTTCTCATCGAGACGTTTCCGCCGCAGCGCCGTGGTACCGCGCTCGGTGTGTGGGCGTCCGTGGCCGGCATCGCGACCGTGGCGGGGCCGACCCTCGGCGGCCTGCTGGTGACGGCGCTGGACTGGCGCTGGATCTTCCTGGTGAACCTGCCCGTCGGCGTCATCGTGGTGGCCATGGCGGCGGCGATCCTGCCCCGTCCGGCGCGTACGGTCACCCACAGGTTCGACGTGCTCGGCGTGCTCATCGCCTCAGCGGCGCTGTTCTGCGCGGTGTTCGCGCTCACGGAGGGGCAGAATTACGCGTGGAGCGGGTGGATCTGGGGGCTGTTCGCGGCGGCTGCCGTCCTGATGGCCGTCTTCCTCGTCCACCAGAGCGGCAAGCAGGACCGCCAGCCGCTCGTGCCGTTCGCGCTGTTCCGAGACCGCAACTTCGCGATCCTGAACGGCGTCGGCGTCGCGGTGTCGGTCGGGATGGTCGGCCTGATGCTGCCGCTGACCATCTACCTCCAGTCCGTACTCGGCTACAGCGCGCTCAAGGCCGGGCTCGTCGGGGCGCCCATGTGGGTGATGACGATGCTGGTCTCCCCGTTCGCCGGCCGGCTGTCCGACCGGCTGGGCGGCAAGACCGTACTGATCACCGGACTAGCGCTGTACGCGATCGGCGCCACCTGGATCCTGGCGATCATCGATGTCGGAACGGACTGGACCGCGTTCCTGCCCGCGTTCGTCGTGGGCGGCATCGGCGCGGGTGGGGTGTTCGCGCCGATGGCCACCGAGGCGATGCGCGGCGTGCCACCGCGCCTGGCCGGCGCGGCCTCCGGCGTCAACAACACCATCAGGCAGGTGGGTTCGGTGCTGGGCGGCGCCGCCGTCGGCGCGGTCCTGCAGAGCCGGCTGGCCGGCACCCCGGACACCGAGGCCGCCAGGCACGCGTTCGTCGAGGCCATGGGGCCGGCGCTGTCGGTACCCATCCTCGCCGTGGTGGCCGGCGCGGTCGCCTGCCTGTGGGTTGGCGGACGGCGGGGTTCCGGCCAGGCCCCCGGTGATGGCCCCGACCAGGCCGCGGCCCCGGATTCCCGGGAACCGGCCACGCGCCGAGCCGCCGCCTCATGGGCACGGGCGAAGTGACCGCCGAACCCCTCCCGCCCCGCGAACGGCCGGCACACGCCGCGGCGATCGTCCGCTGCGAGAAGAGCACGAGTGATCATTCTGCCGCGGTCGATCCCCTCCAAGACCCGAAGCGGGCGCACGCCAAGAGGAGCCCGCGAGCCGGATGACCCGTGTCGATGGCATAGCGGCAGGACGGAGTTTGCGGCAGGGCAAAGCTTCTTGACGAGCGACGAGCTCGGACCGGTCAACGCCGCCAGTTCGGTCACGGTGCCTGGGGGAAGGTCGGGTCAGGCTTCGCGTACCACCTCCCGCCACTTTCACTTTATATCGGATGAGCGCGTCTCATGAGGTGCCGGAAAGTGGTCCATACTTGCCGCCGTTGCAAACCAACTCGACGAACGAGGGAGCAACGGAATTGGGCTACGTGCTGAGTTTCGAGCAATTCGACTCGACGAATATCGCAGACGTCGGCGGAAAGGGGGCACACCTGGGCGAGCTCTCGCGAATCGATGGCATCCGTGTGCCGGACGGCTTCTGCGTCACGACGGACGCCTTCCAGCGGGTCGTGGCCGAGGCGCCGTCGATCGATGCACAGCTTGACCTGCTGTCGCGCGTGAAAGCGGACGACCGCGCGGCGATCCGCACCCTGAGCGCCGATATACGCCGCGTCATCGAAGGCGTTGCGATGCCCGGCGATCTTGTCGCAGCGATCAGCGAATCGCTCGCCCGGCTCGGGGATCAAGCCTCCTACGCGGTGCGTTCCAGCGCGACGGCCGAGGACCTGCCGACCGCATCCTTCGCCGGCCAGCAGGACTCGTACCTGAACATCGTGGGCCTGGCGGCGATCCTTCGGCACGTCCGGCGGTGTTGGGCCTCGCTGTTCACCGAGCGGGCAGTGACCTACCGGCGCCACAATGGCTTTGACCACCGGAAGGTACGGATGGCCGTGGTCGTACAGCGGATGGTGTTCCCGGACGCGGCCGGGATCCTCTTCACCGCGGACCCCGTGACCTCGAACCGGAAGGTCGCCACCGTGGAAGCCGGTTGGGGGCTCGGCGAGGCGCTTGTCTCCGGTCTGGTCGCCGGGGACGTCTACACGGTGCGCGGCGACCGGGTCGTCATCACAGAGGTCGCCACCAAGCCGCGGTCCGTCCAGGCGTCGCCGGGAGGCGGTACCCAGGAGACACCAATCGAGCCGCAGCGGCAGACGCAGCCGGCCTTGAAGGATGCACAGGTCGTGCGCCTGGTGCGGCTGGGTCGGCGAATCGAAGCGCACTTCGGCCAGCCCCAGGACATCGAATGGTGCCTGGTCGGCGACGACTTCCACATCGTCCAGAGCCGGCCGATCACCACCCTGTTCCCCATCCCCACGACCGATGACCAAGAAAATCATGTCTACCTCTCCGTCGGTCACCAGCAGATGATGACCGATGCGATGAAGCCGCTGGGGCTCTCCTTCTGGCAGCTGACGACGCCACGGCCGATGCACGAGGCGGGCGGACGGTTGTTCGTCGACGTAGCCGCCGCCCTGGCGACGCCCGCGGGTCGCGCGAGCCTCCTCGAGACGGTGGGGAGGTCCGACCCGCTGATTCGGGACGCGCTACAGACCGTCCTCGACCGCGGCTTCCTCCGCTCGCTTCCGGACGAAGATTCTGGCGGCGCCGCACCCGCCGGTGGCTCACCCGCCCCGATCGAGACCGATTCGGCCGTCGTCACCCAGCTGGTCCGACACAATCAGGCGTCCGTCGCCACCCTGCGGCGCACGATCCAGGGTCTGTCCGGGCCGGCGCTGCTCGACTTCATCCAGGCCGACATCGCAGAGCTGAGGCGCGTCCTGTTCGATCCGCGGAGCTTCCAGGTGATCATGGCGGGGACGGAGGGGACCTGGTGGCTCAATGACCACCTGGAGGCGTGGCTGGGCGAGAAGAACGCGGCCGACGCGCTCACGCAATCCGTCCCCCACAACGTCACGTCGGAGATGGGGCTGGCGCTCCTTGATGTCGCGGACACGATCCGGCCGCACGCGGACGTCGTGGCGTTCTTGCACCATGTCGTGGACGAAGGCCGGCAGGGCGACGGCTTCTTGAACGAGCTGGCCGGGCTGGCCGGCGGACGGGAAGCACGTGACGCCATCCGGGGCTACCTCGACGAGTACGGCATGCGCTGCGCGGGCGAGATCGACATCACCAGAACGCGCTGGAGCGAGCATCCCGCCACGCTCGTGCCCACCATTCTCGGCAACATCAAGAACTTCGAACCGGGTGCCGGCAAGCGACGCTTCGAACAAGGACGCCAAGAGTCACGACGGAAAGAACAGGAGCTGCTGACGCGATTGCGCGCCCTACCCGACGGGGAGCAGAAGGCCGAGGAGACCAAGCGGATGATCGACCGCGTCCGTACCTTGGCAGGATATCGGGAGTACCCCAAGTACGGCATGGTCAGCCGCTACTTCGCCTACAAGCAGGCGTTGCTGCGGGAAGCCGATCGCCTCGTCCGGTCCGGCACCCTGCGCGAGAAAGAAGACATCTTCTTCCTCCGGTTCCAGGAGTTGCAGGAAGTCGTGCGCACCAACGACGTGGACGCCGAACTCATTCTGGAAAGGCGGGAGGCGTTCCGGTCGTACGAGGCGCTCACACCGCCCCGGGTCCTCACCTCGGACGGCGAGGTCATCACTGGCCGGTATCGGCGTGACGACGCCCCGCCCGGCGCGCTGGCCGGGCTCCCGGTCTCGGCCGGGACGGTCGAGGGCCGTGCCCGTGTCGTCATGGACATGGCGCGGGCCGACCTTGAGGCGGGCGACATTCTGGTCACCGCCTACACCGACCCCAGCTGGACCCCCCTGTTCGTCACCGTCGCCGGACTGGTGACGGAGGTAGGCGGCCTGATGACGCACGGGGCGGTGATCGCGCGGGAGTACGGCCTGCCGGCCGTCGTGGGCGTGGAGCAGGCCACCCGGCTGATCCGGGACGGGCAGCGTATCCGCGTTCACGGCACCGACGGGTACGTCGAGATCCTCGACTGAACCGTCGCATCGGACCCGGGACCGCCAGACAGGGCGCGGATCGTCATCGGTGCCGGATCGGTGCGACGATCTTGCACTGGCATCGCGACCTCGTGGCGCGGAAGTGGACCTTCACCGACAGTCGGCGCCCGTGTCGGCCTTGCACCCGCCGGCCGGTCAAGGCGCTGATCGTGCGGATGACGCGGGAGAATCCGACCCGGGGCATCGGCGGATCCAGGGCGATTTGGTCCGCCTGGGCTACACGATCGCCCCCTCCACAGCGTGGGAAATCCCGCACGCCGCCGGTATGTGGGCTGGTCTTCACTGAGCACGGTACCCGGCGGCTGCGTCTGGGTGGGTGAGCGCGCAGCCGACCGCGGTGTGGACGGTGCAGCCCGTCAGCGGTATGCCGCTGACGTGATGACGTGCAGATCCTCAATCTCAGTCGACGGAAGGCCGGATCGAACGCCGCAGAGTGCTCGGTGGCGCGATCAACGAGTACCGCCGAGCCGCATGATCCAGGTGGAGTAACCCCAGCTCAAGCCGTACATGCGAGTTTGAGGCACGACAGGTCATGATCGTGTCCGACCTCTGATCGTTTCCCGTCGATCGGGGCGCTGCGAGCTCCAGGCCGACCCGACAGCGACGAGGACGACGATGCTGATCAAGGCCAGCGGCGCTTCCGCGGACTCCCGCCCGGAGAGCTCCATCGCGTTCCCCAAGATCTCGCCGGCGCCGTGGAAGGCGAAAGCGGTCGCGCCACAGCCGAAGACGAGCCCGGCGACACCGACGACAGCGGTGACGATCTTGCCGACGTTCGCCGGCAGGAACCGCGCGAAACTGGCGCACACCAAGCCGACGAGAACGACATCGGCAACGGCGGCGATCATTACGGCGACGCCGAGTACGGCATCGTGGTACCCGTATTTCTCGAACTGCTCCCACGTTCCGCCGGGATCAGGGAGTCCGGCGACGCCGAGCGCCGTCAGGACCGCAATCGCCGACATGAACACCATCGGCGCGGCAACACCAACGGGCGGCCACTTCTTCGACTGGATCGGCAGGATCTTGGTGTCGCGCCGCACGCGGACCGTGGTTGCTGGCTGCTCACTCGCTATGTCACCTGCCATGGCCAGTGCTTCGTCCACCGTCGGCCTGCGGCCCGGGTCCTTGTCCAGTAGCCGGGTGATGAGCTGCGTGAGCGGCCCGGTTCGTCGCGGCGCCGGGGCCTCCTCCAGTAGCACTGCGGCCAACGTCGCTTCCTGGGTATCGCGGCGAAACGGTGAGACGCCCTCGACGGCCTGGTAGAGCGTCACGCCGAGGGAGAACAGATCCCCGGCGGGAAGGCCGTCGCTGCCGCGCAGCCGCTCGGGCGCCGTGTACTCCGCCGAGCCGATGAACATCCCGGTGGCGGTCAGTGCGGTGTCGGTGGAGTGGATCGCGGTCCCGAAGTCGGTGAGCAGGACCTTCCCGTTCTCGTCGAGCATGACGTTGGCCGGTTTGATGTCGCGGTGCACGACACCTTCCCGGTGTGCCGCGCCGATCGCCGTCAGCAGTGCCACGGCGACTGCGATGGCCCTGCCCACCGGAAGAGGTCCGTGCTGCTTGACGTGCTCGTCCAGCGAGCAGCCGTCGACCAGTTCCATGACGATCCAGGGAAGGCCGTCGTCGATGACGACGTCGTGGATCGCGATGATGCCGTCGTGCTTGCGCAACCGGGCGGCATTGCGGGCCTCGCGCGTGGCGCGCGCCAGCCGCTCGGCTCGTCCGGTTTCCGGCATCCCCGGCGGCAGTTGCAGTTCCTTGATCGCAACGTCCACGTCGAGGGTCAGGTCGCGAGCCCGCCAGACCCGCCCGAAACCACCGGACCCCAGCTCGGCGGCCAGCCGGTAGCGACCGCCGACCACGTCACCGGCCAGCCTCGAAGTCATGCCCCGTCTCCCACCATCGCGCTTGGCACGAACAGTTGATCAGGGTACAAGCCACCATCATCGGTGCATGCTCGTTTCGCTTCACCTGGTACGCAATACGAAGGCGGCGGTCATCGCGCATTGTCTACAGGCGGTGACCCCGGCTGGTCCGCTTCACCCGACCGAGCATGCCCGGCGAGACGCCCGCATGGCGGCCATCAGCCTTTCCATCGATCAGATGGACGCCATCCGCCGCAGACTCTCCGAGCCGCCGCACCGCTGAGGATCGACGCAGCGGTCAGGCCTCATAACTCCAGGCCGCTCCGCTGTGAGCCCTTCCTGACCCGGTCGAGGACGATTTCAAGATCATCCGACGCGACCGCCTCGGCGGGCTGATCCACGAATACGCGCAGGTCGCATGGGATGGTCGAGTTCTTGGCACCCACAGGGTGCCACGTGCGTGGGGAAGCGCCATGCCCGGACGCCGTCGGGCGGCCGGAAGGCAGGATCGGCGGACCGGGCAGCGGGCTACGCGTGGCGGGTGGACTGGAGGTGGTCGATGCATCGCCCCAGCAGGGTGACGAGCGTGTCCCGCTCCTCCTGGCTGAACTCGGCGGCCAGTCCGCGCTCGACCCGCACCGCGCGGGTGTCGGCTTCGGCCAGCACCTTCTCGCCCTTCTCGGTGAGCCGGGTCTCCAGGATGTTCTTGTGCCACTCATGCGGGGAGCGCTCGATGAGGCCGCTCTCCTGGAGGTTTCTGAGCACAGTGTTCATGGTGGGGGCGGTGACCGCGCAGGCCCTCGCCAGCGCCGCGGCTGAGATGCCGGGGTTGTCGGAGAGGTGAAGGAGTGCCGCGTACTGCGGCACCGTCAGGCCGGTCCCCTTGAGTGCGGCGCTCTTGGCCGCGCTGAGCGCTTGCTCGGCGCGCTTGAGGTGGCTGCCCAGGCGCTCGGGAACCGGCATCGAGGTCATCTTCGCATGGTAGCGGCCTCATGCGCTCGCCTGTTGACGAATATTAGAGCTCTAATTATCATATGTGTTCATTCAAAGAATAGAGAGCTATCAACCTCAGGAGCGACGCATGCCTCCCCTTCGCAAGACCATCGCAGCCGCGGCCCTCGCCGCCCTGACCTGCGTGGTTCCCGCACGGGCCGACACGGCAGGCACGGTCGTGGTCGTACCCGCCCATCCCCAGGCGGTGCCCGCCCACGCCCCGGCGCACGCGCGGATCTCCCCGGCGTACGAACTGCCGGGCGAGCGGGTCTACCCCGAGGGCATCGCCGCCGACTCCCGCACCGGAGACCTCTACGCCGGCTCGTACACCGACGGAACGATCTTCAAGATGACGCCCGGCGGGCGCGCGGCCTCGGTCTTCCTGCCGGCGGGCGCGGATGGGCGCGACACCGCCAACGGCCTGAAGGTTGACCGCCTCGGGCGCCTGTGGGTGACGGACTCCACGACCGGCGTGTCCGTCTACGACACCCGCACCCGCCGGTTGCTGGCCGCCTTCGAGGTCGAGGGGCGGGACCCCCGGTTCGTCAACGACGTCGCGATCACCCCCGACGGCACCGCCTACCTGACCGACAGCGTCCGCGCCGTGGTCTATCGCGTCACGCCCGACCAGGTGGCCAAGGCGAGCGGGCGGTCCGCCCCCCTCGAGCCCCGCTACGACCTCAAGGACGCGCTGGAACCGCACGAGCCGAGCGCGTTCACGCTCAACGGGATCGTCGCCGACCCCTCCGGACGCTTCCTGCTGACCGTGGACCTGACCGGGGGCGACCTGTACCGGCTCGACCTCTCCTCGGGCGCGATCGGCAGGGTCGCCCTGCGCGGCGGCGACATGAAGTACGCCGACGGGCTGGAGTTGCGGCACGGCACGCTCTGGGTGGCCCACAACGTCACCGACACCATCACCCGGTGGCGGATCGCCGCGGACGGCACGTCGGCCCGGATGGAGCGACGCGTGACCGACGATGCACTGCAGTTCCCGACGACGCTGGTGCGCAGCAGAGGAACGCTCTATGTGGTCCGTTCCCAGTTCGACAAGGGCGGTCCGGTCGGCGAGGGGACGCCCCAGCGGCCCTTCACCATCGCCTCCGTGCGGGGCATCTGACCGGCGCACCGGAGGCCGGCGGACGGCCGACGTCCGCGTAAGAAACCGCCCAGAGCGCCGACTCAGGCCCGGAGGAACTCGGCGATTGGCTCCGCCGCTGATCATGCCTGCGACGACCGGTTTTCGGCGGATGGACCGCTGGTCGTTGAGGTCGGTCACGTCGCGGGTGGGCTGCGGTGCGGTATCCGGGGGACGTTGGTTCCAGGCTTGGTGCGGCCTGTGCCCGTTGTAGTGGATCAGGTACGCGCGGAGCATGAGGGGGTTCGCTGAGGATCAGGATCCGGTCCAACAGTTCACGGCGCGCTTCAGGAAATTGAGGTCAGTCCGATGCGAGAGTGCACCGCCTCAAGCCAGTCAGCGGCCATGTCCGTTTTCGTTATGCGGCCGATCAACGCCAGGGTCGAGCTGATGCTCTCGTCCTCTTCCACGGGGTTGCCGTCGCCACTGACCTGGAAGCGCAGCCCATCCATCAGGTGATCGAGCGCGTGCGGGTCGCTGCCGTGCTTGGAGTCGGGCCAGGTGGGCCGGAAAGAGGCGATGGTGTCCCCGTCCCGGATGTACTTGAAGCTGTCATGGCCGTTGACGTCCATGCTGAAGCTGAGGGCGTGACGGCCTCCTTCGGTCAGCGACAGCAGGAAAGCGTCGTCGGAACGTGCCGGCATGATGCCCGTCCAACCTCCGGCCTCGGCTACCCAGAGAGAACCGTCGTCGCCGTTGTGGTCGAGGATTTCGCTCAGGTGGCTCGGGGTGCGGGCGGAGAGGTCCAAGGAGAAGGCTTGGGCGAGGGTGCCGAGATCCGCTCCCTTGATCCAAAGGGCGCTGAATCCCAGCGACCACAGGTCCATGTCGTGATCGAGTTCTTCGGTGAAGAGAGTCGAGACCAGAAGGTCGTGCAGGTACGTCGGCGACCGCATGATCACCTCCCGATTGTCGGTGCGCCAGGAGGGGGCATCCCAGAGGATGCCCCCTCCTGACTGCGGAGTTATGACGGTGGCGTGCCGGTGCGGATTCTGACCCAGAAGGCGTTGGACGGCCAGTTGCCCGCGCCGCCTTCATGGGAGCTCGAGGTGAAGACGCGATAGCGGGAGTAGAAAGCCCCCAGATCGCGTCCGGCGGCCTTGTTGTGCGCCGTGTAGCACGCCGTCGGGGGCGAGTTCGCTGTTCGCCCGCCTGGTCAAGGGGGCCCAGGTGGTCCAGGCGCCGTTGAGCCGGCGGCAGTGGCGCGGGCGCGCCGGCGGACCTTCCATCCGTCGGTGAGTTTCCCGGACGGGACGAAGATGCCGGTGTAGTTGCCGGAGGCGACGGTGGTTGTGGTGGTGCCGGTCCAGATGGCTCCGGTGCCTTGGCTGGGGACGGCGGGGTCGTGTTGGACCTCGACGGTGAGTGTCATGGGCCGGTCGTCGGGGTCGGTGACCTCGGCCCGGAACTCGGGGGTGAGTGTGGTGGTCGCGTCTGCGGTGTTGGTCGGCCGTACGTATTCGCTGGCCACCGTCGGTGAGTTCGGCGGCGGTGGGAGCTCCTTCGTGGCGAACGAGCAGGTGTGCAACGCCATCACGTTGCCCGCGTCATCCTTGGCGCCGGTCACCTCAACCGTGTATTCGGTGCGCTCGGCCAGTGGCTGAGCGGGCGTGATGGACAGGACGGTCGTGGAGTCAGCCCCTGGCGCAGGTTGAAAGGCCCCGGCGACGTGCTCCATCGGCAACGGCAGCATCGCCTCGTCCGGGTTGGCGACGCAGCAGGGAACGGTCCGCCTCGCCCTGGCCCGCTCATCCGTGCAACCGAAAGGACGTCTTCCGTGTCAAGCTGAGAGCTTTGCGGTACACGGAAGATGGTCTAGGTGAGGGCGGCAGAGCCGAATCAGCGCTTAGACAGCAGTACGTTGAACCGCGTGAACAGTTTGTCCGTGCCAGCACCGATGCTAGCCAGGAACGTCCACGCGTCCCCGGTTCTTTGCGAGCACTCGCGGGCCGGGGTGACGCACTGAATCAAAATCCGTTATCGCGGAAGGAGTGCTCCATCAAGTGCCAGAACGACCGGAAGCGGGTGGCATCGAGCTCGTACAAGGAGTCAAAGTACCACGCTTCCCATTCATCGTTCGAGGTGACAATGTGCGGATTGAGCAGATAAACACTACCCTCGACGTTCTCGGAAATGCACAACGTGTGCGACAGAAAGTCTCCGACCTCAAAGAAATCCCGATCCTGAGGCGCGTCGTAGTCGAAGAAATAGTCGGCGGGCAATTTCGGGATCGGGGAGTCAGGCGAGGGACCCCATGTGTTCGCGAGGTGCGGATCCACGTCGCGCGTCCACCCGACCTCGGCGATGGGGAGAAGGTGAACACTGGTAAAGGAGTTCACGTCCCAGCCGTTGCTTACCTGGAGGAACTCTCGGTAGCTCGGTGGCAAGCGGCGGCCGAGGCGCTCTTCCTGACGGAGGAGCTCGGCTTCACTGACGGGAGTTGCTCCCAGCCATCCGGTTGGGTGCGGCGAAGATCCCCTACCGTTGTGGAGATCGTGGTCTGTGCCGCTCACGGCCTGGAGGCGTTCGGCCCATGCGTAGCGGGGAGTGTTGGGGCCGTTCATAGAGCGCATTCTACGGCAGGCTGTGAATAGATGCTGCCGCAAGTGGCCGAAAGGGTGAGGGAGGGCCACAGGGCCCTCCCTCGGATGGATCGAACTGGCTACACGATTGGGGCTGGATCCACACCCAGGATTCGTTGTCGCCGCCGACCCGGTAGTGTGAGTAGAAGGATCGCAGCGCATGACCCTGGTCGATATTCTGCTGGTGATTCACAGCGGGTACCGAGAAATGCCCCTTCGCGTGCAAGGCGCCTTGGATGGTACTGGCGAACGGATATTCGTCGCAGGAATTGGTTGGGCCTCGAGGCGGGCCGCCGTTGTAATATGGCGGTCCGCATTTCTCCGGCATGTAGTACTTGCAGTAGAGGTCCCGGCTCTCCCGGATGAGGGCCGGCCGATCCCGTAGTCAGCCCTCCTCCCTCCGCACCTGGTCCGGCCGCTTGTCCGGGCGCAGGCCGCGCCAGCTCGGATGCCGCAGGCGGCCGTCCGCCGTCCATTCCGTGTACTGAACTTCACCCACCAGGACGGGATCGACCCAGCGCGCGTCGCGCGCGTGCGGAAGCGGCACCTTGTCTTCGAACGGGCTGTCCGGCCGCTCGTACGGTGCCAACCGGGCTGCGAGATCCCGCAGCGTCTCGTCCGTGAAACCGGTGCCGACGTGCCCCACGTAGACCAGCCGTCCTGCGTCGTCGTACACGCCGAGGAGCAGCGATCCGATCATGTCGGCACGCCTGCCCTCTCCCGGCCTCCACCCGCCGATGATCACCTCCTGGGTGCGGAAGTTCTTCACCTTCACCCAGTCGCGGCTGCGCCGGCCCGGCTGGTACGCCGAGGCCAGCCGCTTGGCGACCACGCCTTCTAGGAGCCGTTCGCGGCTCCTCCGGAACGCCGTGGCCCCGTGGCCGACGCTGTGGGGCGGCACGCTCCATCTTTCTCCGGCCGCCACGGTCCTCGAGAGCAGGTCTCTGCGCTCCAAATACGGCAGGTCGATGGTGGAGGTGACGTTCACGTGTAGGACATCGAAGATCAGGTAGGAGACCGGCGTTGAGCGCGCCAGCGCCGCTACCCTGTCCGGATCCCGCTGGTGTATGCGCGGTTGCAGCGCGGCGAAGCTCGGCCTGCCCTGTTCGTCGAACGCGACGATCTCGCCGTCGAGCACGGCGTTGCCTCGTACGGCGCCTGGGAGCCGTCCGAGCTCCGGGTAGGCGGCCGTGACGTCGAGGCCGTTGCGCGAGACCAGCCGGAGCGCGGCGCCGTCCACGTAGCCGAGCGCCCGTGCACCGTCCCACTTCATCTCGTAGCCGAACAGCCGGTCCTCGGCCGACGGCGGCAGCTGCCCGAGCCGCGCCAGCATCGGTGAGTACTCCGGAAGGTCCCCCATGAGGAGGTCGTACCCAAGTGCGGAACGCGCTCTGTGACATCGTGGTTCAGATGAGGGCTCCCTGGGAGTGCCCCGGACGACGGCTCCTCTCCTGGCGGCGGTTGTCGACCTCGGTCGTACCGGGGGTCGTGGTGGGCGTGGCCGTCGGGATCGCGGGTGCCGCCCAGTTGTCCGTACCGGTCTCTTGGATCGTCGCCCAGAGCGTCGTCTTGACCTGGGTGTGGCGCATCGGCTCGCGGCAGGATCACGAGGACACCAAGCGCATCGCTGAGGAGGAGGGCCGTACGCACTCCGCGGACACGGGGGTCCTGATCCGCGAATCCTCGTGCATCGACTGTGGGAACGGGTGCCCGGCCATGGGAGCGGCAGGAGGCACGCGAACAGGTGGCGCTGTTCAACCTCACCACCGGTCACGGTGGCCATCGGCACGTTCACCCTCTACGCGGCCGAGTTCGCGATTGCGCGCCGGGATTGGCTCGTCGATGGCGGAGTTGATCGCGGCGTACTCCCCACCGATGCCCATCCCGGTCAGGAAGCGCATGAGGAACAGGTGCCAGGGCTGGACGGCGAAGGCGGTGGCCACAGTGGCGGCCATGTAAAGCCCGAGCGTGACCATGAACATCTTCTTGCGCCCGAGCCGCTCCGTGAGCTGCCCGAACAGCAGGGCGCCCCCTGACCGCGTCCGCCGCGCACGCGCGCGGCCGGCTCGACGGCGACCGCGAGGCGCTGGCCCGGGCCGCCTGGCGCTCCGACGACGTGTGGGGGCAGGCCTCCGCCACGGAGGACCTCGGCGTCCTGCTGGCCGCCGACGGGCGACACGACGACGCGGCGGGAAGCCTCGACCGCGCGCTCGCGATCTACCACGAGATCGGATCTGTTCGGGATTCGGCCCGCGTCCGCAAGCGGCTGCGCGGCATGGGCGTGCGCTACCGCCACTGGAGCTACGCCGACCAGCCCGTCTGCGGCTGGGACAGCCTCACCGAGACCGAGCTCAACGTCTCGCTCCTGGTCGCCGACGGATGGTCCAACCGGAAGGGGGCGGAGCAGATGTTCATCAGCGCCCACACGGTCGCCTTCCACGCAAGCTGCAGATCAACTCCCGCGTCGAGCTGACCCGCCTCGTGGCGGTCCGGGAGGGCGACGAGTCCGGCGGCTGACGCGTGAGCGCCAGGACTACATGTATGGGGGATGTGAAGCGGCAGCTCCCGCGAAAGCCTCGAAACGGTGTGCATCACATCGAGGAGGTCACCATGGCGCTGTTGGGGCGCCGCAGGGGCGGTGACGTTTACCCCGCCCGCGAGTTCGAAGACGTACGACCGGCCGGGGTAGAGGAACGCGGCCCTGGGAGAGATGAGCGAGGACGGAGGCGCGGGCGCCTGGGGTGTCCCCGACGGCTCGACCGTGACAGTGGACGTCGACCACGGCGAGCTGAGCGTCACCTTCCCGGACCGGGCAGCTGACATGACGTCCACCATCGCCTGCCCGAACTGCGGCAAACGGAACAGGGTGCCTGCCGCGGCCGACGGCGTCCCCCAGTGCGGGAGCTGCCATCAGCCCCTGCTGCCTTGGATCGCCGAGGCGGGCGACGACACGTTCGCCGAGGTCGCCGAGCGATCGGCGCTACCGGTCACCGTCGACTTCTGGGCGGACTGGTTCAGGCCGTGCCGGATGGTCACGCCCGCGCTCGAACAGGTCTCCCAGGACCGGGCCGGCCGCGTCAAACTCGTCGACGTGGACCGGTTGCCACGCCTGTCCGAGCGCCTCGCGATCAAGCACATCCCGACGCTCATGATGATGGTCCGCGGCGAGGTCGTCGCCCAGCGGGTGGGCGGCGCGCCCACCCACGAGCTGCGCAGATGGGTCGAGGACGCGGTCAAGGCGCGCGCATGACGCCGGTACCCGAGACGCCGGACTTGTACGGCGCCTATCCCCGGCTGAGCGAGGCGCAGCTCGCCGAGCTCTCCCCCCGCGGCGAGCGCCGGGCCGTGTCGGGAGGCGACGTCCTGTTCCGTGAGGGGGAGCCCACCGCGGAGTTCATCGTCGTGCTGACCGGCAAGGTCGCCATGGTCGAGGGGCGCGGCCCGGACGAGCGGACGATCGCCGTCCACGGCCCGGGCCGGTTCCTCGGCGAGCTCAGCCTGCTCACCGGCCAGGCGGGATTCCTGACCGCCGTCGTCCAGGAGCCAGGCGAGGTGCTGGCCGTGCCGGCCGACGAGGTGCGCGCGCTGGTGGCGCGGGACCAGGCACTCGGCGACCTCATCCTGCGGGCCTACCTGGCCCGGCGGTCCCTACTGATCGGGCTGGGCACCGGCTTCCGCATCATCGGCTCCCGCTATTCGGCGGACTGCCGGCGGCTGCGCGAGTTCGCTGCCCGCAACAGGGTGCCGCACAGGTGGATCGACCTGGAGGAGGACGAGGAGGCGGACGCGCTGCTGCGCGAGCTGCGCATCCCGCCCGAGGACACCCCGGTCGTGATCTGGCGCGGCGACAAGGTCCTGCGCAACCCGACCGTCGCCCAGCTGGCGAAGGCGATCGGCCTGCCCGTCCCGGTGCCCGGCACCGGGGTCAGCGACCTGGTCGTCGTGGGCGCGGGCCCCGCGGGCCTGGCCGCCGCCGTGTACGGGGCCTCGGAAGGGCTGACGACCATCGTGCTCGACGCAGTGGCCGCGGGCGGCCAAGCCGGCACCTCCTCCCGCATCGAGAACTACCTCGGCTTCCCCTCCGGCATCTCGGGCGCCGAGCTGGCCGAGCGCGCCATCATCCAGGCGCGGAAGTTCGGCGCGGTGCTGACCGTCCCGGCCGAGGTGACCGGTCTGCAGCCGGACGACGGCTTCTACGGCGTCGTCGTCGAGGACGGCAACACCGTCAAGGGCCACGCCGTGATCATCGCCACCGGCGCCCGCTACCGGCGGCTGCAGGTCCCCGAGCTGGAGAAGTACGAGGGATCGGGTGTCTACTACGCGGCCACCCCGTTCGAGCTGCGCATGTGCAGCCGCTCGCCGGTGGTCATCGTCGGCGGCGGCAACTCCGCCGGTCAGGCGGCCCTCTACCTGGCCACGAACGCGTCGTCGGTGCGCATGATCGTACGCGGTGACGACGTGCGCGCCAGCATGTCCCACTACCTCGCCGACGAGCTCGACCGCACGCCCGGCATCGAGATCATGCACGACACCGAGGTATGCGACCTCATCGGCGACGGCACCCTGAAAAGTGTCCGCGTCCGCAACAAGCGCACAGGGAAGTCCCTGGAGATCGCGACCAGGGCGATGTTCGTCTTCATCGGCGCCGATCCGCACACCAAGTGGCTGGAGGGCGCCGTGCCGCTCGACGACCGCGGCTTCATCGTCACGGGACAATCCACCACCTGGAATGCACTGCTTCCCCTGGAGACCGACCACCTGGGCGTCTTCGCCGCGGGCGACGTCCGCAGCGGATCGGTCAAGCGGGTCGCCTCCGCGGTGGGGGAGGGCGCCATGGCCGTGCGCCTGGTGCACGAGAGGTTCACCACCACAGGAAATCGACAGAGAAGACGGTGATCGACATGCCGGTGATGGCACACGCCAGATTCGAGCGCTTCTTCCGCGCCGCCGCGGGACTCGACGTGGACAAGAACGACCTCAAGCGCTTCAACGACTTCGTCAACCAGAAGCTGTACGACATGCTCGTCGTCGCCGAGGCCGCGGCCAAGGAGAACAGGCGCGACATCATCCAGCCATGGGACCTGCCCATTACCAAGGGACTACAGGAGAACATGCACGACTTCCGCGACCTGGACGAGGAGCTGGAGCTATCGCCGATCCTGGAGCAGCTCACCGCGCTGCCGCCGCTCGACCTGTCGCTCAGCGTAGACGCCGAGGCCCGGCTGCCGGCCGTGGCCGGCGGGCTGTCCATGGTGCTCGCCCGCGCGCTCAAGATCGTCGAACCCGACCTCAAGAACCCTTCCAGCGAGCATTGGCAGCGCATGTCCCGGCTGTTGGGCCTGCTCCTGTGACCATGACGCGGAGCGGCGAGCGGCGGACACCCTCCGGAGAGGCGCGTGCTGTCGTGCCAGCTCGCCGGTGTCGCGGTCGCTGACGGCTGGCCTTATCGGCCCGGCTTGGAGGCAACCCGCAGATCGACGGTGAAGACATCATCAAAGACGGGGTGACCGAGTTCGCGGCCGAATTCGTCCAGGACGCGGACATAGTCGAGCTCGCGAGCAAGAATTTCGTCCTCGGAAAGCAGGCCGTGGCGCTCAGCGAAGGAAAATCACCCTTTACCTAGATCTATTTCACGCCGCTCATCTCGAGATGCTCGTGCACCTGTCTGATCGCCATGGCGCTCTCACCGACCGCGGAGGCCATCCGTTTGATCGACCCGCTTCGCAGGTCGCTCTTCCTGAGGTCGGAGGACCGGACCAGCAGGCGTACCCGGGCGGCATGCTGGGCGAGGTACGCCGCGGCCTGCCCGGCCGAGTTGCCGCCGCCCACGACCGCGACCGGATCGTGGCGGCACAGACGAGCTTCGACCGCGGTCGCCGCGTAGTAGACGCTGGTGGCCTCGAATTCCGCCAGGCGGGGCACGTCGAGCCGGCGATACCTGGTGGATCCG